>NZ_JALNTY010000001.1:300000-597500 GCF_023161965.1 Anaerosoma tenue
GGGGAGACTGACGTCCTGGTCGCGACCACCGTGATCGAGGTGGGTGTCGACGTTCCGGCCGCGACCGTCATGATCGTGGAGGACGCGGATCGGTTCGGTCTGGCGCAGCTCCATCAACTCCGAGGCAGGATCGGACGCGCTGAACGGCCGGGGACGTTCCTTCTGTTCGCGGATCCCAAGACCGAGGACGGTCGCGCCCGCATGGAAGCCATCGCAGCTACCAACGACGGTTTCGAGCTCGCCGAGCTCGACCTCCGCCTCCGCGGCGAGGGGGAGGTCCTTGGCCAGCGGCAGAGCGGCGTCCCTGGTTTGCGGCTCGCGTCTCTCGCCACGGACGGCGACCTGCTCGACGCGGCCCGTGAGGACGCGGCCGCGCTGATGGCGGAGGATCCACACCTCGATGATGCGGCCCACGTCCCGCTGCGGGAGGATGCGGCGCTGCGCGTCGGGGCCGCGTGGGAGTGGACGAGCAGCGGATGAGGATCATCGGTGGACAATGGAAGGGGCGTCCACTGACGGCGCCGCCTGGTTCCGGCACACGACCTACGACCGACCGGGTGCGTGAGGCGGTCTTCTCTTCGCTGTACTCGATCCTGGGCGACCTGGACGACGTCTCGGCGCTCGACCTCTATGCGGGAAGCGGCGCGCTCGGCATCGAGGCGCTGTCCCGCGGCGCGCGCCACGTGACGTTCGTCGAGCGTGACCGTCGGGCGCTGGCAGCGATCCGGAAGAACCTCGCCTCTGTCGAAGCACCGCCTGAGCGCTGGCAAGTCGTGCAGACCGACGCGTCACGCCTGGCCACGGCCTCACCGGGCCCGGCGGCGGCGTTGCTCTTTGCGGACCCTCCCTATACGATAGTGCCTGCCGAGGAGTGGCAGGTCCTGGAAGCGCTCGGGAGTTCCGGGTGGTTGAGTCCGGGGTGTATCGTCGTGTATGAGCATCGGTGGGATTCCGCCGCGGCTCCCCGGCAGGGGTTCGTCCTCATCTCGCAGAAGCGGTATGGGGACACCGGGGTTTCGTTCGCACGGTATGAAGGGTGACCCATCCACGTGAACCGAGCACTGTGTCCGGGGACGTACGACCCGGTGACCAACGGACACCTCGACGTGATCGAGCGCGCTGCGGCGATCTTCGACGAGGTCGTCGTGGGGGTAGCACTCAGTCCGGACAAGGGCGGCGGTCCTCTGTTCGGGCTCGAGGAGCGTGTCGGGTTCATCGAAGACGCGCTCACGCAGTTGGAGAACGTAAGGGTACTCCCTTTCGATTCACTTCTAGTAGAATTCGCGCAGGAGATGGATGCAAAGGTCATCATCAAGGGACTCCGCGCTGTGACCGATTTCGAGCGTGAGTTCCAGATGGCCCAGTTGAACTACCGTCTCGACCAGAACGTCGAGACGATGTTCATCATGTCCATCCCCGAGTACGCGTATTTGAGTTCGTCGGCCGTTAAGGAGATCGCCCGCCACGGCGGGTCGGTGAAAGGGCTCGTGCCAGACGCAGTATGCGAGGCGCTGACCTCGCGGTTGCACCAGTCCCTCTAGGGAGGTACGCATGGATATCTTGGCGCTCATCGACCGTATCGAAGAACTCATCGACAGCGGCCGCAACGTGCCGTTGTCACACTCCAAGATCGTCGATCCGGACAAGATCTACGAGTTGATCGACGAGATCAGGGCGCAGTTCCCCGACGAGCTCAAGCAGGCGCGGTGGATCGTCAAGGAGCGGCAGGAGATGCTCGAGGAGGCCGAGAAGGAGGCCAACCGTGTGCTTGAAGAGGCACGCGCGCGTGCAGAGGCCATGGCCGCAGAGCAGGAGATCGTCAAGCTCGCCGAGCAGCAGGCTGCCGACATCCTCGACAACGCACGGGCTCGAGAGCGTGAGGTCCGCCTGGGCGCGGAGGACTACGCCGACGAGATGATGGCCAACCTCGAGGTGAACCTGGGCAAGCTCCTCACGGCGGTGCAGCGTAGCCGCGACCGCCTGCAGGGCAAGGTCTCCCAGCGCGGACAGTGAGCGCAGCATCGGTCTACGTCGTGGACGTCCGGGAGATCCTGGACGACCTCGGCGCCAGTATCCCGCTCGTCGGCGACGTGCAGCTTCCCGACATCGAGCTCGGGACCGAGCTGTTCAGGTCGAGCGAGCCCGCTCATCTTGATGCGGTGCTCTCATCGGCGGGGGCGGGGATCGTCCTTAGCGGCACGGTGACGACGACGCTCGACGCCACGTGTTCGCGTTGCCTCCGCGAGTTCCCGCTGACGATCACGGCCGGCCTCGACGGCTTCTACGTGCATCCCGGCATGGAGGACGAGCTGCCCGAGGAGCAGGAATACGAGTACATCGTTGACGGGTCGGTCGACCTCACCGCGGCAATCCTTTCGGCCATCGCTCTCGAGCTGCCGTTCGCGCCAGTCCACGATGCCGACTGTCCAGGTATCTGTCCTAGCTGCGGCGCGGATCTCGCCGAAGGCCCGTGCGACTGCGGCCCTGACCTTTCGAGGTCGCCCTTCGCGGCTCTGGCCGACCTCCTCCCCGAGGCGGACGACGCCGAGGAGTGAGCAACCCGCGCGTGTGTCGCGCCCCTTGCATGTCGTGTGCGCGGCTGTGCTATCATGTCGCCTTGCGCCGACCGGCTGACGGTCGCCTCAATGCATCTTCGTGCCGCTTCAGATGCGGCGCCTCGAAGGGAGTACGTGTCATGGCGGTACCCAAGAGAAAGACGACACGGGCCACCCGTGACGCTCGTCGCGCCACCCACCACGTGGAAGCGCCGTCGCGTTCGGTCTGCCCACAGTGCCACGAGCCGAAGCTTCCCCATCGTGTGTGCCCCTCATGCGGGTACTACGATGGCAGGGAGATCATCGACACCGAGTAAGCCTGGACGGCGCCGAGATACAGGCGCCGTCTTCAGTTCAGGGCCAGGGGAGGCGAGCGGCAGTGCCGGGGGGACTCTTCGCTCCACGAGGCATCGCTGTGGTCGGGGCGTCGCGCGACCCCTCCAAGGTCGGTGGCGCAGTGCTCGCCAACATCGTGTCGGGCGGCTACGGTGGGGCCATCTATCCCGTGAATCCCAACGCCACGGAGATCGGTGGCTACGCCGCGTACGGTTCGGTGGCAGACGTCCCGGACCCCGTGGACATGGCTGTGATCGTCGTCCCCGCTCGTGGCGCGGTGGATGCCGTCCGCCAGTGCGCCGGCAGGGGCATCGGCTCCGCGGTCGTGATCTCAGCGGGGTTCCGCGAGACCGGAGCGGCGGGTGCTGTGATCGAGCGCGAGCTGGTGGCTGCCGCCCGCGACGGCGGCGTGCGGATCCTCGGTCCCAACTGCCTCGGCCTCATCGCCACGCGCTCCTCGCTCAACGCCTCGTTCGCCCCGATCATGCCCGCACCGGGCGGGATCTCGTTCCTCTCTCAGTCCGGAGCACTCGGTACGGCGATACTCGACTGGGCGCGGGGAGAGGGTATCGGCCTCGCACATTTCGTGAGCCTCGGCAACAAAGCGGACATCTCCGAGGTCGACCTCATCCGGATGTGGTCTCACGATCCCGACACGCGCGTGGTCGTGGCGTATCTGGAAGCGATCTCCCACGGCCGCGCGTTCGTCGATTCGGTCATCGGCCTGCGCTCGCACGCCCCGTTCATCGCGCTGACGGCCGGCAGTTCCGACGCCGGCGCGAAGGCCGTCTCTTCTCACACCGGCAGTCTTGCAGGGTCACGCGTCGCCTACGAGGCGGCGTTCCGCAAGGCGGGCGCCGTGCCTGCACGGACGGTCCAGGAGCTCTTCGACCTCGCCGAAGGCTTCTCACGGCAGCCGCTCCCGGCAGGGCCGGGAACGGTGATACTCACCAACGCCGGTGGTCCGGCGATCCTCGCCACCGACGCGTGCGCCGCTGAAGGGCTCACGCTTGCGAGTCTCGAGCCGTCCACCGTGTCCGCGCTGCGCGAGGTCCTTCCCGACGCGGCCGCCGTCTACAACCCGGTCGATATCCTCGGCGATGCTCCGGCCAGCCGCTTCGACGCCGCCGCGCGCATCCTGGTCGAGGATCCCGGGGTCCGCTCGCTCATCGTGGTGCTGACGCCACAGGCCATGACCGAGGCGCTGGAGACCGCACAGACGGTCGCATCGGTCGCTGCGGACAGCAGCGTCACGACTCTGGCAGTGTTCATGGGCGACCAGACCGTGGCGGAAGCCAACACCTACCTCAGGGAGCACGACGTGCCCACATACGCCTTCCCCGAGCGCGCGGTCGCCACCCTTGCGGCGATGCAGCGGCACGCCTTGCGGATCGCCCGGCCCGAGGCGCCGGTCCGTCATGTGGAGGCCGAGACACGCGTGGTGCGTGAGGCGATCGATCATGCTCGTGAGGCGGGACGCACGTTCATCACCGAGTCCTCCGCCGCCCGCATCGCGGGGGCCTATGGTATCCGTGTTCCCGCGTCGGGGCTCGCACACGATCTGTCCGAGGCCCGGTCCCTCGCGGCCTCCATCGGGTTCCCGGTGGTCATGAAGATCGCCAGTCCGGATGTCCTGCACAAATCGGACATCGGCGGGATCGTGTTCGATATCGACTCGGTCGATGCGGTCGAGGACGCGTACGACTCGATCATGCGCAAGGTCATGCATCGCCTCCCGGAGGCGACCATCTGGGGCGTGACGCTCCAGGAGCAGCTTCCTCCCGGCCGTGAGGTCATCATCGGCGTGAACAGGGACGCCTCCTTCGGCCCCATCCTCATGTTCGGTCTGGGCGGCATCTACGTGGAAGTCCTGAAGGATGTCTCGTTCAGGATGTGTCCGGTGACCCCCGATGACGCCCGGGAGATGGTCGACGAGATCAGGAGCAACGCCCTTCTTCGCGGCGCGAGGGGAGAGGCACCGGCCGACATCGAGGCGATCGTCGACGTCATCTGCCGCGTCTCCGCGTTGGCCATGGAGTTCGAGGACATCACCGAGCTCGACATCAACCCGCTCATCGTTGGTATGCGTTCAACGGGAGCGGTCGCTGCAGACATCCGCATCGGGATCGGAGGATGACCATGCGCTCCATCATCGTCACGTCGACGAAGCCGTACACGGGCAAGAGCGGTATCGCCGTCGCACTCACCCGGATCCTCGCCGACAGGGGCTACGACGTCGGCTACTTCAAGCCGTACGGGACGATGCCGGTCACCGTCGACGGTGTGACCACCGACGAGGACGCGCTGTACGTCAACCAGGTCCTGGAGCGACCGTCTCCGCTTGACGCTGTCTGTCCGGTCGTACGGACCCAGGCGTTCATAGAGCGCATGTTGGCGGGCGAGGCGGCGGATACGCACCCTGCGGTCCTCGACGCGTTCGACCGATGCTCGGCAGGTCGGGACGTGATGGTGGTAGAGGGCCCCACCGAGCCTGCGCAAGGCACCTGCGCCGGACTGTCCCTGGGCGATATCGGTCCGCTGCTGTCGGCGCCGGTCCTGCTCGTCGACCGGCCACGCCCCACCGACCTCCCCGAAGACGCTCTCTGGATGGCGCACTACCTTGGCGAACAGCTGTGCGGCGTCATCCTGAACGGGATCCACGAGTCACGGCTGCCCGTCGCCCGTGAGCGCATCGTCCCCTTCCTCGAGTCCCGCGGAGTACCGATGCTCGGCGTGATCCCGTTCGACCCCGCGCTCGGCTCGGTCACCGTCAGGGAGATCGTCGATGCCCTCGATGCCGTGGTCATCACCGCCGAAGACCGGCTGCAGGACACGGTGGAGGCGTTCATGGTAGGAGCCATGGGTCAGGAGAAGGCGTTGCGGTTCTTCCGTCGCAAGGCGAACAAGGCGGTCATCACCGGAGGCGACCGCGCCGACGTCCAGCTTGCGGCCCTTGAGACCAGCACCCGCGCCATCGTCCTCACCGGCAACCTCAGGCCGGACCCGTTCGTCATCGCCCGTGCCGAGGATCTCGGGGTGCCGATGCTCCTGGTGGACACCGACACGCTCACTGCCGTGGAGCGGATGGAGGCGCTGCTCGGGCGTGTGCATCTCCACGACCCGCTCAAGGCTGCTAGAATACGCCGGATGCTCGAGGAGCACTGCGATCTGGAGAGGCTCCTGAGCGCCATCGGTCTGTGAACGTACGCATGATGCGGGAGGAGCCACCGGTGCATGACAAGCCAGTGACGGTCGCTGTGGACGCCATGGGCGGCGATCACGCACCGGACGTCGTCATCGACGGGGTACGGACGGCGTTGCAGCAGGACGCGTCCCTCTCTGTGCTGCTCGTAGGCACCGAGGAGGTCCTCGCCTCGTTCGAGCACGAGCGTTGCACAGCGGTGGTCGCGACCGAGACCATCGCGATGGACGAGCATCCGGCCTCCGCGGTCCGCTCGAAGAAGGACAGCTCGATCGTCGTCGGCTGTCGCCTCGTGCGCGAAGGACGCGCCCGCGGGTTCTTCAGTGCAGGCAGCACCGGCGCATGCATGGCTGCGGCGACGCTTGGCATGGGGCGCCTCTCCGGTGTCGTGCGGCCAGCCCTCGCCACGGTCATCCCCGCCGGAGCACGCCCCACGACCCTCATCGATATCGGCGCCAACGCCGACGTCAAACCGGAGATGATCGTGCAGTTCGCATACATGGGTAGCGCGTACTCCCGCGTGCTCCTCGGTGTGGAGGAACCCACGATCGGCCTGCTCAACATCGGCGAAGAGCCCACGAAAGGGTCCGCGCTCGCACAGGAGGCGTATGCGCTGTTGGGAGAGGTCCCCGGGTTCGTCGGCAACGTCGAGGGCGCGGATGTCCCTTCAGGCGTCGTCGACGTGATCGTCACTGACGGCTTCACTGGCAACGTGACGCTGAAGGTCCTCGAGGGGCTGTCGAGAGTGCTGCTGGGTGAAGTGAAGACCGCGCTTACGTCCTCGATAGCGGCCAAGATGGCCGCCGCAGTGGTGCAGCCCTCGCTCATCGCCCTGAAGGAGCGCCTCGATCCGGACGTCTACGGTGGAGCGCCGCTGCTTGGTGTGAACGGTGTCTGCATGATCGGCCATGGCAGCTCCAACGCCAGGGCCGTGGCGAGTGGCGTCGTGGCCACGGCCCGCGCCATACGTGGAGACCTGACCGGCCAGATCGCTGCGTCCCTCGCGCCTTCGGCCGGGGTGGACGCATAAGCAGCCTCCGGGATGCCCGTGCGCCCGTGAACGGGTACACTACTCGGACATTCAGCCGCGCCGCGCCACGTGCGACGCACGACGAGGGGCCATGCACCACATGACACACGCCGCCATCACCGGGGTAGGGGCGTACCTCCCGGAGCACGTGCTGACCAACGACGACCTCGCGGGTATGGTTGACACCACCGACGAGTGGATCGTGACCCGGACCGGCATCCGGGAGCGACGGATCGTCGCCGAGGGACAGTCCACGTCC
Source organism: Anaerosoma tenue (assembly GCF_023161965.1). Classification (NCBI taxonomy): domain Bacteria; kingdom Bacillati; phylum Actinomycetota; class Coriobacteriia; order Anaerosomatales; family Anaerosomataceae; genus Anaerosoma; species Anaerosoma tenue. The sequence goes on from NZ_JALNTY010000001.1 coordinate 307,383, forward strand.
GACCTTGCCGTCGAAGCCGGCCGCGCCGCTCTTGCGGACGCCGGCATGGAGCCCCACGACATCGACCTCCTGGTCGTGGGAACGGGCAGCCCGGACCACATCATGCCCTCCACAGCAGCGCTGACGCAGGACAGGCTTGGTCTCACCTGCGGTGCGGTCGACATCATGGCGGCGTGTACGAGCTTCATCGCCGCGCTCCACCACGCCACGTGCGTCATCGAGGCCGGCCGGGCCCGGAAGGTGCTCGTGATCGGCGCCGACGCCCTCACGCGGCACATCGACTTCAATGACAGGCGCACCTGCGTGCTCTTCGGAGACGGTGCCGGCGCGGTCGTGCTCGAGGCCTCGGACGAGCCCGGCGTCATGGGGATCGACCTCGGCTCCGACGGGTCGGGCGCCGACGTGCTCATCGTACCTGCCGGCGGCGCAGCCGCGCCCTGCACACCCGAGCGTGTCGCGAACGGCGAACACCGGCTCCGCATGTCGGGCGGCGAGGTCTTCAAGTTCGCGGTCCGGATGATCCCCGAGACGACGCGGCGGGCCCTGGAAGCGTCGGGGCTTTCGGCCGACGACCTCACATGGCTCGTTCCGCACCAGGCGAACCAGCGCATACTCGACGCGGTGCCTGCCCGTCTCGGCATCGCGCCTGAGCGCGTCTTCTCCAACGTGGCGATGCTCGGGAACACGTCCGCCGCGTCGATACCGCTTGCACTGCACGACATGTATACTGGCGACCACCTGCAACCCGGAGACGTCCTTGCGCTTGTAGGATTCGGCGCCGGACTCACCTGGGGCGCGGCGGTCGTCCGCTGGACTAAGGGGCCCAACGAATGACACTCACGACCAGGATCACCACGCTGCTGGATATCGAGCATCCCGTGATGCAGGGAGGCATGGCCTGGACCGCCACGGCCGAGTTGTCCGCGGCGGTGAGCAACGCCGGCGGCATCGGCGTGATCGGCGCCGGGCATATGCCCACGGACCTGCTCCGGGAGCAGATCCAGCTGGCCAAGGAGCTCACCGGCCGGCCGTTCGGGGTCAACCTCATGCTGCTCACGCCGCATATAGACGATATCGTGGCGATGGTCCTCGAAGAGCACGTGCCGATGGTGACCACTGGCGCCGGGAATCCGGCCAAGTACATGGGTCCGCTCAAGGACGCCGGCATCATCGTGATCCCGATCGTCCCCTCGGTGGCGCTGGCCAAGCGGATGGAGTCCATTGGCGCTGACGCCATCATCGGGGAAGGCATGGAGGCCGGTGGGCATATCGGCGAACTCACCACGATGGTGCTCACGCCTCAGCTCGTCGACGCGGTGGACATCCCCGTTATCGCCGCGGGCGGTATCGCCGACGGCAGGGGGGCGGCTGCGGCCTTCGCGCTCGGCGCCGAGGGAGTCCAGCTCGGCACCCGGTTCATGTGCGCCGAGGAGTGCACCATCCACCCCGCGGTCAAGGAGCAGGTCCTCAAGGCCCGGGACCGCGATACGATCGTGACGGGACGGTCCACGGGCCACCCTGTGCGCGTTCTCAAGAACAAGCTCGCTCGGCAGATCATGGAGCTCGACCGCGACAACCGGTCTGCCGAGATCGAGGCGCTCGGTGCGGGTAAGCTCGCCCAGGCCATGCGCCAGGGTGACATCGAGATGGGCAGCCTGATGGCCGGCCAGTCGGCCGCGATGGTGTCGTGTATCGAGCCCGCCGCATCCATCGTCGAGGGTATCGTGGCCGAGGCGGAAGAGACGCTCAGGCGTCTCGGCGCGTGGGCGGGCCAGTGACGATGGGGGCTGGCGCAGCGTTCGTCTTCCCGGGGCAGGGGTCGCAGCGGGTGGGTATGCTCGACGCGCTGCCGTCAGCGGCACTCCCGGAATCCTTGCTCGACCTGGCGGAGGACGTGAGCGGTCTACCTGTGCGCGCGATCGCCACTGAAGGGCCCGCCTCCGCTCTCGCCGACACGCGCGTGGCTCAACCTCTCCTGTTCGTCTCCGGGCTGGCCTGGGCGCGTGTCGCCGACTCATCGGGCGTGCGGCCGCGTGCGGTGGCCGGTCACAGCCTCGGCGAGCTGACAGCGCTCGTCTACGCCGGCGTCATGGAGCCGGATGATGGTATGCGGCTGGTGTGCGAGCGCGCCAGACTGATGGCGGAGGCCGCAACGGCGGTTCCCGGTACCATGGCTGCGGTGCTCGGCATGTCGTCCGAGGAGATCGCCGCCGTCATCGACGGCCTCGACGGCGTCTGGGTGGGCAATGAGAACGGACCGGGCCAGGTGACCATCTCGGGCACGCATCCCGGTGTGGAGCGCGCTACCGCGGCGCTCCTGGGCGCGGGTGCTCGACGCGTGGTGTCTCTAGCCGTCGCCGGTGCGTTCCACTCGCCGCTCATGGCGGATGCCTCGGCCGCGTTCAGCGCGCTTCTCGAGACCGTGACGTTCGCAGACGCCCGCATCCCCGTTGCGCAGAACACCGACCCGTCCCTCGTCACGAGCGCACCGCTCATCAGGGAGCGCCTCGCCACACAGATGGTCCGCCCTGTCGGCTGGACCGCCATCATGGAGAGCCTCCGCTCGGAAGGCGTCGGGGTGCTGGCCGAGTGCGGCCCCGGTGCGGTGCTGACCGGCATGACCCGTCGTATGGAGGGCCTCGAAGGGGTATCTCTGGAGACAGACGGGGCCGAAAGACTCAGAGAGGTGGTACTCGGATGAACCGTCTCGAGGGACGTGTCGCGCTCGTGACGGGTGGCTCGCGAGGTATCGGCGCCGCCATCGCCACACGGCTCGCTGCAGAAGGAGCATCCGTGGCGATCGGCTTCGCGGGTCGTGAGGAAGCAGCCTCCGAGGTCGTCTCGGCGATCGAGAAGGCAGGTGGCAGGGCTCTCGCCCTACAGGGCGACATCAGCGACCCTGACGCGAGCGCCGCGCTCGTGGAGCGCACGGTATCCGAGTACGGGCGCCTCGATGTGCTCGTGAACAACGCGGGGATCACGCGTGACGGCCTGCTGGTCCGGATGTCCGACGACGACTGGCATGCGGTGATAGAGACCAACCTGAGCGGCGCGTTCTACACCACGCGGGCGGCCTCGCGGATCATGATGAAGCAGCGCGCGGGGTCTATCGTGAACATCGCTTCGGTCGTAGGCATGATGGGTAATGCCGGCCAGGTCAACTACGCTGCCGCAAAGGCCGGCCTGATCGGGCTGACGAAGACGGTCGCCCGCGAGCTGGCCGGCCGTGGGGTGCGGGCCAACGCCGTCGCCCCCGGTTTCATCGAGACGGACATGACGGCATCGCTGCCTGACGCGGCACGTGAGGGCGCCTTGTCCATGATCGCGATGGGACGGATGGGGTCCGTCGAGGACATCGCGGCTGTGGTGGCGTTCCTTGCGAGTGACGATGCCGCATATATCACCGGTCAGGTCATCGCCGTTGATGGCGGCATGACCTTCGCATAGCCGGGCCAACGCGACAGCGCTGGAAGGAGGTGTTTCGTATGGAGCAGGAGGAGATCTTCGCGAAAGTGAAGGACGTCATCGTCGACCAGCTCTCGGTGGATGATGACGATGTCACCCCCGAGGCGTCGTTCTTCGACGACCTCGGCGCCGACTCGCTCGATATCGTCGAGCTCGTCATGGCGCTTGAGGATTCGTTCGGCGTGTCCATCCCGGACGAAGAGGCCGAGTCGATCAAGACGGTCGGCGACGCGGTGGAGTACATCGCGACGAACCTGGACTAGCGCGGCTGAACCGGCCGCTTTGCGGCGGCACCACCCTCACGCGGGTGGTGCCGCCCGCGCACCGCTAGGAGGAAGCATGGAGATGCCAACGCTCACGATCGGATCCCGGACCGCTCGCCTGCCCATAGTCCAGGGCGGCATGGCGGTGCGGATCTCGCTCTCGCCGCTCGCCGCGGCTGTAGCCGAAGCCGGGGGAGTGGGACTGATCGCGGGTTCGGGTCTCACCGTCGACGAGTTGGCGGCCGAGGTGCGTGCGGCTCGCGCTGCCACCTCGGGTGTCATCGGCGTCAACATCATGGTGGCCGTCCGGGCGTTCAAGGACCTCGTCCATGCCGCGATCGGCGAGGGCGTCGACCTGGTGGTCGCAGGCGCGGGCTTCTCCCGCGACGTCTTCGGCTGGTGCCGCGACGCAGGCGTGGAGTGCGTGCCGATCGTCGGCTCCGCGCGGGTGGCACGTCTGGCTGAGCGGTTCGGCGCGTCGGCGGTGGTCGTCGAGGGCGTGGACGCCGGAGGCCATCTCGGCACCGACCAGCACGTGGACGACCTTCTCCCTGAGATCCTGGACGCTGTGGACATCCCCGTCATCGCGGCGGGGGGGATCGTTACCGGAGCCGACATCAAGCGGATGCTCGATGCCGGCGCATCAGGGGTGCAGATGGGGTCACGGTTCGTCGCCACGGAGGAGTGTTCCGCTTCCGATGAGTTCAAACGGCTCTACCTCGAGGCGTGTGAAGACGACATCGTCCTCACCAAGAGCCCGGTGGGCCTTCCCGGCCGGGCGATCGTGAACCCGCTCACCGAGCGTCTGGCGGTGGGAGACTACCCGCGCATAGAGCGGTGCAAGTCGTGCCTCAAGGAGTGCGGCAAAGAGTACTGCATCATGGATGCGCTCCAGCGTTCACAGCGAGGTGACGTGGTGGAGGGCCTGGTGTTCGCGGGCACATCGGCCGCCCGCATTCACGATATCCTGCCGGTAGGGGAGTTGATGGCGCGCCTCGAGGATGAGTGGCGCACGGCGACCGAGGAGGAAGCGCAGTGAGCAGACGTATCGTCGTCACGGGGCTGGGCGCGGTGTCGCCTGTAGGCGTCGGCATCGACGCCATGTGGGATTCGATCCGCAACGGTCGCAGCGGGGTAGGGCCCATCACCTCGTTCGACGCATCGGCGTACCCGGTCCGGTTCGCCGCCTGCGTGGACGACTGGGATCCGTCGCCGTGGATAGAGCCGAAGGAGGCCCGCCGCCTCTCGAGGTTCCAGCAGTTCGCCCTTGCCTCCGCGGTGATGGCGGTCGAGGACGCGGGTCTCGAGATCGACGATGAGAACGCGGACCGCGTGGGCGTGATCGTGGGCTCGGGCATCGGCGGCCTTGCCACGATGGAGGAGCAGAAGACCGTGCTCGAGGAGAAGGGCCCCGCACGGGTGAGCCCCTTCCTCGTCCCGATGATGATCGTCGATCTCGCGGCCGGCCACATCTCGATCAGGCTCGGCGCCAAGGGGATCAACTACGCGCCGGTCTCCGCCTGCGCTACCGGGACGCACTCGATCGGCGAGGCGGGCGAGGCCATACGCAGAGGCGATGCCGACGTCGTCATCGCCGGAGGTTTCGACTGCGGTGTCACACCGCTCGGCCTGGCGGGGTTCTCATCGGCCCGCTCACTGTCCACCCGGAACGACGATCCGCAAGGCGCGTCGAGGCCGTTCGACGCCGACCGCGACGGCTTCGTGATGGGCGAGGGCGGAGCCATCCTGGTCCTCGAGGATCTCGAGCACGCGCGGTCTCGCGGTGCGAGGATCTACGCCGAGCTCTCCGGCTACGGCGCATCCGCCGACGCGTATCACCTCACCGCTCCAGACCCGTCCGGTGACGGCGCCCGCAGGGCGATGCGGCAGGCTCTCGAACGCGCCGGGGTGGCACCGTCGGCGGTGGACTACATCAACGCCCACGGCACCTCCACCGGGCTGGGCGATGCCGCGGAGACAGGCGCCATCAAGCAGGTGTTCGGCGCGGACGCTCCGCCGGTGTCGTCCACCAAGTCGATGACCGGGCACCTCCTCGGCGGCGCCGGGTCGCTCGAAGCCGCCATCTGCGTGCTGGCTATGCGCGACGGTGTGCTGCCGCCCACGATCAACTACACGACACCCGACCCCGAGTGCGACCTCGACTACGTTCCCAATACCGCCCGCGAGGCCGATATCCGCTCGGCGCTCAGCAACTCCTTCGGATTCGGCGGCCACAACGCGACGCTGTTCTTCACCGTGCTGGAGGGGCTCGCCTGATGTCCGGTTCGCTACAGGATCGGGTCGCCCGGTCGCTCGGGTACCGGTTCCGCGACCCCGACCTGCTGGACGTGGCGCTCACTCATCCGTCCTACGCGGCGGAGCATGCCGGTACGGAGGCATACGACCGACTGGAGTTCCTCGGCGACGCTGTCCTGGGCTTCCTGGTGGCCGATCGCACCTATCGCGCGTTCCCTGGGGAGCCCGAGGGAGACCTGACCCGGCGCAAGCACTCCGTAGTGGCCGGCGAGTCGCTCGCACAGGCCGCAGACTCCCTCGGCATCGCCGACCTTCTGAGGCTCGGGAGAGGCGCCGACGCCGCCGGCGAGCGCGTTCGGAGCTCCGTGCTCGAGAACGCGCTCGAGGCGCTGGTAGGCGCCGTCTACCTCGACGGAGGTCTCGAGCCCGCGACGGCGCTCGTCGAACGCATCGTCGCCGCAGCCCCCGATGGGAAGACGAGCGCGCAGGGCGATCCCAAGTCGCTGCTCCAGCAACTCACGCAGGCACAGTGGGGTGTGCTCCCGCAGTACCGCGTGGTGTCTACCGACGGCCCTCCACACGATCGCAGATTCACGGTGGAGGTATCCGTGTCCGGAGAGGTCTCCGGCCGCGGCATCGGGGGGTCGAAGCAATCCGCTGAGAAGGCGGCGGCGACAGCCGCACTGGAGGCGCTGGAGGGGGGCTCGGGGGCCCGCTGAGCGCCGACCCGCTGTGGTAGGATACGGGACGTCCGGCGCGGGGTCAGGCCCGGCACACCTACCGTCACATCCTGCGGAATGGGCTGTCACTTGTACCTGAAGTCACTCACCCTCAAAGGGTTCAAGTCCTTCGCCGACAAGAGCCGTCTCGCGCTTGAGCCCGGGGTCACTGTCGTCGTGGGCCCCAACGGCTCGGGCAAGTCCAACATCTCCGATGCGGTCCTGTGGGTGCTCGGCGAGCAGTCGGCCAAGACCCTTCGCGGCAACTCCATGGAGGACGTCGTATTCGCGGGTTCGTCGGCACGACAGGCTGTCGGCATCGCCGAGGTGGACCTCGTGCTCGACAATCGCAGCGGCACGCTGCCGCTCGAGTTCAGCGAAGTCACCATCACCCGTCGGATGTTCCGCAACGGGGAGAGCGAGTACCTGATCAACCAGTCGCCTTCGCGCCTCCTCGACATCCAGGAGCTGCTCCACGACACGGGCCTGGGACGCGACACCCACTCGATCATCAGCCAGGGCCGGCTCGACGAGATCCTCAACTCCAAGCCGGAGGACCGCCGCGCGCTCATCGAAGAGGCTGCCGGTGTGCTCAAGCACAAGAAGCGTAAGGTGCGGGCGGTACGCAAGCTCACTACGATGGACGTGCACCTCGACCGCATACGCGACGTCCTCACCGAGATCGACCGCCAGCTCAAGCCGCTGCAGAGACAGGCCGACAAGGCGCGCGAGTACCGCGAGATCGAGGCCGAGCTGCGCGATCTCGAGGTCGCCCTCGCTGTGGGGGACCTCCGGGCGCTGCAGGACCAGTGGGACGGGCTTGAGCGGCGGGAGCGCGAGCGGGACGCCGAGGTCGACCTGGCGCGGTATCGCCTGGCTGAGAAGGAACGTGAGCTCGCCAGGTTCCAGTCGCTTCTCGAGGAGAAGGGCCTTTTCGTCGGCGATCTCTCAGAGCAGCGCCGGCGACTGCAGTCCGTTCTCGAACGGACCAACTCGGGGTTGCTCCTCCTGGAGGAGAAAGGCAAGAACCTCGTCGAGCGCTTGTCCGAGCTCCGTCAGAAGTTCCACCAGAGCGGCACGCGACTCGAGGCCAGGACGCAGGAGCTCGAGCAGATCGCCGAGGAGCGGGCCGTCACGGAAGCCAAGATCCAGGCGCTGTACACGCAACTCGGTGAACTGCGCAGGGAGTCGGAGACGGCCCGCAAGGAGCGTCTTGCCGCCGAGGAGGCGCTCACCCGTGTGATGACGGAGAGCCGGCGCGCGCGCAAGGACGTTGACGATGCGCGCACGGAGCTTACGGACATCCAGCAGGCGCTCTCCGGCTTCGCTCTCGAATCGGAGATCCTCCAGGAGCGCGCCACGGCCGTCCGCGACAGTCGCTCGGCCCTCATGCAGACCCTGTCGGCCCGGCGGAACCGGCTCGATCATCTTGAGAAGCGGATCGCGCGAGCCGGGAAGGAGCGCGATCTCGCAGCGTCCGAGGTCGACAAGCACGTCCGACTCACCGAGTCCAAACGCATCGCATTGGACAGGCTCAGGAACGAGCTCGCCGAGGTCCGCGCAAGCATCCGTGGCCTCGAGGAGGTAGACCGGGCCTTCGAGAGCGCATCTCCGGCCCTCGCAACGCTGCTGGCCCGGGACGATGGTTCCCCGGGCGTCATCGGACCCGTCACGGATCACATCACCGTTCCTGCGGAGTACGAACAGGTCGTGGAGCGGGTGCTCGGCGCCGACGTCTTCTGTGTGCTCGTCCGGAGCAGCAGCGACCTGCGGCGCACTCTCGCTGTGCTTGAGGAGAACGGTGCGTCTGACTTCTCGCTGCTCGCAGTGGATGACGTCCGAACGGCGGAACTCCCGGCGGACGGTCCTGGCGTACGTCTCGTCGACCGCATCACCATCCCTGATGACCTGCGCCGCGCGCTGCACGCTCTCATCGGGGATGTGCGTGTCGTCGACTCGCTTGACGAAGCCATCGCCGATGCCGACGGCCCATGGCGGCTCGTCACACCACAGGGCCACATGGCCTGGTCCGGCGGCCGTCTCCGCAGGGGGCCGAACCTCGACGAAGACGCCGGTGTGATAGCCCGGAAGCGGCAGCTCGTCGAGCTCAACGATCGTTACGCGGCCCTCGACTCCGAGGTCGGCGCGGCGGAGGCGGCGCTCGTGGCGGCGGGCGAGTCGCTCAGCGCGGCGCAGGAGGAAGCACTCGCCCTCGGCCAAGAGCTGGCCACGCTCACCGGTGAGGAGGCATCGCTTCGCGAGGAGGTCGGCCGGCTCGAACAGAGCGTCACCGATTCGGATACCGAGGCGGCGTCGATCGACCTGCGGATCAGGCAGATCGAGGAGAAGACCGCGAAGGACCGCCCCGCACAGCGCGCCCTCACCGAGAGGATCGACACGGGGCTTGCACGCATCGAGGAGCTCGAGGACTCGGCCGTGGCGATGCGTGAGGATCGGGACGCGCGGTTCAGGGTGGAGAGCGAGGTCGCCAACCGTCTTGGCGCGTGCCAGGTGGAGATCGCCGCGGTCTCCGAGCGCGAGGTCCACCTCAAGCGTCGGCAGGCCGCCCTTACCTCTGAGCTGCGCGAGCTGGAGCACGCCGTGACGCACTCAGGCGAGACAGCCGAGGCGCTCGAGACGCTCCGCGCCCGTGTCGAGCCGCTCCATGCGCTCTACCAGGTGCTGCTGGAGCGAAGCGAGCACTGGGCCGACAAGCTGCGTGATCGCGCCAGGTTCGAGCAGGCGGACTCCGAGTCGCTCCGGCAGACGATCCATGACGGTCAGGAGGCGGTGCGTCAGGCGCAAGCGGCTGTGGAGGCCGCGAGCGGTACCATGGCGGACGTGCGTGTGGACAAGGCTGCGCTCGAGGTGCAGGTCACAGCTGCCGTGAAGCGGATCGTGGAGGACCTCGGCGTGCCCATCGAGCGGGCGCTGGAGATCCCGCCGGTAGAGGATCGCGCTTCGGCCGGCGACCGCGCCATGAAGCTGCGCAAGCGAATCTCCAACCTCGGTCCGGTCAACCCGGTCGCGATGGAGGAGTTCTCCGGTCTCCAGGAGCGCCGTGACTTCATGCAGCTGCAGTTGGACGACCTGATGGCGAGCCGCAAGGCGCTGCAGAAGGTGGTCGCGGCGATAGACCGCAAGGTCCGCGACCGCTTCCTCGACACGTTCGAGCTCGTTGACGCTCACTTCCAGGAGGTCTTCAGCGTGCTGTTCCCCGGTGGGAACGCCTCTCTCACGCTCACCGAGCCGGACGATCCCGAGAACACCGGTGTGGAGGTGATCGCGCAACCGCGAGGCAAGCGCCTCCAGAAGATGACCTTGCTCTCGGGTGGAGAGAAGTCACTCACCGCACTCGCGTTGCTCTTCGCCGTCTATCGCACCAGACCTTGCCCGTTCTACATCCTGGACGAGGTGGAAGCCGCGCTCGACGACACCAACCTGCGGCGGTTCATCGCGTTCGTCGACAGCATGCGGCATCACACCCAGTTCATCATCGTGACGCACCAGCGACGGACAATGGAGATGGCCGACGTGCTGTATGGCGTCTCCATGCAGGCCGACGGTGTCAGCAAGGTGGTCAGCCAGAAGCTCGACCGCGCCCTTCCCCACGGGGCGTCCGCATGACGCAAGCGCCCTGGTACAAGCGTCTTGGTGAGGGGCTCTCCCGGACCAGGGAGCAGCTGGGCGGAAGCCTCAACGTACTGCTACGGCGCGGTCCCGACCTCGACGATGACTTCTGGGACGGACTCGAAGAGGCGCTGATCCTCGCCGACATGGGCGCCCAGGCGGCGTCGGAGATGGTGGAACGCCTCAGGCGAGCCGCCGCTCGCGAAGCGCTGGCAGATGCGCCCGCGGTGGTCCACAGGCTCGTGGACGAGATCGCTGCCGAGGTCACCGTACCTGGCGACGATCCCTTCGACTCTGGTCCCGCATGCATCCTGATGGTCGGCGTCAACGGTACCGGGAAGACCACTAGCGTGGGGAAGCTCGCCGCTCAGCTTTCGGCCATGGGGCGCTCCGTGGTGATCGGCTCCGGCGATACGTTCCGGGCAGCCGCGATCGAGCAACTCCGCGTGTGGGGCGAGCGCGCGGGGGTTCCGGTGGTCGAGCGGGCCCACGGGGCCGATCCGGCCGCCGTGGCCTATGACGCCATCTCCGAGGCGCGCGTGCGCGACGCGGAGATCATCATCATCGACACCGCAGGACGCCTCCATACCTCGCCCGACCTGATGGCGGAGCTCCAGAAGATCAAGCGGGTAGCCGAGCGGGAGAGTCCCTTCCCTGTGCGAACCATATTGGTGGTGGACGCCACCACCGGCCAGAACGGTCTGGTGCAGGCACGGGAGTTCGATCGCGCCCTCGACCTCGACGGTGTGATACTGACCAAGCTCGACGGTACCGCCAAGGGCGGCATCGTCGTTGCGGTCGCCCGCGGCATCGGCGTGCCCGTGGTCCGCATCGGGGTAGGTGAGGGGCTCGACGACCTCGAGCGGTTCGACCCCCTGTCGTTCGCGTCTGCGCTCGTCGGCGACGTCGACTGACGCCCGTGGAAGAACACCGTTTCATCCCGTGGCGCGAGAGCGACAGGCGGCTTCTTGTCACGGCCGCCATCCTTGCCCTTGCGCTCGGCATCTTCATCACCGTCTTCTACGTCGTCTTCACGACCATCCGGATAGACGGTCCCTCCATGGCGCCGACCCTCCTCAACGGGGACCGGATCCTTCTCACGAAGGGCTACCCTGACCCCGCCGTCGGCGATGTCCTTTCGGTGAACGTCCCCGACGAGTACGGACGCAGCGTACGTGTGATCAAGCGCGTCGCCGCGATCGGGGGCGACACGGTCGAGGTCTTCGGTGACCGCATCTACGTGAACGGGGATCTGGCGCCTTCCGGCTACGGCGCGGTCCCCGAACACGAGGACTTCTACGCTCCTCCGTTCGTCGTTCCCGACGGCATGGTCTACATCGCGGGTGACAACAGGGGTGTCTCGTACGACAGCCGCATCGTGGGGCCTGTGCCCGTGTCAGCCGTCAATGGTAGGGTTGTCGCTATCGTGTTCCCGCTGCACAGGCTCGGAGGCGTCGAGTAGCCGCTGCAGCTCCGAGCCGCGTGTCACCGTCCGGAGGTATGCCGTGTTCGAGAATCTCACCGACCGTCTCCAGGAGGTCTTCAGCAAGCTGACCGGCAGGGGAGTCCTGTCCCAGGACGACGTCGACGCTGCGATGCGCGAGGTGCGCCTCGCTCTGCTCGAGGCCGATGTGGACTTCCGGACCGTGAAGACGTTCGTTGCCGCCGTCCGCGAACGGGCGGTCGGCCAGGACGTGATGAAGAGCCTGACTCCCGGCCAGATGGTGGTCAAGATCGTCCTCGAGGAGCTCACCACCCTCATGGGAGGCACGGAGTCGAAGCTGGTGTTCTCCGGCCGTATGCCTTCGATCGTCATGCTCGTAGGTCTCCAGGGATCGGGCAAGACGACCGCCTCGGCGAAACTTGCCCGCCTGCTCCAGCAGCAGGGCAAGAGCCCGATGATGGTGGCATGCGACGTGTACCGCCCGGCAGCGATCGACCAGCTGGAGGCGCTCGGCTCCCAACTGGGTGTCCCGGTCTACCGGCAGGACGGGGCTGAACCGGTCGATATCGCACGCGCGGGTGTCCGCGAGGCGATCGACCGGATGCGCGACGTGGTCATCGTAGACACCGCCGGCCGCCTCCACATAGACGAACAGATGATGGACGAGGCTGCCGCCATACGGGACGCGATCCGGCCCGACCAGGTTCTGATGGTCGTGGATGCGATGACCGGACAGGACGCCGTGACCGCCGCCAAGGCGTTCGCCGAACGCGTGGACTTCGACGGCGTGATCGTGACCAAGCTCGACGGCGATGCACGAGGCGGCGCGGCCCTCTCAGTCCGCTCGGTCACCGGACGGCCGATCAAGTTCGTCGGTCTTGGAGAGAAGCTCGACGCACTTGAGGTCTTCCACCCTGAGCGCATGGCCAAGCGGATCCTCGGCATGGGCGACGTGGTCACCCTGATCGAGAAGGCCCAGGACTCGATCGATGCCGAAACGGCCGCCGACATGGAGTCGCGCTTGCGGTCCGGCGAGTTCACCCTTGACGACTTCCTCTCACAGCTCCAGCAGGTGCGGAAGATGGGTTCGCTCTCGGACATCCTCAAGATGATCCCCGGCGCCAACAAGCTCCCCAAGGATGCCGAGGTCGATGAGGGGGCACTCGCGCGAACGGAGGCCATCATCCGTGGGATGACGCCGCGCGAGCGCGCCAAGCCCTCGATCATCAACGGATCGCGTCGCGAACGCATCGCGGTCGGCTCTGGTGTCTCGGTATACGATGTAAACCAACTTCTCAAGCAGTTCGCTCAGGCGAAGAAGATGATGAAGCAGTTCCAGGTGGCGGAACGGCAGGGTAAGAAGGGGAGACGACGCGGTCCGTTCATGCCGGGTATGCCGGGTGGCATGTAGCCGTCTGGTCCGCGCAAAGCCCCTTTTGACCTGCACAGTCCCATCTCGTATCATTAGTCGCTGCTTTTGCTCACGAGTGGCCACGCATAGGCCACCTACACGGAGGTGAAGGTTTTGGCAGTCAAGATCCGCCTTGCTCGCGCGGGCGCGAAGAAGGCCCCGTTCTACCGCGTCGTCGCGGCCGACTCACGCGCTCCTCGCGACGGCCGGTTCATCGAGATCCTCGGCCGGTACAACCCGCGTACCGAGCCGTCCACCATCGAGCTCGATGTCGAGAAGATCGACGCCTGGATCGCCAAGGGCGCGACCCCGAGCGACACCGTGGCGAAGCTGCTCGCCATCGCCAAGGACCCTGAGGCGAAGACACCGGAGAAGGCCGAGACGCTTTCGAAGAAGGCTCAGGCAAAGGCGGAAGCCGACGCCAAGGCCGCAGCCGAGGCAGAGGCGAAGGCCGCTGAGGCCGCCGCCGAGCCCGAGGTCGAGGAGTCCGCGGAGCCAGCCGAGGCAGAGACTGCCGAGGCGGCTGAGTAGTGATGACACGCGACGCTGACGTCGATGCTTTGGTCACGTACGTTGTGACCTCACTGGTCGAGCACCCCGAAGAGGTGGCGATCGACAAGCAGGAGACGGATGCGCTCACCACATACGAGGTCACTGTCCATCCGGATGACGTAGGCAAGGTCATCGGCAGGCAGGGGCGCGTCGTGAAATCGCTCCGCGTGCTCGTGAGGGCTGCGGCGTCGCTCAACGGCTCTGACGCCACGGTAGAGGTCGTCGGCTGAGCGATGCCTGCTCCGTACCGCAGGGTCGGACGTGTGACGAAGGTTCACGGAACCACAGGGGAGGTCGTCGTGGCGTTGGCCGACGGCCTCTCAGTGCATGATCTCGACGAGCTGATGGTCTGGGTCGTTCCGCCCCCTGCTGAGGTCCGCCGGTACGAGCTCGGCGACATCCGTCCGGTCTCAAAAGGGACCCTCGTGAGGTTGTCCGAGGTCGCGGATGCGGCCGCTGCCCATGACCTCGTCGGCCGGTGGTTGCTCGCCCGGGAGAGCGACCTGCCCGAAGCGCCCACCCGGGACGAGGGGTTTCTTGGCTACACGGTACACGACTCCATACGTGGCGACATCGGACGGGTCACAGAGCGCATCATCACCGGAGCCAACGACGTGCTCGTGGTGGAGGGCGGCCCATTCGGCCAGGTGCTCGTCCCGGTGATAGCCGACGTGATGCGAGAGGTCGATGATCAGAACCGCATGCTTCACATCACGCTGCTCGACGGCCTGATCGACGAGAACGGTGGCACGCCATGAGGATCGACATCATCACGGTCCTGCCCGATATGTTCGAGCCCGTGCTGCAGGCCTCGATACTGGGACGTGCCATATCAGGCGGCGCCGTCGACGTGGCGGTGCACGATCTGCGGGAATGGACAGCGGATCGCCACCGCACCACGGACGACTACCCCTTCGGAGGCGGGCCGGGCATGGTCATGAAGCCCGAACCGGTCCATCAGGCGCTCGATGCCATGGTCGACTTGGATCCGCAACCCCCGTTCGTCGTAGTGATGTCGCCACAGGGAAGGCCTCTGGACCAGGCGCTCGTACGGGAGCTCGCTGCGCATCCGCGCCTCGTCATCGTCTGTGGCCGGTACGAGGGCTTCGACGACCGTATCCTCTCGCGCGCCGACCTCGAGATATCCATCGGGGACTATGTGCTCACCGGCGGCGAGCTTCCGGCTCTGGTGCTCGTGGATTCGGTCGCGAGGCTTCAGCCGGGTGTGCTCGGCTGTACCGAATCCGCCGCGGATGAGTCGTTCTCCGACGGCCTTCTGGAGTATCCTCAATACACTCGCCCCGCGGAGTTCGAGGGGATGCGCGTCCCCGATGTGCTTCTGAGCGGTGACCATGCGCGCATCGCTGCATGGCGTCGGCGTGAATCGGTGCGACGCACCGCGGAACGCCGCCCAGACCTGATCGCCCGCGCGCATCTCAGCCCCGAAGAGGCGGAGTTCGCGCGTTCCATCGTTGAAGGATCGGAGACCCACGAACGTGACTGAGCAGGAGTACGAGCGCAACGACCTCGCCGACGTGACGGAGACCGTACCGGCTGTACGGGAGGGGACGACCATGACGGACGATGGTGAGCGCCCGATATCATTCATCCGGTGGCTTGCCGAATTGGTCGCGATGGTCGCACTCGCGTTCATACTGGCTGCCGCGATCCGGACGTTCGTCGTGCAGCCCTACGTCATCCCCAGCGGCTCGATGATCCCCACCATCGAGCTTCAGGACCGGGTCATCGCCAACAAGTTCATCTACCGGTTCACCGAACCGGAGCGTGGCGACATCGTGGTGCTCGAGGACCCCACAGGCTCCGTCGATACGCTGATCAAGCGCGTCATCGCGCTGGGAGGGGAAACGGTAGATCTCGTCGGCGGAGAGGTCGTCGTCGACGGAGTGGTGCTCGATGAACCGTACACGCACGGCCTGCCGTCCGAGCCGATGATCCAGGAGATGCCCTACACCGTCCCTGAGGGTCACGTCTGGCTCATGGGGGACAACCGTACGAACAGCGCAGATTCGCGCGTGTTCGGATCGGTTCCCCTGACGGAGATCAAAGGTCGCGCGATCATCCGGTTCTGGCCGCCCGAACGTATAGGCCTGATGGAATGACCTGTACGTCGGGACACGACGGCTCACAGGCGTATGGCGTCCGATCGACATGCCCGGCCCCGTTGCCTGTGTCACGACCCTTCGCTATACTGTGCACTCGTGCCTCCGGGCACCTTACTGAAGACACCACAGACTGAACAGGAACGTCTCATGGACAAGATCCGCGCTATCGAGCAGCAGCAGCTGCGTGAAGACCTGCCCGAGTTCGGCGTAGGGGATACCGTCAAGGTCATGTACAAGGTCGTCGAGGGCTCCCGCGAGCGCGTGCAGCCGTTCCAGGGCATCGTGATCCGGCGCCATGGCGCTGGCAATCGTGAGACCTTCACGGTCCGCAAGATCTCCTTCGCCGTGGGCGTGGAGCGTACGTTCCCCGTACACTCGCCCAAGATCGTCGCGCTCGAGGTGGTTTCGCGCGGCAAGGTGCGGCGCTCCAAGCTCTACTACCTGCGCGACAAGGTCGGTAAGGCCGCGCGCGTCAAGGAACTGCGCCACTAGCATCCCGCATCGCCCGAAGGCCCCGGATCCGTCCGGGGCCTTCGTCGTGTCGGGGTTACACTGTCCGCATGGACACATCTTCTGTCGCCACGGTGGTCGCCCTCCTCACGAGCGCCGACGTCGATCACCTGCCGTCGCTGCTGGAGCGGTTCTCGCAGGATGACCGCCCGGGGGTCGTAGCCGCCGTGGGCCGGGCGCACCGGCGCCTGGAACGTGCTCTTCGCGAAGCGGAGCGGCTCGACGCGCTCGCGCGGGTCGAGATCGCGCTCATGGATGGGGGACTCCTCTGCGTCGCGGGCGTCGATGAGGTCGGCCGCGGCGCTCTGGCAGGTCCGGTCTCAGCGTGCGCATGCGTGCTCCCGCGCGAGACATGCCTGCCAGGGCTGACCGATTCGAAGCGGCTGTCGGCTCAGGCACGCGAGCGTCTGGACAGGGTCATACGCGAGCAGGCGCTCGGGCTGGCCGTAGCGCATGTCGGCCCCGACGACATCGACAGACTCGGTATCGCCCAGGCGAATCTATGCGCCATGCGCGACGCTGTGAACGCCCTGAGCATGCGTCCAGACCACGTGTTGGTGGATGGTCTTCCCGTACTGTTGGGTCCCCCGTGCACCGCATACGTCGGGGGTGACCGCCATATACGCGCCATCGCCGCTGCTTCGATAGTGGCCAAGGTCGCCCGCGACCGGCTGATGGTGGAACTCGACGCCCGATTCCCGGACTACGGTTTCGCCGGGAACAAGGGCTATGGAAGCCCTTCACACCTCGAGGCGCTCGACCGTCTCGGCCCGTCGCCGGTCCATCGTCGGTCGTTCGCTCCCTGCTCCGCTCAGCGGCTCTTCTAAGCCCGGGCCCGTCGCCGGTTAGGAACGGTTCACATCCTGGTTCACGTCACCGGTCATGCTCCGTGTGTCGAAAGGAGCAGGCATGGGAAGCACAGACATCGGCATGCGTGGAGAGAGCGCCGCAGCGGCGTATCTGGAGCGGATGGGGATGGAGATCCTCGAGCGGAACTGGCGGACAGAGCGCGGCGAGATCGACATCATCGCCCTCGACGGCGAGGAGTTGGTCATCTGTGAGGTGAAGACCCGGCGAAGCACCTCCGCTGGCACGCCGGAAGAAGCGGTATCGGCCTCGAAGCAGCGCAGACTCGCCAGGCTTGCCCAGGGCTACATCTCCTCCGCAGGGCTCGCCGACTGCGCAGTCCGGTTCGACGTGGTCTCAGTGGCAGTGATCTCGGATGATCGGGCACTGCTGAGACACCATCGCGCAGCGTTCGTGGCGTGACCTACCGTGCAAGCCACCATCACCACGGCCACGCTGCATGGAGTGGAGGCGGTTCCCGTAGAGGTGCAGGCGGACGTGTCATCCGGCCTGCCGGTGTTCGGGATCGTCGGCCTGCCCGACGCCGCCGTCCAGGAAGCGCGAGATCGCGTGCGCGCCGCCTTGAGGACCGCCGGATACGAGTTCCCCAACGCGCGGGTCATCGTCAATCTGGCGCCTGCACCTCTACGCAAGCACGGCACCGGCTTCGACCTGCCCATCGCTCTGGCGGTCCTCTGCGCAACTGGGCAGATACCTGCCACCACATTCGCCGACCTCTCGGCCGTCGGTGAGCTCGGACTCGATGCCACGGTGCGCGATGTCCCGGGCATGCTCGCCCACGCGATCTCGGCTGCCTCACAGGGCAGGGAACTTCTCGGGCCCGCCGGCTCGGAGGATGTCGTGTCGGTCGTCCCTGGGCTCGGGTTCAGAGCTCTTGCGGACCTCGGTTCCCTGCGTGCAGGGCTCCCCGATACACTCACGGTCCAACGGGGCGGACCCCCTGGGCCACAGCCGTTGTCGGTCAGACTTGAAGACATCGCGGGACATGAGACGGCGAAGCGATGCCTTGAGGTGGCCGCTGCAGGAGGACATCATCTGCTGATGACGGGCCCGCCCGGATCCGGGAAGACCATGCTTGCCAGAGCGCTCGCCGGACTGCTTCCGCCGCTTCAAGACAAGGAGCGCCTGGAGTCAGCGCTCATACACTCGGTGGCAGGGATCGACCCACGCGCCATCATCGAGGGTGCGCGTCCGTTCCGCGCTCCCCACCATTCCTGTACCGTTGCCGGGCTTGTCGGTGGGGGCACGCCGCCCCGACCCGGGGAGATCAGCCTCGCGCACAACGGAGTGCTCTTCTTGGACGAGATCGCGGAGTTCGCGCCAGCCGCGCTCCAGGCGTTGCGGCAACCCATCGAGGAGGGGGTCGTCACCCTCGTACGCGCGAACGGTGCCATCAGGTACCCCGCACGCGTCACTCTGGCGGCGGCCATGAACCCATGCCCCTGTGGTTATGCAGGGGACCCGGAGCGTGTGTGCAGATGCTCTGAGGGAGCCGTGTCCCGGTACCTCGGCCGCATCGGTGGCCCCATGTACGACCGTATCGACATATCGGTGCGAGTGGACCGGATCGACCCGTCGCTGCTGCTCGAGCATGGAGCGAAGCGCCCTTCGACCGACGACGTGCGAGGAAGGGTCGTACGTGCACGAACGTTCGCGGCCTCACGCCCTCCGGGTGACCTCCGCGGGTCCCTCACGCACGAAGCGCGGGCATACCTGGCCTCTGCCGCGCGCGCCTCGTGCCTTTCGGGGCGCGCAGTCACCCGTGTCCTCAGAGTCGCTCGCACACTCGCGGACCTGGAGACCTGTGACGACATCGGATCGGATCACCTGAGCGAAGCGCTGGCGTACCGTTGCTGGGAGCAGTCGTGAGGGGTGGCCGCTTCGTTCTTCGGCTCGGGACGCCGGGGTATCCCGAGTTGCTCGCCCGTACGCCTGACCCCCCGGAGCGGCTCTACGGGGTCGGTGACCCCGGCGCGCTCGTGCCCGGTCTGGCTATCGTAGGATCACGGAAGGCCACACCGTACGGACTACGATGCGCGCGCATGTTCGCCGAGTGGGCGGCGCGGTCGGGCATCACGGTCATCTCGGGAGCCGCGGTCGGCTGCGATACAGAGGCGCACCGCACCGCGCTTGCCACCGGGGGTCCGTCGGTCGCTGTACTCGGGTGCGGCCCCGACATCGATTACCCCCGCAGGTCCGCACAAGAACTCGCCACCATGCGTGCGGAGCATGCGGTCGTCTCCGAGTATCCCTTCGGACACCAGCCCACCCGTTGGACGTTCGTGCGCCGGAACCGCATCATCGCAGGCCTGTCTCACGCGGTGCTGGTGGTCGAGGCGGGACTCCCCAGTGGTACCTTCTCCACTGCCGACGCGGCACTCGATGCCGGAAGGGAGGTCGTGGCCGTGCCGGGATCCATCTTCTCTCCCGAGTCACGTGGCGCGAACCGTCTCATCAGGCAGGGCGCCGCGATGGCAACCGATCCCGCTGAGCTCGCGGCGCTCCTCGGATGGGAGGGGTCCCTTCCCGCCACCACAGCCGTGTGCACGGATCCAGCCGTCCGCGCCCTCACAGCGGACCCGATGCGTCCGGACGACCTCGCTCGCCCTCTGGGTGTCGACATCGTGTCGATGGCAAGGACGCTCGGTAGTCTCGAGGCACAGGGACTGATCGCACGATACCCTGACGGACGGTACGGTGTGACGTGATACCCTACGCCGCAACCTGATGATGTCGTCCGTATGATCGGAGAGTGGTTGTGGAGCCTGTCACGGTCGTCGGCGCGGGTCTTGCGGGCTCAGAAGCGGCGTGGCAACTCGCACGTCGCGGCGTGCCGGTTCGCCTCCACGAGATGCGCCCGATCCGTACGGGGCCCGCGCATCACACCGATCGCTTCGCAGAACTCGTATGCTCCAATTCCCTGAAGAGCGACGACCCGGCCACCGCCGCGGGACTCCTCAAACGCGAGCTCGCCGATCTGGGTTCTCTCATCCTCGCGACAGCACGCGACACGGCCGTTCCTGCCGGTGGTGCGCTTGCGGTCGATCGTTCGGCGTTCAGTGAAGCCATCACCGCAGCCATCGAAGGACATCCGCTCATCACCGTGGTGCACTCCGAGGTAGAACGGATGCCCGATGGCGATGCCATCATCGCCGCCGGCCCGCTGGCGAGCGACACGTTGATGGATGCGCTCTCCCGGATCGTCGGCAGCGAACACCGCTCGTTCTTCGATGCTGCAGCGCCTATCGTGGAGGCGCAGAGCGTGGACCGCAGTCAGGTGTTCGAAGCCTCGCGGTGGGGGAAGGGCGGGCAGGCGGACTACCTCAACTGCCCCATGTCCCGGACGCAATATGAGTCGTTCGTGGCCGAGTTGGTGGGCGCTCAGCGTGTCACCCTGCGTGACTTCGAGCGACGAGAGCTCTTCCAGGCGTGCCAGCCCGTCGAGGAGATCGCCCGCACCGGCCTCGACGCGCTCAGGTTCGGTGCGCTCAAGCCTGTGGGCCTGGTCGATCCACGCAACGGCGAGCCGCCCTGGGCCGTCGTGCAGCTCCGCGCGGAGAACAGGGGGCACACCGCGTACAACCTGGTCGGGTTCCAGACGAACCTGACTTTCGCCGAGCAGGATCGTGTCTTCCGGATGATTCCCGGTCTCGATGGAGCGGTCTTCCTTCGACACGGCGTCATGCACCGAAACACGTTCATCGACGCACCCCGTGTCCTGGGACCGGACCTGTCTCTCCGCGCGCTGCCACGGCTCCGTGTCGCCGGCCAGCTCAGTGGCACGGAGGGATACCTCGAGGCCGCGGCCACCGGGCTGCTTGCAGCCCTCAACACCTGGGCCATGCGCAACGGCTCCGACCCTGTCGTGCTACCGCCCACCACTGCGCTCGGTTCGCTCATCGCCTATGCCACCGATCCCAACACCCGACCGTACCAGCCGATGCATGTGAACTTCGGCCTGCTTCCCCCGCTTGATCCACCGGTCAAAGGCAAACGGTCGCGGTATGCTGCATACAGCGAACGTGCGCGTGGCGACATGGCTGCCTATCTCGATAGACGCCAGGACCTTATCCAACGCGGCCGGGACGGCGAGATCGGCTGAGGAGGATAGACCGGTGGAACGCCCTTCGACCGAAAGCCTCATAGATGAGTTCATCGTCCACCTTCGGGTGGAACGGAACCTGTCACCCCGGACCATCGCCGCGTACACGTCGGACCTCGCGGGATTCTCCGACTGGGCCGCGCGCGAAGGCGTCCATCCCCTCGATGCCGACCACCGCCGCCTGCGTCGCTACCTCGCCGAGCTGGACCGCGCCCGCTACGCCAGACGCACCGTGGCGCGTCGTCTCGCATCCGTGCGGGCCTTCTACCGATACCTCGTCAGACGTGGATACCTCGCGGGAAGTCCTGCCGCGGTCCTGTCCACTCCGAAGATCCCCAAGCGTTTGCCCGACGTGGCGCCTGAGCCGTTTCTTGACGAACTCCTGTCGCTCCCGGACACCTCGACGCCACAAGGCCTTCGAGACCGTGCGATCCTGGAGCTTCTCTACGCCAGCGGAGTCAGGGTCTCGGAGCTCACCGGCCTCGATCTCGGAGACGTGGACACCGCCAGCGGAACCGTTCGTGTGATGGGCAAGGGCTCGCGCGAGCGCATAGTCCCCATCCACCGGCTCGCCGTGAGCCGGGTCGTCGAGTACATGCGGCAGGGACGACCCTCGCTCGACAAAGGCGCGGGGGAGACCGCTCTGTTCCTTAACCGTCTTGGCACGCGTCTCTCCCCCTCGGGAGTGCGGCGGATGCTTGACCGTCACCTCTCCTCGATCGCACAGACACGTCACCTCACCCCGCACGATCTGCGCCACTCGTTCGCCACTCACCTGCTGGAGGGCGGCGCGGATCTGAGAACGGTTCAGGAGCTGCTCGGTCACGTTGCGCTGGCAACCACCCAGATTTATACTCACGTGAGTACCAGGCACCTCCGTGAGGTGCATCGAGGGGCACATCCGCGGGCCTGACGGAGGTCCACATCGTATGAGGAACGATCCCAAGGCGGATCTTGCCGCTGCGTGGGAGTCTTTCAAGGCAGACGACGACATCCGGGCACGCGACCGGTTGATAATCGCGTATTCACCGCTCGTCAAGTACGTGGCAGGACGTCTCTCGTCCGGTCTTCCACAGACCGTCGACACGGCCGATCTGGTCTCGTACGGCATCTTCGGACTCATCGACGCCATCGAGAAGTTCGATCCCGAGCGGGGGATCAAGTTCGAGACCTACGCGATCGCACGCATCAAGGGCGCCATAATCGATGAGCTGCGCGCCATGGACTGGGTCCCGCGATCAGTGCGCTCCCGCGCCAGGGATTTCGAGGCCGCCTACATTGCGCTCGAGAACCGGTTCAAGCGCGTTCCCTCGGATAACGAGATCGCGCGTGAGATGGGGGTCTCGTCCCAGGAACTCCGCGCCATACTCACCAAGCTGTCATACACGTCGGTCATTTCCTTCGAGGAGATGTGGTCATCCGGCGCCGATCACGACGACCGCATGGACCCGTTCGGCTCGATACCCGACGAGACCGCCGACGACCCGGTCCACATGCTGGAGAGCGCTGAGCTCAAGGAGATACTCGCTGGCGCGATCGATCGACTCCCTGATCGCGAGAAGACGGTCATCGCGTTGTACTATTACGAAGGACTCACGCTCAAGGAGATCGGCAGTGTACTCGGTGTCACCGAGTCGCGCGTGAGTCAGATGCACACCAAGGCGGTGCTGAGGCTCCGGGCGCGACTGCACGCAGCTCAGGGTTTCCTGCCCGTCGGCTAGCACACGCACTGGGGGAACGGAGCTCTATATGGCAGGTAGACGCGTGCTCATCGTGGAGGACACCGACCTTCTTCGACGGATGTATCACGACCGTCTCGTGCAGGACGGCTACGAGGTGCTCGACGCGGCCGATGGCCTCGCGGCGCTCTCGGTGCTGCGTGACCAGCCCGTCGATCTGATCCTGCTCGACCTCATCATGCCGCGCATGGGCGGCCTTCAGGTGCTCGAGGCCGTCAAGGCCGATCCCCGGACCAAGGACATCCCGGTCGTCATCCTCACCAATCTCGGGGAGGAGTCCACCATCGAGCAGGCGGTCTCTCTCGGGGCCACCGACTACCTGATCAAGAATCAGTCACGTCCGGCGGATGTCTCTGAGAAGGTCACACTCACCCTCGAAGCGTTCGGGGCCGGCTCCACGGGTGCGGATGCCTTTCACGTGTTCCTGCGCCCCGATACAGGCGATGTCGGGCCGCTCGTGGATGACGTCGGCCTGAAGCGCATGCTCTGGTGTCCCGCGTGCGAGAACGAACTCGCGCTACGCCTGGTCCCGGATCCCGGACACCCCGGTCACTACGACGCGTACTTCGTCTGCAACACGTGCGGCCGGGAGTTCGCCGGGCTTCGCTGACGCCCTGAGGCGCGTACGGTAGGCGTTTGACCGCCGGTTCGGGCGCTCCGCCCAGGCCCCTCACACATCCACGCCATTTCGTGCTACCATACCCGCGCTCTTAATTCACACGCCCGTGGATCCCGCGCGAGGTGCCGGCATGTCCGGTCGCGACGGGAGAAGAAGCGGGCGGAGGCGACAACCAGAAGGAGGCACCACCATGTCCGTTTCCATGAAGAACCTGCTCGAAGCCGGTGTGCACTTCGGTCATCAGACCCGCCGCTGGAACCCGAAGATGAAGCCCTACATCTTCACCGAGCGCAACGGCATCTACATCCTCGACCTGCAGCGCACGCTGCGTGAGGTCGATGCCACGTACAAGTTCGTCCGCGACCTCAGCGCACGTGGCGGGTCGGTCCTGCTGGTGGGCACCAAGAAGCAGGCGCAGGACCCCATCCGCCGCGAGGCCGAGCGCGCAGGCATGCCCTACGTCAACCAGCGGTGGCTCGGCGGCATGCTCACCAACTTCGTGACCATCCGCGGCCGGATCAAGCGCATGCTCGAACTCGAGAACATGGAGGAGTCGGGCGCGATGCTCCAGCTCCCCAAGAAGGAAGCGCTCCTGCTCCGGCGCGAACTCGAGAAGCTCCAGCGCGACCTCAACGGCATCCGCGACATGGCCGATCTCCCCAAGGCCGTGTTCGTCGTCGATACCAAGCGTGAAGCGATCGCCGTGCGCGAAGCCCGTCGTCTCGGCATCCCGCTCATCGGCCTGGTCGACACCAACGCCGATCCGGACGAGGTCGACTACGTCATCCCCGGGAACGACGACGCGATCCGTTCGGTGGCGCTCATCTGCCGCGTGATCGCCGACGCCGCGCTCGACGGACGGCGTGCGGCCGGTCTTGTCACGCCGGGCGAGGGCGCTCCCGCGGCCGAGGAGGCCGAGGTTGCTGCGTCGGACGCATCGGCCACCGCACCCGCGGCCGAGGACGCCGAGCCCGCCGCCACTGAACCGGTCGCTGAACCTGCGCCGGACACAGCTGCCCCGGCCGAGTAGAACCGGCACCGGCGTAAGCGCTCGACCGCGCTGACGACACACATCCGAGGAGGAGAGTCATGGAGATCACTGCAAGCATGGTGAAGGAGCTCCGCGAGAGCACCGGCGCCGGCATGATGGACTGCAAGAAGGCGCTGGTGGAGGCCGAAGGCGACTTCGAGGCCGCGGTCGACATCCTGCGCACCAAGGGACTGGCCGCGCTCGCCAAGAAGGCCGGTCGCGCGACGAACGAGGGTGTCATCGGCGGTGTGATCTCGGACGACGCCCGTTCCGGCGCCATCGTCGAGGTCAACTGCGAGACCGACTTCGTCGCCCGGAACGAGAACTTCACCTCGTTCGTGGCCGAGATCGCTCAGCAGGTGCTCGCCGGCGCCCCGGCCGACGTGGACGCCCTGATGGCTCAGGAGTTCCTCGCCCGTCCGGAGATCACGGTCGAGGAGCGCCTCGGTGAAGCCGTGGCCAAACTCGGTGAGAACATGGGTGTCGCCCGTTTCGCGCGCTACGAGGTTACGAGCGACGCGGGTGTCGTGAGCGTCTACATCCACGGCGTCGGCAACATCGGCGTGCTTGTAGAGGTGTCCACCGGCTCGACGGAGGCGGCCGCCAGCGACGTGGTCCGTGGCTTTGCCAAGGATGTCGCCATGCAGATCGCCGCTGCAGCTCCGATCGCCGTTCGCCGCGACGAGGTGGCCGCGGACGTCGTCGAGCACGAGATGTCCATCTACAAGGCGCAGGCCGCCGAGACCGGCAAGCCCGAACCGATCCAGCAGAAGATCGCCGAGGGCCGGCTCGACAAGTTCTTCAAGGAGTTCTGCCTGCTCGAGCAGGCGTTCGTGAAGAACCCTGATATCACCGTCAAGCAGCACGCCGAGCAGACGTCCAAGGAAGCGGGCGCCGCTGTTGACGTCGTACGGTTCGAGCGCCTCGTTCTCGGCGAGACCAACCCCGAACCCAAGAGCAGCGGCTGCGGCTGCTGATAGCGTGACGGCAACGGGGCGGTGCGATGCACCGCCCCGTTGGTCTATCATCGTCGGAGGCCGTACGGCCACGAGGAGCCGATATCGAGGGAGGACCATGGCCGGGTACCGGTACAAGCGCGTGCTGCTCAAGCTCTCTGGCGAGGCGCTCATGGGGGATGCGGGTTACGGCATCGACCCTCGCATACTCGATTTCCTCTCGGCGCAGATCAAGCAGGTCGTCGCGGGCGGCGTGGAGGTCGCTATCGTGGTCGGAGGCGGGAACATCTTCCGGGGCGTCGCGGCCTCGGCCAAGGGGATGGACCGCGCACAGGCCGACTACATCGGCATGCTCGCCACAGTCATGAACGCGCTCGCTCTTCAGGACACGCTCGAGTCGCATGGTGTCTTCACCCGCGTCATGTCGGCCATCGAGATGAAGGACGTCGCCGAGCCCTACATCCGCAGGAGGGCGATACGGCACCTCGAGAAGGGCCGCACCGTCATCTTCGCGGCCGGCACCGGCAACCCGTACTTCACCACCGACACGACGGCCGCCCTGAGGGCCCTCGAGATCCATGCCGAGTGCATCATGAAAGCGACCAAGGTCGACGGTGTGTACGACGCCGACCCGATGCAGGTGCCCGATGCCAGGAAGTTCGATGAGCTGGCCTACATCGATGTGCTCAACCTCGGCCTCAAGGTGATGGACAACACCGCGATCAGTCTCGCGATGGACAACGACCTGCCCATCATCGTCTTCAACATGGAGAAGGAGGGCAACATCACCGCAGCCCTCCTGGGAGAGTCAGTGGGAACGATCGTACGAGGAGGTTCCTGATGCCCGAACACACCCTGAAAGAGACCATCGAGCGTATGGACAAGGCGGTCGCGGCCCTGGGCAACGAGTTCGCCGGCGTGCGCACCGGGCGCGCGTCCGCGGGCATCCTCGACAAGGTGGTCGTGGAATACTACGGCGCACTCACGCCGCTCAACCAGCTCGCATCGATCAGCGCCCCGGAGCCACAGCTTCTCGTCGTGAGCCCCTACGACAAGTCCGCCCTCGGCGCGATGGAGAAGGCGATCCGCTCGGCGGACCTCGGCTTCAACCCGTCCAACGACGGCATCGTCATCCGGGTCCCGTTCCCACCGCTCACCGAGGAGCGCCGCAAGGACCTCGTCAAGCTGTGCAAGGGGTATGCCGAGGAGTCGCGGGTCGCGGTGCGCAACATCCGCCGCGACGCGAACGACCACTACAAGCGTCAGGAACGCGAGCACGAGATCTCGCAGGACGAGCTGCACCACTTCGAGGCCGAGATCCAGAAGGCCACGGACGCGCACATCGCCGAGATCGATGAGATGCTCAAGCGCAAAGAAGCGGAGATCATGGAGGTCTGAGTGACCGGGACTCCCACGAGGGCATCGCTGGAAGCGTTCTTCACGACCAAGACGGACCGCGCGCTGCTCGATCGGTTCGATCCCCGGCAGGCGCCCGCCCATGTCGCCGTCATCATGGACGGCAACGGACGGTGGGCCGCCAAGCGGGCGTTGCCCCGGCTGTTCGGTCACCGCGCCGGCGCCAAGGCCGTCCGCGAATCCATCGCCGCCTGTCTTGAGCTTGGCGTCCGCTACCTCACCATCTACTCGTTCTCAAGCGAGAATTGGCGCAGGTCCGCCGACGAAGTCGACGGCCTCATGTCGCTCTTCATCGAGGTTCTCGAAGCCGAGATGGAGAACCTGATGGACAAGCGTGTCCGCGTGCTGCTCATCGGCAGCGAGGCCGGGGTCCCTGAGGCCACGCTCACGGCTTTCCGACGGGCCGAGGAGAAGACGGCCGGCAACGACAGGCTCACGCTCGTGGTAGCGCTCAACTACGGCGGACGCCTGGAGATCACCGAGGCGGTACGCCTGATCGCCCGCGACGTGGCCGCAGGCGAACAGGATCCGGACGCCATCACGGAGGAAACGCTGGCGGCGCACCTGTACACGCACGCCATCCCAGATCCGGACCTCGTCATTCGGACGAGCGGTGAGATGCGTGTATCCAACTTCCTTCTGTGGCAGATCGCGTACTCGGAACTCTGGGTGACCTCGACCCTCTGGCCCGACTTCAAGCGAGGGGACATGCTCAAGGCGCTCGTGGACTACCAGGGCAGGACCCGCCGCTTCGGGGGCCGCTCATGACCGTCAGCCTTCGTGACCTGTGGATCCGCACCGGTAGCGCTCTCGCTCTCGGCGTGGTCATGCTGGCCGCGCTCTTCTTCGGCGGGGTGTGGGGTCTTGCCGCGGTGGTCGCCGTCATCGCCGCGCTTGCGTGCATCGAGCTCTTCGCGATGTCGCGACGCGAGCGCCGCATGCCCAACGAGGTCGTCGCCCTCACGGCGGTAGTGGCGATGCCGTTCGCTGCCGCCTGGCATGGATCAACGGGGCTCACAGCCGTGGTTGCCGCGCTCGTGATCAGTGCGTTCTTCTGGCATGTCCTGATACGCCAGATACGTCTGGCCGACACGAGCATCACAGTCTTCGGCGCCGTATACGTCGGCTTCACCTTGTCCCACCTCATCCTCATCAGGGAGATGGAGGCCGGAACGCTCCTCGCGCTCACCACCATCGTCAGCGTCTGGGCGAACGATGTGTTCGCCTATCTCGCCGGCTCCGCCTTCGGGCGGCACCCGCTCGCTCCGCGCATATCTCCCAAGAAGTCATGGGAGGGTCTCGTAGCCGGAACGCTCGGCACGATCGTGACCTGGGTCGCGGCCGGAGCGCTGCTCGATCTCCCTGTAGCCCCTGTATGGCTTGCCGTCGTCGGCGCGCTCGCCTCCGTTGCCGCGGTCATCGGCGACCTCGCCGAGTCCCGGATCAAGCGCGAGGTCCGGGTGAAGGATTCGGGCACGCTCCTTCCGGGCCATGGCGGCTTCCTGGACAGGTTCGACAGCTTCATCATGGTCGCCATCGTCACCTACTACGCGTTGTTCGTGGCGGGTGTGAGATGAGGCGTCTTCGTGTCGCCATCCTCGGCTCGACGGGCTCGATCGGGAGACAGGCGCTCGACGTCGCACGGCGGCATCCCGACAGGATAGAGGTCGTCGCCCTCGCCGCACACTCGAGCGTCTCACTGCTTCTCGAACAGGCCGAGGAGTTCGGCGTGAAGAGACTTGCGCTGGGTGACGAGAACGCCGCATCCTCCTCATCTGCTGCATCCGGCATCCGGATACACGGCGGACCGTCCGCGATAGAGGAGTCCGCGGCCGCGGACGACGTGGACATCGTGCTCAACGCGCTCGTCGGGGCGGCCGGACTGCGGGCGTCCATCGCAGCTCTGCGCGCCGGCAGCCGTCTCGCGCTTGCGAACAAGGAGTCGCTCGTCGCCGGAGGGGACATCATCGCCCGCCTGGGCGTCGATCGGATCCTTCCGGTCGACAGCGAACACTCGGCCATCTATCAGTGTCTGTCGGGCGAGCCCGCGGAGTCGGTGCACAAGTTGTGGCTGACCGCCTCGGGAGGCCCCTTCCGCGGACGTATGGCTGCCGACCTCGCCAGGGTCACGGTCGCGGAGGCCCTGGCGCATCCCCGCTGGACCATGGGGCCGAAGATCACGATCGACTCGGCCACGCTGATGAACAAGGGGCTCGAGGTCATCGAGGCCCACCACCTCTTCGGTGTCGCCTACGACAGGATCGAGGTGGTGGTCCACCCGCAGTCGTGTGTGCACTCGATGGTCGAGTTCAGCGACGGCTCGGTCAAGGCGCACCTCGGCGCCACCGACATGCGTATCCCGATCCAGTACGCGTTCAGTCATCCCGATCGTTGGGACGCGCCCGCACCGCCGGTCGACTTCCGCACCCTAGGCTCGCTGGACTTCGAGCC
Organism: Anaerosoma tenue; assembly: GCF_023161965.1. Taxonomy (NCBI): domain Bacteria; kingdom Bacillati; phylum Actinomycetota; class Coriobacteriia; order Anaerosomatales; family Anaerosomataceae; genus Anaerosoma; species Anaerosoma tenue. Next base: position 336,936 of record NZ_JALNTY010000001.1, read on the forward strand.
ACCAGATGTCGACACCTTCCCGAGCCTGCGCCTGGCGATCGAGGCGGGTCGTGCCGGTGGCACCATGCCCACTGTGCTCAACGCGGCCAACGAGATCGCCGTCGCTGCGTTCCTCGAAGGTCGCGTGCCGCTCACCGCGATCCCCGCAACGGTCGAATCGACGCTCGAACGGCATCACAGAGCGCCCGCCGACACGCTGGAGGCTGTGGAGCATGCGGATGCCTGGGCCCGACGGACCGCTGCTGGACTGCTCGTCTGAGATATGGCGCGCCCCTTGCAGCAACGGGAGCGCACCGAACCGATAGGAGTCTCACCATGACCGCAGCGCTCGGCGCTCTTGAGAACGTCCTCTGGGGCGTGATCACCTTCTCGATCCTCGTAGTCATGCACGAGGGCGGGCACTTCCTTGCCGCACGCGCCTTCGGCGTGAAGGTGCATGAGTTCATGCTCGGCCTGCCCGGCCCGGCGATTCGATACCGCACCGACGCCATGGACTGGGGGATCACGGCCATCCCGCTCGGAGGCTACGTGCGGATCGCCGGGATGGAACCCGGCGCAGAAGACCCGTTGGTGGGGGAGACCCTGGTCGCAGTGCGCGACAACGGCACCTCGGAGCCGCACGCGCTCGCCCGCGAGCTCGGCGTGGACGAGGAGCGCGCGCAGGCGCTTCTGCTCACCGTCGAGGACTGGAAAGCCGTCTCGCGCGACGACGCGGGCAGGCTGTCGCTGACGGTGGATGGGGATGTCACCGCCATGAGCGCCGCCGAGCTTGCCGACGCGGCCCGTGCCGTCACGTACCGCGGACAGACCACGCCGCGTCGCATCGCGATCCTCTCGGCCGGCGTCCTCACCAACCTGGTCGCCGCCATCCTCACCTTCACCGTCTTCCTCACCATATGGGGCTACTACGACGTCACCACGCGTGTGGACACGGTCGAGACCGGTACGCCGGCCGCAGCCGCGGGCATCCGCGACGGAGACACGCTCGTCGCTCTGGATGGCGAACCCATCGAACAGTGGACCGAGTTCCAGGCGTTGATGGGCATGACCGAGCCCGGGGACAGCGTGGTGCTCACGATGGACAGGAACGGCGCCGAGATGGACTTCCGGCTTGAGCTCGCCGACCGGGAAGGTCACGGCTATGCCGGTATCGGACCCACGCCGGTCAAGGTCGAGCCCAACGTGTTCCAGAGCCTGGGCAAGAGCGTCGAACTCACCGTGATGACGTTCAAGACCGTGCTCGGACTCTTCGACCCGTCGCGGTTCAGCGCCACGGTCGCGCAGTTCACGAGCGTCGTCGGCGTCTCAGTACGCGCAGCCGAAGCCGCGAAGGCCGGTCCGATCGATTATGCGTACCTGATCGCGGCGCTCTCGTTGTCGCTCGGCATCGTCAACATCCTGCCCCTGCCGCCGCTCGACGGCGGCAAGATCGTCCTGGAGATCGTCGAGCGTGTTGTGGGACGACCCATCGGTCGCAACGTGTCGCTCGCCCTGAGCGCAGTCGGCGCGCTGCTGCTGTTCTCACTCATCGGCTACCTGACGTATCTTGATATCACGCGGCTCGGGGGGTAGCGGATGAAGCGGCGACAGTCCACACAGGTGAACGTAGGCACGGTTCCGCTCGGCGGAGACGCCAACGTGAGCGTGCAGTCGATGACGAACACGGACACCGCCGACGCCGTGACCACACTGGCTCAGATCCGTGCGCTCGAGGCCGAGGGATGCGAGATCGTCCGGGTGGCGATACCCCGGGCCGACGCCCTCGAGGGTTTCGAGCGCATATGCGCCGAGAGTCCGTTGCCTGTGGTCGCCGACATCCACTTCGACCACCGTCTCGCCATCGAAGCCACGCACCGCGGAGCGGCGAAGCTGCGGATCAACCCCGGGAACATCGGCGACATGGCGCGTGTGGACGCCGTGATCGATACGGCGGGCGCGGCGGGCATCCCGATACGCATCGGTGTGAACGCCGGCAGCCTGGCACGGGAGTACCAGGATCTCGACATGCCTCTTGCCGAGAAGCTCGCCGCAAGCGCGGTCTCCTTCTGCGAGCACTTCGAGTCCCGCGGCTTCAGCGACATCGTCGTCTCCGCCAAGGCGTCCTCGGTGCTCACAACCATCGACACGTACCGGCTGCTCGCCGCACAGGTCCCATACCCGCTGCATATCGGTGTGACCGAGGCGGGCACAGCGTTCTCCGGCACCATCAAGTCGGCCGTGGGTCTCGGCGTGCTCCTCGAAGAGGGGATCGGCGACACGCTGCGCGTGTCCCTCACCGCGCCCCCTGAAGAGGAGGTACGCGTGGCATGGGAGATCCTCGCCGCGCTCGATATCAGAAGGCGTGGCCCGGAGCTCGTGTCATGCCCCACCTGCGGGCGATGCCAGGTCGATCTCGTCCCGATCGCCTCCGAGGTCGACCGCCGTCTCCGCGCACTGGATGTGCCGATCAAGGTCGCCGTCATGGGGTGCGTGGTCAACGGCCCGGGAGAAGCTCGTGACGCCGATGTGGGTGTTGCGGCCGGCAAGGGTGTCGGACTCGTGTTCAGACACGGGGAGCCCGTCCGTAAGGTCCCAGAAGCCGAGATCGTCGATGCGCTCTTCGAGGAGATCGACTCGCTCGGCTGAGTGGTTACGCGTGGTCGCCGTCCCGCCGCTGCGGTATCCTCCTGATACGTTCCGGGATGTCGTAGCCGTGAGGTGGGCGATATGAGCAGCCAGAAGGTACGCGTTGCGATCGTTGGCGGTGGCCGCACAGGCACACCATTGCTCGAGGCGCTTTCCCGGCTGCCGTACATCGAAGTGGTGGGGGTCGCCGACGCCGATCCCGACAGTCACGGCGCCCGCTTCGCTCAGGAGCACGACATCTTCTACACCGAGTACGCCAGCGTCCTCGGTGCCAAGTCAGGCGAGATCGACCTGATCATAGAGGTCAGCGGGGACCGGGCCGTGAAGCCCGAGCTCAAGGAGGCCTTCCGGGCCCAGGGCAACACCGATACGATCATCGTCCACGATCTCGTCGCCAGGCTCATCATGACGCTCGCTTCTGGCGAGGACGAGCTCGTCCCGAGTTTCCACCCCGACGACCGCGGGATCGGCTGACGGGTCGACAGCTCTTGCTCCACCGCTCAGGACACGGATGTTCGACCATGTATGGACGAGGAGAACAATGACCGTCGCACTCAGGATGTCCCAACTCTATGCGCCCACCCTCAAAGAGGATCCCGTCGAGGCCGAGGTCGCATCGCATCGGCTCATGTTGCGCGCCGGGCTGATGAGACGAGCCGCCGCGGGCATCTACACCTTCCTCCCGCTCGGCTGGCGCTCCGTCCACAAGGTCCAGCGGATCGTCCGCGAGGAGATGGATGCGATCGGCAGCCAGGAGATGCTCATGCCGATCGTCCAACCCGCCGAGCTATGGCAGCAGTCAGGCCGTTGGGACGTATACGGGCCCGAGTTGGCGCGCCTCACCGACCGGCAGGGAAGAGAGTTCTGCCTCGGCCCCACGCATGAGGAGATCATCACCGCCACCGTCCGTGGCGAGTTGCGGTCGTACCGGCAGCTTCCGGTGTCCCTGTACCAGATCAACATGAAGTTCCGCGATGAGATCCGCCCGCGCTTCGGACTGCTCAGGGGACGCGAGTTCATCATGAAGGACGCGTACTCCTTCCACGCCACCCAGGAGTCCCTCAAGGAGCACTACGACGCCATGGCGCACGCTTACGGTCGTATCTGCGATCGGCTGGGGCTCGACTGGCGCCCGGTGGAGGCCGACTCCGGTCAGATCGGCGGCAAGGTGACCACCGAGTTCATGGCGCTCGCCGAGAGCGGGGAGGCGGGGCTCGTCTACTGTGAGTGCGGATGGGCCGCGAACGTCGAGGCTGCGTCAGCGGTTGTCCCGTACGAGGCGGCCGCGACATCCGCGCAACCGCTCGAGCGCGTCGCCACACCCGGCGTCCAGACCATCGCCGACCTCGCGGACTTCCTGGGCGTATCGGGCGCTCATACCGTCAAGACCATGGCGGCCACCACCGAGAACGGCAGGCTCGTGTTCCTGTGTGTGCCCGGTCACCGCGAGCTCAACGAACTCAAGGCCGCGGGCGTGGCCCCCGGTCTCGAGCTCCTTGACGATGACGGTTTCGCGCGCTTCGGCATCCACCGGGGCTTCCTCGGCCCCGTCGGCGCGCCTGAGGGCACGCTCGTCGTCGCTGACCGCACGCTGAAGGCGGAGCTCGCATGGACGGTGGGCGCCAACGAGCCCGACGTGCACCTCACCGGAGCGATGCCCGGCCGCGACTTCGCTGTCGACGCATGGGCCGATCTCGTCGTGGCCGAGGCCGGCGACGGTTGCCCCGTGTGCGGTGAGACGCTCCGGGCGGCACGCGGCATCGAGGTGTCGCAGGTCTTCCAGCTCGGCACCAAGTACTCGGAGTCGATGCACGCAACCTACACCGCGGAAGACGGCTCGGAGCAACCCTTCATCATGGGCTGCTACGGCGTGGGCATCACGCGATCGCTCGCAGCGGTCATCGAGCAGCACCATGACGAGCACGGCATCGTCTGGCCCGTCTCCGTGGCCCCTGCCGAGGTCGCGATCCTGCCGCTCCAGACCGGCGACGACCTCGTCGGCCCGGCCGCTGAGCGGATCTTCGCCGAGCTCGCCGATGCGGGCGTGGAGGTCGTCATCGACGACCGCGACGAGCGTGCAGGCGTCAAGTTCGCCGATGCCGATCTGATCGGCTGGCCGATGCAGGTGGTTGTAGGCAAGCGCGGTGTGGCCGAGGGTGTCGTGGAGCTCAAGACGCGGGCCACCGGTGAGCGGGTCACACTGCCGCTGGACCAGGCCGTATCGACCGTTGCCAGACTGGTAGCAGAAGCCCGCAGCGCCCTCGCGTAGAGCTCGCGACAACGCCGCGTGACACAGGCGCCGCGCGCCGGTCACGGGATGCCTTTTCCAGCGCCCGTGACCGTTTGCCGCATGTGCGTGCTGTGCTACAATCCCGACGAACGACAAACGTCCCGTGTGAGAAGTGGGCTTACCCCCGCTTCTTTTGTTCTGGAAGGAAGGAGGTCGAGTGCCCATGGTGCTTGCTGACGGACTCATAGCGGCGCTCGAGCCTCGCGCGCGGGAGCACGGTCTCGAACTGGTGACCGTTGAAGTCATCGGCGGCGGTAAACACCGTACGGTGCGGGTCTTCCTCGACAGAGAAGGCGGCATCGATATCGACGCCATCGCCGACGCCAACCCCTGGATATCCGAGGCCCTCGACGCCATGCCGCAGCTCTCCGGAGCGTTCACCCTCGAGGTGTCGTCTCCGGGGATCGAGCGCCCGCTGCGCACACGGGAGCACTTCGAGCGCTTCACGGGCGAGAAGGTGTCGGTCCAGACGCATCGTCCTATCGACGGACGTTCGCGGTTCACAGGCACGCTCGTCGGATTCGACGGCGATGAGGTCGTCATCCAGGCCGACGACAGGGAACTCCGCGTCCCGTTCGATGGGATCGAACGGGCACGTTTGAAAGCCGACTTCGGTACGGCGACCGAAAGGGACGGGAAGAACAGATGAGCTCCGAGCTGATGGACGCATTGCGTGAACTCGCACGCGAGAAGAACATCGACGAGACGGTCATGCTCGAGCGTCTTGAGGAACAACTCGCCGTCACCTACAAGCGGATCCTCGACTCGGACAATGACTGCTCGGTGACGATCGACCGCGAGAGCGGGCGTATCCACGTCTACGAACTCGTCCCTGTGGGCGGTACCGAGGAAGAGCCCGTGTTCGAAGCGCGTGACGTCACGCCTTCGGATATCTCCCGCTATGCCGCCACTGCGGCGAAGCAGGTGATCACGCAGTCGATCCGCGAGGCCGAACGCGAGCAGATCTTCGAGGAGTACGCCGACCGGATCGGTGACAGCATCACAGGTACGGTCCAGCAGTCCGACTCCCGGTACACGCTCGTCAAGATCCGCGAAGGGGTCGAGGCGCTGTTGCCGCATGCGGAGCAGCCCCCCAACGAGCGCTACGAGCACAACCAGCGTCTGAAGGCGCTCATCATCGATGTCCGGAAGACCTCCAACGAGCCGTCGATCGTCGTCTCGCGTACGCACCCCAATCTGCTGAAGCGGCTCTTCGAGCTCGAGGTCCCGGAGATCTACGACGGCATCGTCGAGATCAAGAGCGTCGCACGCGAGCCAGGCATGCGTTCCAAGATCGCCGTGTCATCGCGCGAGCCCGGCCTCGACCCGGTAGGCGCTTGCGTCGGCCCCAAGGGGAGTCGCGTGCGCATGGTCGTCGCCGAGTTGCGCGGCGAGCGCATCGACGTGGTCCCGTGGTCTGAGGATCCGGCCACCTTCGTCGGCAACGCACTCTCACCGGCCAAGGTTGCCCGTGTGGTCGTCTCCGACGACACCCACACGGCCACTGTGATCGTCCCCGACGACCAACTCTCGCTCGCCATCGGCAAGGAAGGGCAGAACGCCCGGCTGGCCGCCAAGCTCACCGGCTGGCGGATCGACATCAAGAGTCTCGGCCAGGCCGTCTCGACCGGGCTTGCAGAGGCGGTCACCGGCGGCGACCTCGACGGCGATGAGGGCGACGGCCGCTGCATCGCGGTGACGAGCACCGGCATCCGGTGCCGTAACCAGGCACGGCCTGGCAGCCGGTACTGTGGCGTGCATGAGAAGGAGGCCGCGGACGAGTCGTGAGTCACCGCGCAACCCCACAACGGACGTGCGTCGCGTGTCGGCGCGTGGACGACAAGCGTGCCTTCGTGCGCCTGGTGCGCGACGGTGATGGTGAAGTACACGTGGATCCCACGGGCAAGGCGCCGGGACGCGGTGCGTCCGTGTGCCCTATGATCGCCTGTTTCGAGTCCGCGGTATCCGGTAGGAGGCTCACATCCGCGCTCCGGGTGAGTCTCGTCGAAGAGGACGTGGAGCGCCTAAGACATGAATTCGAGGACGTGCTCCAGGACCGTGGGGCCTCCGCTTCGAGAACTGGACGGTGACGCTGATGCCTGCGATGCGTGTGCACGAACTCGCCAAGGAGTTCGGGATGACCTCTAAGGAGTTGCTCGAACACCTCGAGCGGCTCAAGATACCGGCGCGCAACCATGCGTCCACTCTCGTCGAGGCCTACGTCGACAAGATCCGGAAGGACCTCGCCGACGTCATCGAAGAGAAGCAGAAGGAGATGGAGGCCAAGGAGGCCGCCAGAGCCGCTGCCGAAGAGAAGAAGGCCGCACGAGAGAAGGCGCAGCGCGAAGCCGAAGCCGCGGCCAAGGCGGCCGCGGAGGCCGCCGCACGCGCCGAGGCGGAGGCAGCGCGCAAAGCGGCTGAAGACGCCAAGGCCAAAGCCGAGGCTGAGGAAGCCGCCCGGGAGGCCGAGGAGCGCGCCCGGCGTGAAGCCGAGGAGGCCGCACGTCTGGAGGCGGCGAAGAAGGCCGAGGCTGAGCGGGCCGCACTCGCCGCGGAGGCCGCCAAGGCCGAAGCGGCCGAAGCGGACCGTTACCGCCAGATGGCGAAGGACGCGGAGGCCGCCCAGCCCCCCGCCGCGCCGGCCACCAATCTCATCGCCGACGCTGCCAAGATGGTGCAGAGCCACCAGGACCGGAAGAGCAAGAAGAAGAAGTCCAAGAAGCCGTCGGGCAGGCGGGAAGCTCCCGTGCACCCTCACATCACCGGTGACGAGAAGCCACAGGTCGAGACGACGGTCGTGACCATACCGATCAACTCGACGGTGGCGCAGTTCGCCGAAGCGCTCGAGGTGCCGGCGGGTGAGGTCGTCAAGCGTCTGCTGATGCTCGGCGACCCGCACACGGTGAACCAGCCGATGAGCCCTGACGCCATGGATATCCTCGCCGAGGACCTCGGCGTGGAGGTCCAGGTCGTGACACCCGAAGAGGAACCCGGGTTCACATTCGTGGACGACCCCGACGACCTCCGTCCGCGTCCTCCTGTGGTCACCGTCATGGGTCACGTCGACCACGGAAAGACGTCTCTGCTGGACGCTATCCGCGAGACCGGTGTCGCGGATACCGAGGCGGGCGGCATCACCCAGCACATCGGTGCGTCGATCGTGGAGAAGAACGGGCGTCAGATCACCTTCATCGACACCCCGGGCCATGAGGCGTTCACCGCGATGCGTGCCCGTGGCGCGAACATCACCGACATCGTCATCCTCGTGGTGGCGGCCGACGACGGCGTCATGCCGCAGACGGTCGAGGCGATCCATCACGCCAAGGCTGCCGGCGTCCCCATCATCGTTGCGGTCAACAAGATCGATAAGGATGGCGCCAACCCCGAACAGGTCAAGCAGATGCTCACCGAGCACGAGATCGTGCCGGAGGAGTGGGGCGGCACCAACATCTTCGTCAATGTCTCAGCGAAGAAGCGTGTCGCCATCGACGACCTGCTCGAAATGGTCCTCCTCCAGGCTGACATGCTCGAGCTGCAGGCCAATCCCGGCGCACACGCTTCGGGCGTGGTGATCGAGGCCAAGCTCGACAAAGGCCGCGGCCCTGTCGCCACGGTCCTGGTACAGCGCGGTACGCTGCGCGTAGGAGACGCTCTCGTGGCCGGGACCAGCCATGGACGTGTCCGGGCGCTCGTCAACCCGCTGGGCGAGACCGTCGCCCAGGCGGTCCCGGCGGATCCGGTGGAGGTGCTCGGACTCTCGAGCGTGCCGTCCGCCGGTGACGAGTTCCGCGTCTTTGCAGACGAGCGTGACGCGCGAGACCTCGCCGAGGACCGGGCTCTGCGCCAGCGTCTGCTCGAGCACGAGCAGAAGTCACGGGTGACGCTCGATGACCTTTTCGCGCGCATCCAGGAAGGCGAGATCAGGGACCTGAACCTCGTGGTGAAGGCCGATGTGCAGGGGTCCATCGAGGCGCTGCGAGACGCCCTCGACAAGATGGACCAGAGCGAGGTCCACATCAACATCATCCACTCCGGCGTGGGTGGCATCACCGAGACCGACGTGATGCTCGCCGCCGCCTCCGATGCCATCATCATCGGTTTCAACGTACGGCCCCTCCCGGTCGCGCGCGCCCTTGCGGACAAGGAGAAGGTGGACATGCGGCTGTACCGCGTGATCTACCAGGCCATCGAAGAGATCAATGCCGCGCGCGTGGGCATGCTCGCGCCCACGATCGAGGAGCGCGACACCGCCCACATCGAAGTGCGCGACCTCTTCAAGGTGCCCAAGGCGGGCGTGATCGCGGGGTGCTTCGTCCAGGAAGGCGAGATCTCCCGCGACGACCAGGTGCGCATCGTGCGCGACGGAACCGTCATCCACGACGGCAGGATCCACTCGCTCAGGCGCTTCAAGGACGACGTGAAGTCGGTGAAGCAGGGATACGAGTGCGGCATCGGCATCGAGAACTTCCAGGACCTCAAGGTCGGCGACGTCATCGAGTCCTACCGCACCGTCGAGGTCGCACGCGAGGAGTAGGCTGATGAAGAGCACTCCGCGCACACGCAGACTCGGCGAGAGCGTCCGTGAGGCCCTCGCCGAGGTCCTTCGAGACGACGTCGCAGACCCGCGGCTCGACTTCGCCACGATCACGTCCGTGGAGGTGTCGGCCGACCTGAACCTCGCCAACGTGTATGTCACCACGCACGGTGGCGATGAGGAGTACGAAGCGCTGCTCGAGGGTCTCCGCTCGGCGGATAAGCGCATCCGCGCCGGTCTGGCCCGGCGGGTCCAGATGCGGGTGATCCCCGAACTGCGCTACCTTCTCGACACGACGCTCGACCAGAGCATGCGGATCACCGAGGCGCTCAAGAACGTGCCTCCCACCATGCGCCAGGATGAGGACGGCTCGTGACGCTGCCGGACGCATTCTCCCAGGCCGCCCGGGCTCTCCGTGAGGCGGACAGCGTGCTCATCGGTGCGCACGTCGACCCAGACGGCGACGCCGTGGGGTCGGCCCTCGGCCTGATGTTCGTACTTGAGAGCGCGGGTATCGACTCTGCACCCGTACTGCCCACCAACGACCCGCTGCCATCGACGTACGCGTTCCTTCCGGGGGCGGACCGGTTCATCCTGGCCCAGGACGCGGCGGCGCCGGACGTCTTCGTTGCGCTCGACAGCCCCGATCCACGGCGCCTCGTGCTGGCCGAGCCGCTTGCAAGGGCCGCCCGTACCCTGATCATGATCGACCACCATCCCGATGCGACCCCCGGTGATGCCATAGCCGTTCTCGACCCCGAGGCCGCAGCCACCGGATGCCTCGTATGGGAGCTCGCACGTCACCTCGGCGTGGAGCCCGACTCGCGCACCGCCACCTGTCTGTACGCGGCGCTGCTCACCGACACCGGTCGCTTCAGCTACTCCAACACCTCCGCGAAGACGTTCCGGGTGGCTGCCGAGATGGTGGCTGCCGGCGCCGTCCCCAACGACATCTACTCGGCCATCTACGAGAACCGGTCCGCTGGAGCACAGGCCTTGCTGTCGCGCGCCCTCGGCCGTATCACCTTCGCCAACGGCGGTCGCGTCGCGTACTCCTGGGTCCGCGACGCGGACTTCGTGGAGACCGGAGCACGTCCCGCCGAGGGTGAGAACCTTATCGATCACGTGCGGGCGCTCGGCGGCGTCGAAGCGGTCTTCCTGGTGAAGGTCAACGGCGATGGCAAGTCACGCGTGAGTCTCCGCGCGAAAGACTCCGCCGACGTCGGCTCGGCAGCGCGTGAGCTCGGCGGGGGAGGGCACCGCGCTGCGGCGGGAGTGACGCTTCCCGGTGGGCTCGACGATGCGCTCGCGGCGGTGCTTCCGCTTCTTCCCGGAGGTCGCGACTGATGGCACGCCGGGGGGCGACCGGTCTCTCTGGGGTGCTGGTCATCGACAAACCGGCGGGCTGCACCAGCCACGATGTCGTTGCCCGGCTCAGGAAGGCGACAGGGGAGAAGCGTATCGGCCACGCGGGGACCCTCGATCCGATGGCCACCGGAGTCCTCATCGTGCTCGTCGGCTCCGCAACACGTTTGGCGCGCTACCTATCGGTCGATCGCAAGTCATATCTGGCGCATATCGAGTTCGGCACCGCCACGGACACCCTCGATGCGGATGGCGACGTGGTGTCATCCAGCCCGGTCCCGCCATCGGTGCTCGATGCTCTCGAGGCCGAGCGGATCCTTGCCACCTTCCTCGGTCCTCAGACACAGATACCCCCCGCCTTCTCCGCGATCAAGCGGCAGGGGGTGCCGGCGTACCGGCTTGCCCGTGACGGGGCGGACGTCACTATGGAGCCGCGTGAGATAGAGGTGTACGAAGCGGCGCTGTCGGCCATCGATCCTTCCGGGCTCACGTGGCAGGTGCGGTTCTCCGTCTCCAAGGGGACCTACATCCGCTCTCTCGCACGCGACATCGGGGCCGTCGCAGGTACGGATGCGCACCTGTCGGCGCTTCGGAGGACGCATGCGGGCACCCTCGGCCTTGAGCACGCCGTCACGTTGGAGGATGCCTGCGCCGCCGCGTCGGACGGGCGGCTGCCGTCGCTGTTCGTCGACCCGCTCCCGGCGCTCGGCTTCCCGCACACCACCGGCGACCCCGCATCCGTCCGCACGGGGCGTGCGCTGCCCGCGCCTGCAGGTCTCGCGCCCGGCACCGGTGACCGCGTCTCGATCGTCGTCGATGGCCGCCTCGGCGCGGTCTACCGCCTCAGCGGCTCCTCGCTAGTACCGGAGACCGTGTTCGTTCCGGAGGTCGCACGATGACAGAGGTCGTGTGGCACCGGACCGAACACGGACACGTCGGTGAGACCGCAGTGGCGCTCGGCGTCTTCGATGGTGTGCACATCGGCCACCAGACACTCATTCGCGATGCCGTGGAGGCCGCCCATGACGAGGGTCTGTCGTGCTGTGTCGTCACCTTCGACCGGGACCCCGACCAGGTCGTGACGCCGCGCCGTGCGGCGCCTCAGCTGACAACGCTAGAAGACAAGCTCGCCCTCATAGCCGAGCTCGGTCCGGACGTCGTCCTCGTCGTACCGTTCGACTCGACCCTCGCGGCGGTGTCACCCGAATCGTTCATCGACGACGTGCTCATGCGGATGCTGACTCCACGCATCGTGATCGTAGGAGAGGACTTCCGTTTCGGCGCACGGGCCGCCGGAGACGTCTCCACGCTCAGGGCCTGCGGTGTGAGGGACGGCTTCGAGGTCATCGCTCACGAACTGGTGATGCGCGATGGCGCCCCGGTGACGTCCACACGCATACGCGGGCTCGTGGCCGCCGGCGATGTCGCGTCCGCCGCCGCTCTGCTGGGACGGCCTCACCGTCTCTCCGGTGTGGTCGTCGGGGGACGCTCAAGGGGTCGACGCCTGGGCGCTCCGACGGCAAACCTCTCCTTCGATGACCGGATGGCGCTGCCGGGTCCCGGCGTCTATGCCGCACGGGTGCGCCACGGCACGGACGCCTACCGCGCCGCGGTCTCGATCGGACTGCCGCCGACGTTCACGGATGCCACCTCGCGGTTCGAGGCCCACCTCCTGGACTTCGACGGCGACCTGTACGGCGCCGCGCTCGTGGTCGAGTTCATCGAGCGGATCGGGGAGCACCGGCGCTATGCGAGCGAGGACCAGCTTGCGCTCGCGATCAGCGACTTCGTCGCGCAGGTACGTCGCCACGTCGGACTCTGACGTCTGACGTCCCGCACGTTGGCGCCGCCCGGCACCGTGTGTGCTATACTACGACGGTTACACTGATGACCCGGTCCCTGGACTTGCGATTCACCACCGCATCTCTCGGCGCCGGGCGACTCCCCAGGAAAGGTGAAAGAGAATATGGCACTCGAGAAGGACGTCAAGTCCGCTATCGTCGCCGAGCACGCCCGCACCGAGGGCGACACCGGCTCCGCAGAGGTTCAGATCGCGCTCCTTTCGCAGCGCATCCGCGATCTCACCGAGCACCTCCGCACTCACAAGCACGACCATCACTGCCGTCGGGGGCTGCTGAAGCTCGTCGGCCAGCGCAGGCGTCTGCTCAACTACCTCAAGAAGAACGACATCGAGAGATACCGCGCCATCGTCGCGAAGCTTGGGCTCCGCAACTAGAACAGGTACCACGTGAAGGCGGGGAACACCCCGCCTTCACTGACGTAGGGGCACGAGGCCCCGCCAACGAGAGGTCCGCGCCAAGGGGGCGCCGGACCGGAGAAGAGGAAGAGGATGGGAAAGGTAACTGAGAAGTTCGAACTGTACGGACAGGAGTACACGCTCGAGACCGGGGAGCTTGCCAAGCAGGCCGGCGGAGCGGTGCTCGTACGCCAGGGCGATAGCGTCGTCCTTGTCACCGGAACGGCAAGCAGGGAGCCGAAGGATCTTGACTTCTTTCCGCTGACAGTCGATTTCGAAGAACGCATGTACGCCGCCGGGCGTCTGCCGGGCGGCTTCATCAAGCGTGAGAGCCGGCCGAGCGAGAAGGCCATCCTCACCGCCCGCATGATCGACCGTCCGATCCGCTCGGCGTTCGCCGACGGATTCCGCAACGACGTCCAGGTCATCGTCACCGCGCTCTCGGCGGACCAGGAGCATCAGATCGACGTCATCTCCATCATGGGGGCCTCGGCTGCCCTCATGGCCGCCGGTATCCCGTTCGAGGGGCCTCTGGCTGGCGTACGGATCTCCCGCGATGAATCCGGTGAGTTCCTCGTGAACCCCACGTTCGATGATGCCGAGGCATCAGACCTGGACCTCGTGGTCGCCGGCAGCCGTGACGCGATCTACATGGTGGAAGCGGGCGCAAACGAAGTCTCCGAGGAGGATATGCTGGCAGCCCTCACGTTCGCCCAGGAGGCGATCGGCGAGTTCTGCGCAGTGCAGGAACGGTTCCTCGCGAAGCTCGACATCACGCCGATGGACGTCAAGATCGACGAACCGCCGGCCGACCTGCGCGACCGGATCTTCTCGGAAGGCGCCGAGAAGATGAAAGCCGCACTCCACAACCCTGACAAGCACGCGCGCATGGACGCCGTCGCCGCCGTCAAGGAGGAGCTGAAGGGCCTGTTCGACGAGGCTGAGCTGAGCGCGAACACCAAGCACATCAAGGGGCTTCTGAAGGCCCTCGAGAAGAAGACCATGCGTGAGATGGTCCTCGAAGAGGGCGAGCGGGCTGACGGACGCAGCGTGACCGAGATCCGGCCGATCACGTGCGCGGTCGACTACCTGCCTACCGCCCATGGAACCGGGCTCTTCACCCGTGGTCAGACGCAGGTCCTCTCGGTCCTCACGCTCGGCATGCTGAACGAGTGGCAGCGCCTGGACACCATCGACGTGGCCGAGGGCAAGCGCTACATCCACCACTACAACTTCCCGCCGTTCTGCACCGGCGAGACCGGGTTCATGCGCGGCCCGAAGCGTCGCGACATCGGACACGGGGCGCTCGCGGAACGTGCGCTGCTCCCCATGGTCCCGGCAGAGGAAGACTTCCCCTACACGATCCGCATCGTGTCCGAGGTGCTCGAGAGCAACGGCTCGAGCTCCATGGCGTCCGTCTGCGGTTCCACGCTGGCTCTCATGGACGCCGGTGTGCCGATCAAGGCGCCGGTCTCCGGCATCGCGATGGGTCTCATCAAGGAAGGCGACCGCTACGCCGTTCTCTCCGACATCCAGGGGCTTGAGGACTTCCTCGGCGACATGGACTTCAAAGTGGCCGGCACCGAGGCGGGCATCACCGCGCTCCAGATGGACAACAAGGCCAAGGGCCTCTCGGTGGAGATCCTCTCCGAGGCGCTCACGCAGGCCAAGGACGGCCGCGCCCACATCCTCGGCAAGATGCTCGACACCCTCGACGCACCGCGCGAGGAGCTCAAGGATTACGCGCCGCGGATCATCACCATCAAGATCCCGACCGACAAGATCCGTGACGTCATCGGCCCCGGCGGCAAGGTCATCAAGGGCCTTGTGGAGGAGACCGGAGCCGACATCGACGTGAATGATGACGGCACGATCTACGTCGCCGCCCGCGACGCGCGTGCGATCGAAGCGGTCGACCGGATCAAGGCGATCGTCCGTGACGTCGAGCCCGGCGAGAAGTACACCGGCCGCGTCGTCTCGATCCAGCCGTTCGGCGCGTTCATCGAGCTGATCCCCGGCAAGGACGGCCTCCTGCACATCTCCAAGATGGCCAAGGGCCGTATCGCGCAGGTCGAGTCGGTGCTGAACATCGGTGACGAGGTAGAGGTCATCGTCCAGGAGATCGACGACCGCGGGAAGGTCTCGCTCGACCTGATCGAGAAGTTCGACGTGCCGGAGGGCGCCGAGGCGCCCGCTCCACGTCGTGACGACCGCGGCGATCGTGGTGGCCACGGCGGCGACCGCAAGCCGCGCCGTCGGCACTAGTACTGCAGCGACACGTCCGACGGCCCGGGAGCGCTCACGCGCCTCGGGCCGTTGCCGCTCACGACCACAGGAGCCGCACATGACCTTCTACGACAAGACCGTCCTCGACAATGGGATCACGGTGATCACCGAACCCATGGATACGGTGCGCTCCGTCGCGCTCGGCATCTGGTGCGCAGTGGGCAGCCGTGACGAGACGCCGCAGGAAGCCGGGATGTCCCACTTCATGGAGCACATGATGTTCAAAGGCACCCCCACCCGCACAGCGGCGCAGATCTCCGAATCGTTCGACCGCCTGGGCGCCGAGCTCAACGCGTTCACGAGCAAGGAGTACACCTGCTACTACGCTCGGCTCACCGACCAGCACGCGCCCCAGGCCGTCGACATCCTCTCGGACATGATCGTCAACGCGTCGCTGGCCGAGGACGCATGCCGCTCCGAACGTGAGGTCGTGCTGGAGGAGATATCCCGCTACGAGGACCAGCCGGACGACCAGGTGCACGAACTCTTCTCGCAGACCCTCATGCCCTCTCATCCGCTCGGACTGCCGGTCATCGGCACGAGGGAGACGGTCAGCGGCTTCGGTCACGACGACGCGGCCGCCTTCCATGCGGGCCACTACACCACCGGCAACATCGTGGTCGCCGCCGCCGGCGCCATCGACCATGCGGCGCTCGTGCGGATGGTCTCGGACCACATCACCCTCCCCGCGGCCACACGCTCCGAGCGGGTCCACGCGACCCCGGTGACGGAGCCGAGCCTGAAGGTCCTCACCAAGGACACCGAGCAGGCGCACATCATGTGGGGCGTCGCCGGTCTGCCCTCGCGTCACGAGGACCGCTTCATCCTCGCCGTCCTCGACGGGATCCTCGGAGGCGGCATGGCCTCCCGTCTGTTCCAGGAAGTGCGGGAGAAGCGCGGTCTCACGTACGCGATCTACTCGTATCACAGCCATTTCCAGGACACCGGGGACTTCGCCGTATACGCTGGCACCCGTCCCGACAACGCGGTCCAGGTGATCGAACTGATCAAGGCCGAGACTGAGAAGCTGGTGAAGGGCGAGGCAACCGCCGACGAACTCGACCGCGTTCGCGAGTCGATCAAGGGGCAGATGATCCTGGGTCTGGAAAGCACGCGCAACCGCATGACGCGCCTGGGCAAGTCGGAGGTGACCCAGGGGGAGCTGCTCTCGCTGGACGAGATCATCACACGCCTGGATGCGGTCACACTCGACGACGTCCAGCGTCTCGCGCAGACGCTCTTCAACGGTGACAACGCACTCGCCATCATCGCCCCGTTCGGCGAAGATGCTGTCGCACACCTCGTGTAAGGGGAGGAGAGCCACGTGATCACGGTCCTGGTAAGCGGCGCCGCAGGCCGCATGGGGAGCGAGGTCGTCCGCGCCGTCTCGGCGGAGGACGATCTTCGCCTCGTGGCGGCTGTGGATCCCGCGCACGCGGGCGAGCAGGTGCAGGATTCCCCCGGTCTCGCGTACGCCGGTGACCTGGCCGAGACGCTCGAGGCCACCCGGCCCGACGTGATGGTGGACTTCACCCACCCGTCGGTGGTCGCGGGCAACATCGAGACGGCGCTAGCTCGCGGCGTCCACTGCGTGGTGGGCACCACAGGTCTCCCTGTGCAGACGCTCGAAGACCTCGCCGCGCGCGCGAGAGACGACGCCTGCCTCTTCGTCGCACCCAACTTCGCCATCGGAGCGGTCCTGATGATGCGCTTCGCCGCCGAAGCGGCACGGTTCATGCCTCACGTCGAGATCGTGGAGCTGCATCATGACCGCAAGGCCGACGCTCCCAGCGGCACCGCGCTCAGAACGGCCGGGCTCATCGCAGCGGCACGCGACCATGTGCCTGAAAGCCCGGGTCGCGAGACGGAGATCGCCGACGGCGCTCGTGGCGCGCTCGTCGATGACGTCACCATCCACTCGGTGCGTCTTCCGGGGCTCGTAGCTCACCAGGAGGTCCTCTTCGGTGGCCAGGGCCAGACGCTGTCCCTGCGCCACGACTCCATCGACCGCACCAGCTTCATGCCCGGCGTCATCCTCGCCGTACGGAAGGTCACCGGCAGGAACGGGCTCATCGTCGGCCTCGAACGGCTCATGGAGGAGTGACCCCGTGACCGCGTCCGATATCATCGTCATGAAGTTCGGTGGGACGTCCGTGGCGCGTCCCGAGGGACGCTCAGCGATCGCGGCCCGGGTGACCGAGGCGCTCGAGCGTGACGCATCGCCCGTGGTCGTCGTCTCGGCCATGGGACGTGCTGGCGCCCCGTATGCCACGGACACGCTTCTTGGTCTGATCGGGTCGCTGCCGTCGGACCCGCGTGAACGGGATCTGCTCGCATCGACAGGCGAGGTGGTCTCCGCGGTCATCGTCGCACACGAACTCCGTCACGCGGGCATCGATGCCCTCGCGATGACCGGCGCCGAGGCCGGTATCGGCACCGACGGCACGTTCGAGAACGCCACGATCACCGAGATCCATCCCGCGGCGGTCATCGCCGCCATCGATGCGCGCCAGGTGCCGGTCATCGCCGGTTTCCAGGGCGTGGGACCCGACGGCCGCGTCACCACCCTCGGCCGCGGCGGAAGCGACACCACCGCGTGCGCGCTCGGCGTGGCACTCGGCGCCGACGCGGTCGAGATCTACACCGACGTCGATGGTGTCATGACCGCGGATCCCAGGTCGTGCGGCGCCGCCATGGTTCTCGAACGCCTCAGCGCTGACGAGTTGTTCCAGATGGCGCGACACGGATCACGCGTCGTGCACACGCCCGCGGCCGAGCTCGCGCTTTCCAGCGGCCTGTCGGTACGGGTGCGCAACACGTACAGCGATCACCCGGGGACCGTAGTCGCCGACATCGCTTCGTATCGGCCCTCGTCGGTGGCGACCGCCGTGTCGCACTCAGTGGGGATCGCCCGCATCCGTGTCACCATCCCCGGAGAGGACGACGGTGCCGCCCACATGGATGCGCTCACCCGGGTGTTCCGTGCGATGGCGGATGCCGGTGTATCGCTCGATATGTTCACCCCGTCCACCACCACGCTGCTGTTCACCGTGCGAGAGCAGGACGTGCCCCGTGCATGTTCCGTGCTGGAGGCGTGCGGATTGACCTACGAACTGCGACAGGGACTTGCGAAGGTCACCCTGATCGGCGCAGGCATGCACGGAGTACCGGGTGTCATGGCGCGCGTGGCGGAGTCGCTCGCGGAGGCGGGCGTCAACCTCCTCCAGACAGCGGACAGTCACACCACCATATCCGTGCTGGTCCCGGCCGACGAGGCGGTCATCGCGGTGTCCGCGCTGCACGATGCGTTCGACCTCTCTAGCTGAGCGAAGGTGACGCTTGGCTGCCAACGACCGCGCTGGTAGGCGGGGTGTGGCACAATACTTCGGATAGACACGTACGCAACCGGGCGTCCGGACAACGCCTTGATGCTGAGGGGGCTACCCACGATGACCGAGCCTCGATTCGGACGGCTTCTCACAGCCATGGTCACGCCGTTCGACCACGACGGCGAGCTTGACCTTCCGCGGGCCCAGGAGCTGGCACGCCGGCTGATCGACCAGGGGACCCAAGCACTGGTCGTCTGCGGTACCACCGGCGAGTCGCCCACCGTCTTCTACGACGACAAGCTGCGCCTGTTCGAGGCCGTCCTCGAGGCCGTCGACGGATCGGCTCCCGTCATAGCGAATGCCGGAGACAACTGCACCGACGACTCCGTCGCGTTCGCCCGAAAGGTCGTGGAGCTCGGCGTCGACGGCGTCATGGCGGTCGTCCCGTACTACAACAAGCCCCCGCAAGAGGGCTTGTACCGACACTTCGGCTCGATCGCGAGCGCTGTGGATGTCCCGGTGATCCTCTACAACATCCCCGGACGTTCGGTGGTGAACCTGGAGGCGTCCACCACGCTCCGTCTCGCGGCGGACTTCGACAACATCGTCGCGGTCAAGGAGGCGTCATCCAACCTCACGCAAATCGCCGCGATCATCGACGGGGCGCCGCTCGGTTTCGAGGTTCTCTCCGGCAACGACGAAGACACCCTCCCGATGATGGGTCTCGGCGCCACGGGCGTGATCTCGGTAGCCTCGCATGTGGCCGGACCTCAGCTCGCCGAGATGCTCTCAGCGCAGGCCTCCGGCGACCACACCCGGGCGCTCAAGATCCATCTCGAACTGATGCCGCTGTTCAAGGGACTGTTCATGACCGCCAATCCGATCATGGTCAAGAAGGCGCTCGAACTCGCAGGGTTCCCGGTGGGCGGGTGCCGCCTGCCGCTGATCCCCGCGAGCGATGACCAGACACTCGAGCTCGCGACCATCATGCGCCGACTTCACCTGCTCAACGACTGAGACGCCGCCGTCAAGGGGGCGTTGCACGACGCACCACCATTCTGCCGCCAGACCGAGAAGGAGCACACAGAGCAGTCCATGACATCGAAAATGAACCGCCTTAGGGTCATCCCTCTGGGAGGTCTTGACGGTATCGGGAAGAACATGACCGTTCTCGAGCTTGGGAACGACATGATCGTGATCGACGCCGGCCTGATGTTCCCCGACGACGACCACCCCGGAATCGACCTGATCCTGCCCGACTACAGCTACATCGTGCAGCGCAAGGACAAGCTGCGGGGCATCATCATCACCCACGGTCACGAGGACCACACCGGAGCGTTGCCCTACCTCCTGAAGGACCTCGGGGCGCCGGTACCGGTGCTCGGCACCAAGCTCACGCTCGGCATCATCGCGGGTAAGCTCGAAGAGCATAGAATCAAGAAGCCGAAGCTCCGTGAGATCAAGCCCGGCGGACACGTCAATCTCGGCATGTTCGGCCTGGACTTCTTCGCGGTGAACCACTCGATCCCCGACGGTGTCGCGGTGTACGTCCGCACTCCTGCGGGAACGGTGCTGCATACCGGCGACTTCAAGCTCGACCAGACGCCGATCGACGGCCGATTCACCGATTTCGCCGGATTCGCCAGAGCAGCCAAGCAGGGCGTGACCCTGCTGCTCAGTGACTCCACAGGCGCCGAGAACCCCGGCCACACACCGTCGGAGGCCGTGGTGGGCTCGTCGCTCAGATCGATCTTCGCCTCGGCGCAACAGCGCATCATCGTGGCGTCGTTCGCCTCACATGTCCATCGCGTCCAGCAGATCTGCGATGCTGCGGTGGCATGCGGCCGCAAGGTGGTGGTCACGGGAAGGTCCATGGTGAACATCACACGGATCGCGCGCGATCTCGGCTATCTCCATATCGCCGATGATGACATCGTCGATGCTTACGCGATGGGCAACCTGCCCGCTGACCAGGTCGTGGTGTTGTGCACCGGCAGTCAGGGAGAGCCCCTCTCAGCGCTTGCCCGGATCGCCAACGGCGACCATCGCACCGTCAAACTCGAAGAGGGCGACACGGTCGTCATATCCGCAAGCCCGGTCCCGGGCAACGAGAAGGCGGTCAGCCGCGTGATGAACCGCCTCTACCATGCGGGCGCGAACGTGGTCCACAAGGGGATGGCCAGGGTCCACGTGTCCGGCCACGCATCTGCCGAGGAACTGAAGCTCATGCTGAACCTCGTGAAGCCGGAGTACATGATGCCGGTTCACGGTGAGATCAGGCATCTGCACGCCCACCGCGAGCTCGCCAAGTCCGTGGGCATCCCGGAGGAGAACGTGTTCCTGCTCGACAACGGCGACTGCCTCGAGATGGATGAATCCGGGGTACGCCGCGGCAAACCGGTCGAGTCGGGCGTGGTCTACGTCGACGGCCTGACCGTAGGCGACCTGGGCCAGGTGGTGCTGCGGGACCGCCAGCTGCTCTCCAGCGACGGCCTGGCGATGATCGTCGTCGCCATCGACACACGCAAGGGGACCGTCGTCGGTGACCCCGAGGTCATCACACGCGGGCTCGTGCTCGGCTCTGACACGGAGGCGGCGCTCAAGGGTATACGCACGCGGGTGGACAAGGTGCTCAAGCGGACCGCCGCAGAAGGCGTGACCGATCCCGCGGTCATCCGCAAGGCGCTCCATGACGCCGTGTCCCAGTACGTCTGGGAGACGGCCAAACGTCGTCCTATGATCATCCCCACCGTGATGGAGGTATAGGTGACCGTTCTCCAAGCGATCGTCCTCGCCATCACCCAGGGCGCCACCGAGTTCCTGCCGATCTCGAGCTCGGGGCACCTCATCCTGGTCCCGTCGCTCTTCGGCTGGGATCGGTTCGGGTTGGGATTCGACGTGGTGCTGCATGCCGCGACGCTTGCCGCGACGGTCGCGTACTTCCGTCGTGACGTCTGGCGTCTGATCCTCGGTGTCTTCTCCAAGACCGAGGAGCGCGCCCGTGACAAGCGTCTCGCGTGGCTCATCATCGCCGCCACCATCCCGAGCGCGCTTATCGCGCTCGCTCTGGAACCGATGGTGGATGGCGTCGAGACGCTGCCTGCGTCCTCTCAGGTCACCATCACCGGTGCGTTCCTCGTGGTCACAGCGATCCTGCTCACACTGGCCGAGGTCTTCGCGCGACGCTCCTCTCACGCCGTGGAGGCCGCTGAGGACATCCCCATGAAGCAGGCGCTCGCCATCGGGGTCGCTCAGGCGTTCGCCGTGGCGCCTGGGCTGTCACGCTCGGGCACCACTATCGCCGCCGGCGTGGGCCTGGGCATCAAGCGCGAGGAAGCGGCACGCTTCTCGTTCCTGCTCTCCATCCCTATCATCTTCGCCGCCACCGCCAAGAAGGTCCTGCTCGACGTGATCGTCGGCGGTGAGGCGCTGCCGGCCGCAGGTCCCCTTGCGATAGGCCTTCTGACCACCGCAATCGTCGGGTACGGCGCAATCGCGCTCCTGCTACCCTATGTGAGGAAGCACTCGCTTGCGGCGTTCGCCGTGTACACGGCCATCGTCGGTACCGCCATACTCGTCTCGAGCGTCCTGTTCTGACATCCACGAGGAGAAGGCCGATGCCGAGCGGCACCAGCAAGAAGTCGAAGACCAGCGGTAAGAAGAAGCCTGCCGCCAAGACACGCGCTCAGGCTGCCGCTCCACAAAGCGTCCTCGACGCCGAGAGCCGTCACGAGATAGTCGGCATCGTCATGGGCGCATTCGCGATCGCGCTCGGCATCACCGTGTACACGAGCCCCTCGGGCATGATCCCCGCAACGATAGACACCCTGCTCAAAGCCGGTTTCGGCATCGGCGCCTACGTGATACCGGTGCTTGTCGTCCTGTGGGCGGCCACGTTCTTCATCACCACCCTCAAGGTCGATGAGGTCCGTGTGGGCCTGGGGCTCGGCTTGCTGCTGGTCGCCGTCCTGGGGATGGTCTCGGTGGGGAACGATCCCGCCACCCAGTGGGAGCAGGCCGTGGTTATCGAGAGCGGCGGCTATGTCGGAGGCGGCATCGCCTGGGCGCTCGTCGGTCTGCTCGGGGAGGCCATCGCCTACGTCGTGGCGGCGGCCCTCGCGCTCATCGGACTCGTCATCGCCGGCCTGTCCATCACGGAGGTGCTCGAGCGGGTCCGCGGGATCTTCACGTCCGCTGCCGACGAAGAGCCCGCACCGTTGCCCTCGGGCCGCCGGCGCGCGGCCAAGACGATGCCTCTCGAGGACTTCGAGGAGCAGCTCGAGATCCCCGAGCCGTCGCCGGCCGCGAAGTCACGGGCCTCCAAACGGGGGAGCGACCCCCAGGTCTCCAAGCCCACGCTCCCCACGCCATCCTCCCTCGCACCGCGCGCGCTCGAAGGCGTCGAACTTCCGTCGGCGGCGCTTCTGTCGCGCACACCGGAGAGCGCGGCCTCTCACAAGGCCTCGGAGAAGGAGCTCCGTCACACCGCGAGCCTGATCGAGCAGACCTTCGCGACCTTCGACATCCCCGCCAGGGTCGTCAACTGGATCCCGGGACCCACGGTCACCATGTTCGAGATGGAGATCGCCAAGGGGGTCAAGGTGAACCGCGTCACAGCGCTCGCCGACGACATCGCCCTCGCCCTTGCGGCCCCCACCATACGTATCCTTGCGCCCATCCCGGGCAAGAGCTACGTCGGCGTCGAGGTGCCCAACACCGGGCGCACGACCGTCACGCTCGGCGACGTCCTCCACAGCGGACTGATCGCGGACCCGCGCCCGCTCATGCTCGCGATCGGCAAGGACGTGGCCGGGGAGAACATCGCCGCGGACCTCGCCACCATGCCGCACCTCCTGATCGCCGGCTCCACGGGAACCGGCAAGTCGGTCTGCATCAACGCGCTCATCATGTCGATCCTCATGCGCGCCACGCCCGCGGAGGTACGACTCATCCTCATCGACCCCAAGCGCATCGAGCTGAACCTGTACAACGGCGTTCCGCATCTCTACGTTCCCGTTGTGACGGAGGCCAAGGAAGCCGCCTCGGCGCTGCACTGGGCGGTGGGGGAGATGGAGTCCCGTCTGAAGAAGCTGCAGAAGGCCGGGGTCCGGAACATCGCCCAGTACAACGCGGCGGTACGCGATGGCAAGGCCGAGGAAGGCACTACCGAACTCCCGTACCTGGTGATCATCATCGACGAGCTTGCCGACCTGATGATGGTCGCAGCCAAGGAAGTGGAAGACTCCATCTGCCGGATAGCGCAGCTCGCCCGTGCTGCGGGCATCCACCTCATCGTCGCCACTCAGCGGCCGTCCACGGACATCATCACCGGGCTCATCAAGACCAACATCACCAACAGGATCGCGTTCGCGGTCTCCTCGGGGATCGACAGCCGCGTCATCCTCGACCAGCCGGGCGCGGAGAAGCTCGTCGGCCTCGGCGACATGTTGTTCTCCACCCCGCAGTGGCCGAAGCCCAAGCGCATCCAGGGCGCGTTCGTCTCGGAAGCCGAGATCGGTGCGGTGGTCGACCACGTCAAGTCACAGGCGGAGCCCGACTACCATGAGGAGATCCTTCACCTCAAGGTCACGGGTCCGAGCGGCTCCCTCGAGAGCGGCGAGGACGACGACCCGCTGGTGTGGGAAGCAGCGGACATCGTCGTCACGAGCGGCATGGGCTCCACTTCACTCCTGCAGCGACGCCTGAAGGTCGGGTATGCTCGTGCCGGACGTATCATGGACATGCTCGAATCGAAAGGCATCGTCGGACAGCCCGACGGAAGCCGGCCTCGAGAGGTCCTGGTCGACATTGGCGAGCTCGAGGCTCTCAAGCACTTTGAGCGTGAGGAGCGCGAGGATGGCGTGTAGGGGTCGCGACCGCGAGAGAGGGTGGCTCTATGCCTGTCGGTAAGAAGCTCGCGGCCGAGCGACGGTCTCAGGGCAAGACGACGCACGACATCGTCATGACCACTCGCATCATGGCTCGCAAGATCGACGCCCTTGAGAACGGGCGCTGGGATGACCTGCCTGCGGAGCCGTATGTGAAAGGCTACATCCAGAACTACGCCCAGGCCCTTGGCCTCGACGCCAAGCCGTTCCTCGAGGAGTACGCGCGGGACATCGGGGCGGAACGCGCCGAGCCCGACCAGCCCGTCGTCGCCGAGGGTTCGGCGCCCGTCGACGATACCGGCTCTCTCAAGCGCATCCCGGAGCGGACCCTTGTACCGCACCGTCGCGACATGCATGCGATCCCCGGCAGGACCCTGGCGATCGTGGCGGTCGCCGCCGTCATCGTCATCCTTCTGCTCTGGGGCATCGCAGCCCTGGCCGGACGGGACGACACGCCACCGCCGATCGCACCCGAGACGACTGCGACCCCGACGGCACCCGGAGTATCCACCGAGACCACAACTCCCGGTGCGGGCGTCACGACACCGCCCGAGGGTTCGTTCACCCTCGCTGTCGTGGTCACGCCAGGGGACTCGTCGTGGGTCCGCGTGCTGGTGGACGGGCTGCTCGCGTACGAAGGCACGATGCCCGGAGGCGAATCGAAAGAATGGACCGTTTCCACGTCGGCAGTGGTGCGCGCCGGCAAGCCTGACGCCGTCACGATCACCCGCGACGGCGTCCCGGTGGAGATGCCCGATTCAGGCGATGAGATCGCGGAGTTGACCCTCAGCGCCTCCGAGTAGCAGGCGCTCGATCGATAGGAGTCCCCATGGCGAAAGACCAGAGTTTCGACGTCGTGTCACAGGTGGACCTGCAGGAGGTGGACAACGCCGTCCAGCAGGCCGTCAAGGAGATCAGCCAGCGCTACGACCTGAAGGACAGCGGTGCGACGATCGCGTTCGACCGTTCAGCCTCGGCCATCACGATCGCCGCCCCGAGCGACTTCGTCCTCGGCCAGGTGAGGGACGTGCTCGCCACCAAGCTCGTGCGGCGGTCCATCGACCTCAAGGCTGTCGACTGGGGAAAGGCCGAGGCGTCGTCGGGAGGCACGTCCCGGATGACGGGCTCTATCGTGAACGGCATCGACCAGGAGATCGGACGGCGTATCAACAAGGACGTCCGTGACCAGAAGCTCAAGGTGAAGGTGCAGATCGAGGGGGACAAGGTGCGCGTGTCCTCCCCGAGCCGCGACGCGCTGCAGTCGGTCATCGCGTTCCTCAAGGAACAGGACTACGGCATACCCCTCCAGTTCGTGAACTATCGCTAGGCGTATGGTGGCCGACACACCGTCCATAGCGTTCGTGACGTTCGGGTGTCCCAAGAACGAGGTGGACTCCGATCGGATGGCGGCGGCCGTCGATGGCTCCGCATTGGCTCTCACCGACGACGTGGCCACCGCCGACATCGTCGTCCTGAACACATGCGCCTTCATCCAGCCCGCGGTGGAGGAGTCGATCGCCGGCTTCTTCGACCTGCACACCGGCTGGCGTACGGAACGTCCCGGGCGTCGGATCGTCGTGGCCGGCTGTCTGCCGTCGCGCTACGGCACCGATCTCGCCGAAGCGATGCCCGAGGCCGACGCGTTCGTACCGGTCGACCAAGAGCACCGGCTGCTCGAGACGCTGGGCGCCCTCCTTGATATCGCGGCGGGATCCACCGGGGCGAGGGCTCGCCTGGCCCCCGGACCCACCGCGTACCTTAAGGTGAGCGAGGGTTGCGACCGCCATTGCGCGTACTGCACCATTCCCTCGATCCGGGGCCCGTTCGTCTCGGACACCCCCGACGCGATCGTCGCCGAGGCGCGTTGGCTCATCGAACATGGCGCCCGCGAGATCGTGCTGGTCGGTCAGGACATCGCATCGTACGGCGTGGACCTGTCCGGCGACAGCGACCTCTCGTCGCTCCTGCGCCGACTCGACGCCATCGACGGGCACTTCCGCATCCGGCTCATGTACGTCCAGCCCGACGGGGTCACGGACGCCCTCCTCGAGACGATCGCGTCGTCACGCCACATCTGCCACTATCTCGACATCCCCGTCCAACACGCTTCGGAAGCCGTCCTCCGTCGTATGGGGCGCCCCGGGGACCCCGGCACGCTCCGTGCGCTTCTCGACCGGATACGTGCGGCCCTGCCCGATGTCGTGCTACGCACCACGGTCATGGCCGGCTTCCCCGGTGAGACCGACGACGACGCAGCGATGCTCGAGGAGTTCGTCCGCGATGCGCGGTTCGACTACGCCGGGGTCTTCGTGTTCTCGCCTGAAGACGGCACCCGTGCCGCACGCCTTCCGGGCCAGGTACCCACAGAGATCGCCGAGGAGCGCGCGCAGCGGCTGCGGGACATCGCCGACGAGACCGGCATCGAGCGCGCCGCCGGGAGGGTGGGGGAGACGTACACCGTCCTCGTCGAGGGTCCCGACGAAGATGGTGACCTGTACGGTCGTACCTGCGGGCAGGCGCCCGAGGTCGATGGCGTCACGTTCATCGAGGCCGACGTGGCGCCGGGCACGTTCGTGGACCTGCTCGTCACCGGCTCGGCAGGCTACGATCTCATCGGAGAGGTGCCGTGATGCGCGACATCAACCTCGCCAACCGGATCACGATCCTCCGGATGGTCTTCATCCCGGTGTTCCTCGTGGTGCTCCTGGGCGAGCTGCCCAGCGGGATCGTCGCGCCCTCGTGGTGGCTCGTCGCCCAACCGTGGCTCGCCGCGCTGATCTTCGCGATTCTCGCCGCCACGGATGCTGTTGACGGGCACATCGCCCGTTCCCGGAACGAGATCACCACCTTCGGCAAGTTCATCGACCCGCTCGCCGACAAGCTGCTCGTCACGGCGGCTCTCGTGGCGCTGGTGGATCTCGAACGGCTGCCCTCGTGGATCGCCCTCGTCATCATCAGCAGGGAGCTTGTGGTGAGCGGACTGCGCATGGTCGCGGTCGCGGAAGGGCGAGTGATAGCGGCATCCTCGCACGGCAAGGTGAAGACGGTCCTGCAGGTCGTGGCGATCGTATGCTTCCTGCTGAAGGACTCGGCGCTCCTGCAGGACCTCCTAGGCAGCACCGGCCAACAGCTGTTCGGAACCGTCTCCTGGGTCATCATGGGGGCGGCCATCGTGATGACGGTCATCTCGATGATCGACTACTTCTACCACGCCCGCGACATCCTCACCGGGCCGTGGGAGCGGGAGGGATGATCATGGCGGGTCTCGAGACCGCGGCAGTGGTCACCGTGGGCACCGAGCTCACAACGGGACACCGGCTGGACACGAACGGCGCCGAGGTCGCGCTCGCACTGGCACACGCGGGCTACATCGTGAGCGAGATGGTCTCCGTACCCGACGACCGTGACATGATCGCCACGGCCCTGAGCGACCTGATAGCGCGCAGGACGCTCGTTGTGGTCACGGGTGGCCTCGGACCCACCCACGACGATGTCACCCGCGAGGCGGCCGCACACGTCGTTGGACGGGCCCTCCTGCGTGACGCGCGTATCGAAGAGGAGCTCGTCGCCCGCATCTCACCTCACAGGGAGCCTTCATCCGCCGTATCGCTGCTCCACCAGGCGGACATCATCGAGGGCGCGGTCGTGCTACCCGCGACGACCGGCACCGCGCCCGGACAGATCGTCGATCACGACGGACACACGCTCGTCCTGCTCCCCGGGCCACCGCATGAGATGCGCCCCATGCTCCGGGTCGCGCTTGCCGGACGTGTCGCCTCGGCCCCGCCGGTCACGCTCCGGTGCGTGGGCATCACGGAATCAGACGCCGGTCATCGCGTGCTGCCGCAACTCGAGCGCTATCCCGGCGTCGATCTCACGCTGCTCGGAGGGCCGGGGACGGTCGACGTCATCCTCGTGTCCACCACGGGAGATCCCGGACCGCTTGAGGACGCCCGCGCCGCCGCGGAGCAGGCGCTGGCGGACACGTGCTTCTCAACGGACGGCTCCACGCTCGCGGAGACGGTCGTCAGGCTGGCGACCACCCGTTCGGCCGTCGTCGCCACCGCGGAGTCATGCACCGGAGGACTGGTCGCTTCGGCCATCACCGATGTCCCCGGGTCCTCGGTGATGTACACCGGCTCGGTCGTCGCATACGCCAACGACGCCAAGACCGCGCTGCTCGGCGTGGATCCCGGGCTCCTGGCCGCGCACGGCGCCGTCTCAGCCGAGGTGGCTGCCGCCATGGCCGAGGGAGCGCTCCGGCTCCCCGGCGCCACCGTGGCCGTCGCCACGACGGGCGTCGCGGGTCCCACCGGAGGCAGCATCGAACGGCCCACGGGCACCGTGTGGTTCGCGCTCGCCGCAACGGGAGCCGCCACTCACACTGAGGTGCATCGCTACGGTGGAGACCGCGGGATGGTCCGTCAGCGGGCGCGTACGACCGCGCTCGATCTTCTGCGTCGCACGCTCCTGGAGTCATGACGTGCCGCGTGCGTTCTTCGCCATAGCGTTGCCAGAGCCCGCACGAAACGCACTCATCCTCGCCCGAGACACGATCCTCGATTCCGATCCGTCGTGGGCAGGCGAGAAGTGGGTCCAGCCTGCGAACCTCCACATCACGACGCTCTTCCTCGGCGAGATGACGGAGAACGGTCTGCGTGATGCGGCCGATGCCGCCCGCAGGGCCCTGGCGGACATGACGCCGTACCTTGTGTCGATCGACAGTGTGCGAGCGACGCCCTCGTTGCGGGCCGCCTCCATGCTCTGGGCGACGCCCTCGACGGCGAGCGACCCTACCGCCGGACTCGCGTCGCTTCTCGCGTCGGCCTGCACGTCATGCCGGCCGCCCGCACGACACCGTGGCTTCACCACCCACGTGACCCTCTGCCGCACACGCGAGCGAAGACGCATCTCCGCTGAGGCCATCGACGCAGCCGCCTCACAGCTCCGTTCACAGGGTGACTCCGCCAGCGTGTCAGTGGCGGCGGTTACGCTGTTCACGTCCACGCTCACCAAGCGGGGGCCGATCTACGACCAGTACGCTGTCATACCCCTGGCCGGTTGATTGACATCGAACACGTGTTCGTGTACGTTCGATGCAGCCTTCAGGGGGTCGCACGAGCCGGATAAGGAGCAGGCACCGATGGAACAGGACAAGAGCAAAGTCCTCGATCTCACACGCGAGCAGATCGAGCGCAAGTTCGGCAAAGGTTCTCTGATGCGGCTGGGAGAGGATGCAGCCACTCAGCAGGTGGCCTCGATCCCCACGGGTTCGCTGGCCCTGGACGCCGCTCTCGGCATCGGCGGCGTTCCGCGTGGCCGCATCGTCGAGATCTACGGTCCCGAGTCCTCGGGCAAGACCACTCTCGCGCTCCAGATCGTCGCCGAGGCGCAGCGGACCGGCGGCGTCGCCGCGTTCGTAGACGCTGAGCACGCGCTGGACCCGTCGTATGCCGCACGCCTGGGCGTCGATATCGACGACCTTCTCATCTCGCAGCCCGACACCGGTGAGCAGGCTCTTGAGATCACCGACATGCTCGTGCGATCCGGCGCCATCGACGTGATCGTGGTCGACTCGGTCGCGGCGCTCGTTCCCAGAGCGGAGCTCGAGGGGGAGATGGGTGACGTCACCGTAGGCCTGCAGGCCCGTCTCATGAGCCAGGCGATGCGCAAGCTCGCAGGCTCGCTCAACAAGTCGCAAACGACCTGCATCTTCATCAACCAGTTGCGCGAGAAGGTCGGCGTCATGTTCGGCAGCCCTGAGACGACCTCCGGCGGACGAGCATTGAAGTTCTATGCCTCCATCCGCATCGACATCCGTCGCATCGACTCGATCAAGCAGGGAACGGATCTCGTGGGCAACCGGGTCCGCGCCAAGGTGGTCAAGAACAAGGTCGCGCCTCCGTTCAGGCAGGCCGAGTTCGACATCATGTACGGTCAGGGGATCTCCAAGGAGGGAAGCCTGCTCGACCTGGGCGTCGAGGAGGGCATCGTCCAGAAGTCAGGTGCCTGGTACAACTACGGTGAAGAACGTCTCGGCCAGGGCCGTGAAGCGGCTAAGGATTTCCTGCGAGAGCACATCGATCTCCGGGACACCATCGACAAGCAGATCCGCGAGAAGCTCGGTCTCACCTCGCGCAATGGAAAGACCGCAGAACAGAAGCCCGACGAGGCCGCCGGCAAGAAGAGCGAAACGGCAGCCAAGAAGACCGGCGCGTAGATCCCTCATGGAGCACGGCGAGGTAACGGCGATCACCTCGCGCCGTGGCTCAAAGCGGCGCGAGGTGCACGTGAGCGGCGATCAGTGGGCCATCATGCCCGCCGCAATCGTCAAGGCGCTCGGACTACAGGTGGGTGACACCATCGCCCTCGATGAGGTGCTCGTCCGCCGTCTCGAGATCGAGCCTCAGCATGCCCGTGAGCGCGCATTCCGGCTGCTGGCGTATCGAGAACGTAGCACTACGGAGATGGCTGACCGGTTGACGGACGACGGGTATCTGCAGTCTATCGTCGCCGACACCGTCTCGTGGCTCACGGATACAGGCTTGCTCGATGATGAGCGCTTCGCTGAGCAGATGGCGCGCACCATGATCATCCTACGGGGGTTCGGACGACAGCGCGCACTTCGTGAGCTGCGCCGATTCGGTATCGTCGACGACTGCGCAGCGCGCGCGCTCGATGCGGTAGCGCCTGCGGAGGGGGAGGACGAGCGTGCATTCGAGATGGCACGCCGTCTGTCCCGTCCCTCGGATTCTGTGGACCGGCTTGCCGCGCGTCTCGTTCGCCGAGGGTTCTCCACCTCGGATGCGCTCAAAGCCGCCAGGTCATGCGTGTCGCCCTCCGGGACCGCCGAACCGGAGGATGCCTGCTGAGCATCCCGTTATCCCTGCTCAGGCGGTGCGTCTCTCTTGACGTGACATAGCCCTCCCGAGTACGATTGCCACGGCAAATGCGATCGAGACGCTCCGATAGACGTCGGGCGTGTCGTGTGGTTCTTCAGTGAGATGAAGTCGGCACCGCCTCGAAAGGGGTCGGTGCACGTATCGTATCCATAGACGAACCGAACTCTATCGTATCTGCCGGGCGGTCGTGCCCGGCGCTCCGGTTCCAAGGGTAGGGGTATACCCTCCGGGCACCAGGTGCACCGTTCGTTCGCCAACAAGACGATGGACAACGCACCGATACCCGGAAGGGAGGGCACGCCCGATGGGACCCGTCATCTATGCACTTCTCGGACTCGTCATCGGCGTCGTCCTCGGCATAGTCATCAACCGCTTCATCATCGCCGGCAAGACCACCCGCGCTCGCGAAGCCGCGGAACGGCTCCTCGCCGATGCAGAGAAGCAGGCCGAGACGACCCGCAAGGAGATGCTCCTCGAGGCGAAGGATGAGATCCTCCGCCTCAAAGGCCAGGCAGAAGAAGAGGCCAAGGAGCGGCGCAAGGAGCTCGGCGCGCTCGAGAACAGACTCCTACAGCGCGAGGAGTCCCTCGACCGACGCACCGACTCGCTCGACAAGCGTGAACACCAGATGTCGAGCCAGGCGGGACAGATCATCAAGAGGGAGAAGGAGCTCGAAGACGCCATCGCCGATGAGAAGGCGCGGCTCGAGTCGCTCGCTGGAATGACGACAGAGGAAGCCAAGTCGGTGCTCCTTGAGCGCGTCAGGCAGGACGTGTCGCATGATTCGGCCATGATCGTCCGCGAGGCCGAACAGCGCGCCCGTGAGGAAGCCGACCGCAAGGCCCGCAACATCATCGGGATCGCTATCGGTCGTGTCGCCGCCGATCACACCGCCGAGTCGACCGTCTCGGTCGTCCACATCCCGTCGGACGACCTCAAAGGCCGCATCATCGGTCGCGAGGGTCGCAACATCCGCGCGTTCGAACAGCTCACCGGGATCAACCTCATCATCGACGACACCCCTGAGGCGGTCATCCTCTCGAGCTTCGATCCTGTGCGGCGCGAGGTAGGACGCATCACGCTGGAGAACCTCATCGCCGACGGCCGGATCCACCCGGCGCGGATCGAAGAGATGTTCAAGAAGGCAGAGCAGCTCGTGGACCAGCAGGTGTTCGAGGCTGGAGAGCAGGCGGTGTTCGACACCGGCGTGCACAACCTCCACCACGACATCGTGCGCACCCTCGGCCGGCTCCGCTATCGCACGAGCTACGGCCAGAACGTCCTCAACCATTCGCTCGAGGTCGCATACCTGTCAGGCGTCATGGCGGCTGAACTCGGACTCGATCCCGCGCTCGCAAAGCGCGCCGGTCTTCTCCATGACCTTGGCAAGGCCATCGACCACGAGATCGAGGGCCCGCACGCCGTCATCGGCGCCGACCTCGCCCGTAGGCTTGGCGAGAACAAAGAGGTAGTCCACTGTATCGAGGCTCACCACGGGGACGTCGAACCCCAGACCGTGGAAGCCGTCATCGTTCAGGCGGCGGACGCCATTTCCGCCGCCCGCCCCGGCGCTCGGCGCGAGACGCTCGAGAGCTACATCAAGCGTCTCGAGAAGCTGGAGTCGCTCGCCGAGTCCCACAAGGGCGTGGAGAAGTCCTACGCCATGCAGGCTGGTCGCGAGATCCGTGTCATGGTCAAGCCCGAGGATGTATCCGATGCCGACTCCACGCTCATGGCGCGCGACATCGCCAAGCAGATCGAGGAGGAGTTGCAGTACCCGGGCCAGATCAAGGTCATGGTCATCCGTGAAAGCCGGGCAGTGGAATACGCCAAGTGACACCCGACTGGACAGACCGAACGGACGTCCAGGAGTACGTGAAGGGACCGCATGCGGTCCCTTCACTCTTGAGAAGGAAGGCCTGCCGTGGCACCCTTGGTGAGCGATGAGCGAACATGACCCTCTGATAGATTTCGTCACTAACGTGTCGGGCGATGGCTACCTCAAGGTCGAGGAGAGCCTCGGTGACGGCTACGTTCGCCTCCGGGTACCCGAGGCTGAACGGCGTCAAGCGAAGCACGATATCCGAAGCGTAGAGGACATCGTCGTCGAGCTTCTCCGAAACGCACGCGATGCCCACGCCCAGCGGATATTCGTCGCCACCACACGAGAAGGCTCCACCCGCACCCTGACGATGATCGATGATGGTGTGGGTATCCCGCCAGCGCTGCAGGACACCGTCTTCGAACCGCGGGTCACGTCCAAGCTGGAGACCATGGTGATGGACCGATGGGGAGTCCACGGGCGCGGAATGGCGCTCTACTCCGTCCGATCCAACGTAGTGAGTGCCCGGGTCGCATGCTCGTCGCCGCACAAGGGCGCGTCCATCTCCGTCATCACCGATTCCGAGCGGCTCACCGAGCGCGCCGATCAGTCCACATGGCCCACGGTCGAGCCCGACGAATCCGGGAGACTCCATGTTGGGCGCGGGCCGCACAACATCATCAGGCGGCTCGTGGAGTTCGCGTGCGAGCACCCCGAACTCGAGATCTACCTCGGCACTCCCACAGAGATCCTGGCCACCCTGCACTCCCTTGGGCGGATGCAACTGGACATAGCGGACCTGATGTTCTGCGAGGACCTGGAGCGCCTGGTGGTCTGGCAGCGCCCCGCGGCGTGTTCCGATGCAGCGGAGCTCACCGCCATCGCGGACACGATCGGGCTGACGGTATCCGAGCGGACGGCGCACCGTGTCCTGGCAGGGGAACTCGCCCCGCTCGAGCCGATACTTGCGACGCTCGCGGTGGCCGACGAGCCCGAGAAGTCCTCTGCGCCGGACATCTACCGTGACCGCCG
Source organism: Anaerosoma tenue (assembly GCF_023161965.1). Taxonomy (NCBI): domain Bacteria; kingdom Bacillati; phylum Actinomycetota; class Coriobacteriia; order Anaerosomatales; family Anaerosomataceae; genus Anaerosoma; species Anaerosoma tenue. Next base: position 371,266 of record NZ_JALNTY010000001.1, read on the forward strand.
CTCGCTCCGCCTTCACCACGATGACCTCGTCGCATTCCGTGCGGAGCTCACCCGCGCCTTCGACGTGATCGCCGAGCGTTACTACGTCAGCCTGAGAGGCGAACCGCGCATCACCGTGGGACGCGACTCCGTGAACGTGCGGTTTCCGATAGAGAAAGAAGACTGACGGTCCGGGCTCCCTGGGGATGACACCACGGGGATTCTTCCGGCTACGCCTATGCGGTATACTCCAGTCACACACGGCCCGCGGCGGCCGCGCAGCCGAATCAGACCATAAGACGCACCAGTGACCACACAAGCGATCGTAGACTCTATCCGCAGCACGGGAGGCGCCGTGGAGGTTCTCAAGGTATCCACCAAGTCGAGTCCCAACTCTGTTGCCGGCGCGCTCGCCGGCGTTATCCGCGAGCAGGGTTCAGTGGAGATCCAGACCGTGGGGGCCGGCGCGCTCAATCAGGCCGTCAAGGCCATAGCGATCGCCCGGGGCTTCGTGGCTCCAATGGGGCTCGATCTGATCTGCACACCAGCCTTCGCCGATATCGAGATCAACGGCGAAGAGCGTACCGCTATCCGCCTCCTTGTGGAGCCCCGGCAGCCCCACCATCTGTAGGACCGTATGCCCAAGCCGGATCTCCACCTCCACTCGACCTTCTCCGACGGACTGCTCGCGCCCGAGGAGATCGTTGCGCTGGCGATTCAAGCCCATCTGCCGGCGATCGCCATCACCGACCACGACTGCATCGACGGCGTCGAACCTGCGCAGTCCGCTGCGGCCGGCACGGGTCTGCTGGTCATACCAGCGGTAGAGCTGTCGGCTACCCACGGCGGCCGCTCGCTGCACATACTCGGCTACCACATCGACATCACGTCAAAGCGGCTCCGTGCACGGCTGGCAGACCTCCGTTCGGCCAGACTTGAGCGTGCTCGCAGTATCGTCGACGCCCTTCGTGCCGACGGCTACGAACTCGATCCCGACGACATATTGCGGCCTTCCAGCGAAGGCGCGGTCGGCAGGGCGCACATCGCCCGACGGCTCGTCGAACAAGGTGTCGCCCGCGACATGGACGACGCCTTCCGCCGTTTTCTCGCCGACGATGCGCCGTACTACGTGCCCAAGCCGTCCACTCCTGCGGAGGCTGCCATCTCCTGGGTGATCGAGTCGGGAGGCGTTCCCGTCCTGGCGCACCCGGGACTCAGCCGGGTGGACGACCTCATCCCCGCACTGGTAGACCACGGACTCGCGGGACTGGAGGCGTACCACGCGTCCCACGATCCCGGCACGGCGACACGCTACGTTGAGATGGCCGAGCGGTACGGCCTCATCGTCACCGGCGGCTCCGACTTCCACGGATCCGAGCGCGAGGGTGGGCCCATCGGCTCCTCGGGCGCTCCGGATGATGCGATCCGCCGTCTCGAGGCGGCCAGCATCCGGCGGGAGGGGTCGCGATGAGCCGCTACATCATCCACACGTTCGGATGCCAGATGAACAAGCACGATTCCGAGCGGATGGCGGGCCTGCTGGAAGCCGCGGGCCACGTTCGCGCGCCCTCCAACGATGAGGCCGATATCATCGTCTTCAACACCTGCGCGGTCCGGGAGACCGCCGACGACCGCCTCTACGGGCAGGTGGCGTCGCTGAAGGCGCTCAAGACAGGGGGCCGCCCGGACGTCCTCATCGCGGTGGGCGGCTGCGTCGGACAACGGGATGGCGAGCGCATGCTGCGCGAGCTTCCCCATGTCGATGTCGTGTTCGGCACGCACACCATCCACGAGCTGCCATCGCTGCTCGACGCCGCCGCCTCGGGTCGTCCGCTCGCCAGTGTCGCCGAGGAGACCGACCGCTTCGCAAGCGATCTGCCTTCCGTACGCGAACACCGGTGGCACGCCTGGGTGCCGATCACCGTGGGGTGCGACAACCATTGCTCGTACTGCATCGTGCCGTACGTCCGTGGCCCTGAGCGGAGCCGCCGCTTCGAGGACGTCGTGACAGAGGTCGCGTCACTCGCTGCGGACGGCGTCGTCGAGATCACCTTGCTCGGACAGAACGTCAACTCGTACGGGCGTGACCGCTATGGCTCGCCGCGTTTCGCACAACTGCTCCATGCGGTCGCCGACACGGGCATGCAACGGATCCGATTCGCCACCAGCCACCCGAAGGACCTCTCCAGCGAGACCATCGAGGCCTTCGCTTCGATCCCGTCACTCATGCCGTACCTGCACCTGCCGGTGCAACACGGCTCCAACCGGATACTCGCGGCGATGAACCGAGGCTACACCAGAGAGCAGTACCTCGAGCGCATCGACCGCCTCAGGGACGTGGTCCCCGGGATCGCGTTGTCAACGGACATCATCGTGGGCTTCCCCGGCGAGACGGATGACGACTTCGAGCAGACGCTCGACCTGGTAGAGCGTGTGGCATACGACCATGCGTTCACGTTCATCTACTCACCGCGTGAGGGAACACCGGCTGCGGTGCTCACCGATGCTGTGCCCCGCGACGTCGCACAGTCCCGTTTCGACCGTCTGGCCACATCGGTGCGGTCGCTGTCCCTCGCGTCGAACGAGCGCGCAGTGGGTGAGGCCGTCGATTGCCTGGTGGAGGGGCCATCGCGTCGTGACCCGCGCGTGCTCTCGGCGCGAACACCTCACAACCGGCTGATCCACGTGCCGCTACCAGTAGGGGAGACCGCCGCAGAACACGCGGGTTCGGTGGCACGGATCCTCATCACCGGAGCCCATCCCTGGTTCCTCACAGGCGAATTCGCGGCGCCTCCCGTTTAGGCATCTCTCGCTCGCGGGAATGCACGTGACAGCCAGGAGGTGATGACCATGCACGGATCCGTTCTCGGTATCATCGCTCCTCACCCGCCGATCATGGTCGCCGAGGTGGGGAAGGACCGGGCGCGCGTCACGGCGGAATCGTCCGACGCGATGGCGGCTGCCGCCCGGCTGCTCGCCGCATTCGCGCCCGACACCATCGTGCTGATGTCTCCCCATGCGCCTGCGGCACGCGATGCGTTCCTGATCGATACGTCTGACGGGCTTGCGGGGGACCTCGGGCAGTTCGGCGCGTCACAGGTCCGGCTCGCGCCCCCCGGAGACCCGCAGTTCGCCCTGGCGATCATCGACACCGCCACGGAGGCCGGCATCCCCGTCGCTCCACGCTCCTCAAGTCCGCTGCTGGAGCCGGGCGCGCTGGATCACGGGTCGCTGGTCCCTCTCAGCTTCCTCGACCGGGCGGGTGAGTACCCGCTCGTGGTCCTCTCCTTGTCCTTCCTGCCGCTGTCCACCCACCGCACGCTGGGGAGGGCTGTCCGTGACGCCGCCGACCGCCTCGGACGGCGCGTCGCATTCCTGGCAAGCGGCGACTGCAGTCACCGGCTGACACGCGAGGCTCCCGCAGGCTTCTCGCCGAGGGGTGCAGAGTTCGACCGCGAGTTGTTGGATCTGCTTGAGGCGGGTGACTTCGAAGGACTCATGCATATCGAAGGAGACCTCATCGACGCAGCCGGTGAGTGCGGACTCCGTTCGTTCGTGACCCTCGGCGGTTTCCTTGAGGGAAGCGGGTTCCGCACGCGCGTCCTTGCGTACGAGGGCCCCTGGGGCGTGGGCTACACCACGGCCGTGGCGGCGTCGCCCGATCTTCTCGCGCTTCTCGACACCGCGGAGACATCGGAGAGTCCGCATCCGAGCGCGCCCGTGGCGCTCGCACGGCGGACGATCGAGACTTTCCTCCGAGAGCACAGGATCATATCTCCACCCGAGCCTGAGGGATTGCTGCAGGAGCGTCGGGGGGCGTTCGTGAGCTTGCACCGCCATGGCGAGCTCCGCGGCTGTATCGGCACGATCGCGCCCACGACCCCCTCGCTTGCCGAGGAGATCGTGCACAACGCTATCCAGGCTGCCACGGCGGATCCCCGGTTCCCCCCGATGACCGCCGACGAATTAGACGACCTCGAGATATCCGTTGACGTCCTGGGTACGCCTGAACCAGCATCGATGGACTACCTGGACCCGTCGATCTACGGCGTGATCGTCTCGGCAGACTGGCGCCGTGGCCTGCTGCTTCCCGACCTGGACGGCGTGGACACCGCCGAACAGCAAGTGGCCATCGCCCGGCAGAAGGCGGGCATCGGGCCTGACGAGCGGATCACGATCGAGCGCTTCCGCGTGGACAGGTACCACTGAGCATGGGAAGCCCCCGTGTCGTCGCGATCGTAGGGCCCACAGCCGTCGGCAAGAGCGCCGTGGCTGAGTCGGTGGCTGTCGCGCTCGGCGGCGAGATCGTCAGCGCCGACTCGATGCAGATCTACCGCGGTCTCGACATCGGCACCGCGAAGACCCCTGCCGCTGAGCGACGCGTCCGATACCACTGCATCGATCTCGTCGAGCCGGGACAGCCGTACTCCGCTGCCCTCTTCCAGAGAGACGCGCGTGCAGCGATCGACGGGATCCTCGCGCGTGGCTCCACACCGGTCGTCGTCGGCGGCACAGGGCTCTACGTGCGCGCCGCGCTCGATGCCATGGACTTCCCCGCGGGCGAGACCGGCACGCCTCTCAGGGCGCACCTTGAGGAGAGGGCCCGTACAGGGCAGGGACAGGCGATGCACGCTGAGCTCGCCACCCTGGACCCGGAGTCGGCTGCGCTCATCCACCCCAACAACACACGCCGCGTGATACGGGCCCTCGAGATGCTGCACGAGGGTCGTCCCTATGCACGGCAGGCGCGCGACTTCCGCCGAAGACAGTCACACTACCCGGACACCCTTTACTTCGGCCTGACTCTCGACCGCGCGACTCTCTACGAGCGTATCGACGCCCGGGTCGACGACATGCTGTCCAAAGGCCTTCTCGACGAGATCGGCTCGCTCGTCGCCGCAGGCCTGGGGGACGCCCTCACCTCCTCGCAGGCCATCGGCTACAAGGAGCTCGTCCCCGTCGTGACGGGCGGATCTGATATCGCAACGGCCGTCGTACGCGTCAAGCAGGCCACACGGAGGTACGCCAAGCGTCAGCTCACCTGGTTCCGGGCCGACCCGAGGATCGAGTGGGTGGATGTGGACGGCATGACCGCGCTCGAGACGGCCCAGCGCATCCTCCACCTGATAGAATCATCGGGAGCCCAGACCCAGGGAGGATCCACGTGAAGATCGACTTCACCAAGATGAACGGCCTCGGCAACGACTTCGTGATGATCGACGATCGGGACGAGGCGCTTGATTTCGCCCCGGAGGCGGTAGCCTGGTTCTGCGACCGGCACTTCGGAGTAGGCGCTGACGGGCTGATCCTCGTACGGCCATCCACCACGCCGGAAGCCGACTGGTACATGCACTACTACAACGCCGACGGCTCCCTTGCCGAGATGTGCGGCAACGGGGCCCGCTGTTTCGCCAAGTATCTCGTGGATCATGGACTGGTCCCGCACGACGCCTCGGCGCTGACCATCGAGACGTTGGGCGGCCTCAAGCCGGTCACCTTCACCCGCGATGACAACGGCATGCTCGACAGCGCCACGGTCGACATGGGCAAACCACTCTTCTCACCCGAGGAGATCCCCGCCGCCTTCGAGGGCACCCAGGTCTACGACTGTCCCGTCGAGACCCCGTACGGCACCGTTCACGTCACCGGCGTGAACATGGGCAATCCCCACGTCGTGATCTGGGTGGATGACGTCGAGACCGCACCGGTGGATACGGTTGGGCCATACCTCGAGCGGCACGAGCGCTTCCCCAATGGCACGAACGTCGAGTTCGCCCAGCTCGTCGACAACGAGACCGTGCGTATGCGTGTCTGGGAACGAGGCGTGGGGGAGACCCTCGCATGCGGCACCGGAGCGTGCGCGGTGGCGGTGGCGGCGACGCTCTCCTGCCGCACCGGCCGTGACAGCACCGTCCAGCTCCCCGGAGGCGACCTCCTGATCCGGTGGCACGAGAACGACCACGTCTACATGACCGGCTCGGCGGCCGTCTCGTTCACCGGTACCGTCGAGCTTCCGGAGGAGGAGTAGGGGGCCCTGTACGCACCGCCGGCGCGCCCCCGCTGGTCTGCTACGATGTCCGAAGCCGGCACGCTGCCGGCGCCCCGGCTTCCCTAAGGAGATGACGCACGTTGAGGATCGCACGCCGCATGGCCGACCTTCCGCCGTACCTGTTCGCAGAGATCGACCGCAAGAAGGCCCTGAAGGAGGCGGAGGGCGTCGACGTCATCTCGCTCGGCATAGGCGACCCCGACCTGCCCACACCGCAGCGCATCATCGATGCCATGGCCACGGCGATCACCGACCCGAAGAACCACCAGTATCCTGCGTACGCCGGATCTCGCCCGTACCGCGCAGCCTGCGCTGAGTGGATGCAGCGGCGGTTCGGCGTGCAGTTCGACCCCGATGCCGAGGTGCTCGCGCTCATCGGATCCAAGGAAGGCATCGCCCATCTCTTCCCCGCGTTCGTGGATCCCGGCGACTACACGCTGGTCCCCGGTGTGGGCTACCCGGTCTACACCACGGGTGGCGTCCTGGTGGGCGGCAAGACGCACTACATGCCCATGAACGAGGAGAACGACTGGCTCGCCGACTTCGAATCGACGCCGGAGGACGTGCTGTCCAGGGCGAAGATGATGTTTATCAGCTACCCCAACAACCCCGCCGCAGTCGCCGCACCCGTGGAGTACTTTGATCGTGCGATCGCGTTCGCCAAGAAGCACGACCTGCTGCTCGTCCACGACAACGCGTACTCGGAGATCGGCTTCGACGGCTACCTGCCGCCGAGCATCATGGAGCGCCCCGGCGCCCGCGACGTGGCGATCGAGCTATTCAGCTGCTCTAAGTCGTACAACATGACCGGCTGGCGTATCGCGTTCGCCTGTGGCAACGCCGAGGCGATCACGACGCTGGGCACCGTGAAGAGCAACATCGACTCCGGCGCCTTCACCGCGATCCAGGATGCCGCCATCGAAGCCATGCTCGGGCCTCAGGACGATGTGGCCGAGATGCGAGCTGTCTACCAGCGCCGCCGGGATCAGGTCCTTGCCGCGCTCGAGACGATCGGACTGTCAGCGCGCCCGTCAGCCGGCACCATCTACGTCTGGGCGCGTATCCCGAAAGGGTACACCTCGGCCGAGTACGCCGGACTCGTGCTCGACAAGGCCGGCGTCATCGTCCCTGCCGGTAGCGCATACGGCCCGGACGGCGAGGGCTACATCCGCATCTCCCTGGCCACGCCCGACGACCGGTTGGCGGAAGCGCTGCAGCGCATGGCCGACAGCCTGTAAGGAGCGCCGCCTCAGCATGGCGCGAGACCTGTACGAGGTCGTAGGAGACGCGGAAGAGCGCGCGGTCCTGGTGGGCATCGACCGGGCCCGGTCCGACGGCTGGACACTCGACGACGACCTCGCCGAGCTGCGCCGGTTGGTGGACACGGCCGGAGCCGTCGTGGCCGGAGTGGTCACCCAGCGCATGGACCGTCCCAATCCGCGCACGTTCATCGGCAGCGGCAAGGCCGAGGAGGTCGAGCGGCTTGCGCGCGAAGCGGGCGCCACGATGGTGGTGTTCGACGATGACCTCAGCCCGAGCCAGCAAGCCAACCTCGAGGGGTTGTTGCCGCAGGTGCGGGTGATCGACCGGACCCAGTTGATCCTCGACATCTTCGCCCTGCACGCGGTGAGCCACGAAGGGAAGCTCCAGGTCGAGCTGGCCCGGCTCGAGTACGTGTTACCCCGGCTCCGTGGCATGTGGGGACACCTCGAGGCTGAGCGACTCGGCGGCGGACGCGGCGCCCGATTCGGCGCCGGCGAGTCGCAGCTGGAGTCAGACCGTCGACTCACCCGCAAGAGGATCTCCGAACTCAAGCGGGAGCTCAAGCATGTGGCCCGCGCACGCGCGACGCAACGCGCCTCACGGGCGCGCTCAGGTGTCTTCCGCATCGCTCTCGTCGGCTACACCAACGCGGGCAAGTCGACGCTCCTCAACGCGCTCACCGATGCGGGCGTCCTCGCGCAAGACCAGCTGTTCGCCACACTCGATGCGACCACACGGCGTCTCGACCTCCCCGATGGTCGCACCGTCACGCTTACAGACACGGTCGGCTTCATCAACAAGCTTCCCCACGGCCTCGTAGAGGCGTTCAAGTCCACGCTAGACGAGGTCCGGGAGGCCGACCTGTTGCTCCACGTGGTGGATGCCTCCCACGCCAACCGTGATGCGCAGATGGCCGCCGTGAAGGTCGTTCTTCAGGAGATCGGCGCCTCGGGAAGACCGCAGCTCGTGGTGTACAACAAATGCGACCTGTTACCCGCAGGAGAATGTGAACGCCTCTCAAGCGCGCCGGGCGCCGTCGTGGTCTCCGGCGCCACCGGTATGGGGCTGGAGACGCTCCTCGAGCGTATGGCCACGATCGCCGCACAGGGCGATGTGCCACTCACGGTGACGCTTCCCTACGACAGGGGCGATCTCGTCCGGGTAGCCCATGAGCATGGCCATATACTCTCCGAGGAACACTTGCCCGAGGGCACTCGTCTGACCGTGGTGCTCACGGACGAGATCCGTGGACGCTTCTCCGAGTACCTCCCGGTCCATGAGCCCGAACCGGAGGACTGGGAGACCTGACGCAAGCGCGGCGCTGACTCTTCAGATCCGACGGAAGAGAGCGACGACCTTGCCCAGGACCGCGAGATCGACGTGTTCGTCAACGTAGATCGGGTCCATCGTCGGATTCTCCGGCTGCAGCCGGACACGGCCGTCTTCACGGAAGAAGCGCTTCACGGTCGCATCTTCGTCGATCATGGCCACGACGATGTCGCCGTTGGTGGCGGTCGACTGCTGCCGCACCACCACGAAATCTCCGTCGAGGATGCCTGCTTCGATCATGCTCTCTCCCTTGACCCTGAGCACGAACGTCTCCTCGCCGGCGAACGAGGCGGGGAGGGGGAGTGTCGCCTCGATGTTCTCAGCGGCGAGTATCGGTGACCCGGCTGCGACCTGCCCCACGAGCGGAACGGCCTGGACGCTGTCGTAGTCGATCGCGCGCTCGTTGTCACGGTAGTCGAGCACCTCCAGCGCACGCGGCTTCGACGGATCCCGGCGGATCAACCCCTTCGACTCCAGAGCGGCCAGATGCGAGTGAACGGTCGATGATGATGACAACCCGACAGCTTCACCGATCTCCCGCACGGAAGGGGGGAACCCACGTCGATGGATGTCTGCACGTATGAAGTCGAGTATCTGGCGCTGGCGCACCGTAAGCTCGCGCTTGTAGACCATCGCTCTTCCCTTCGACCGTGAGTGATGCGGGTCCGACACGAGTGTACGCCAACGACCAGGCGTGGTGCAAACACATGTTCGTATTCACACTTGCGCACCGAACACCTGTTCGTCTATCATCGGAGTCACGAACACATGTTCGTACGGCCTTCTTCGATGTCAGACCCGTCAGTTACGGTCACATCGGACAGTCGCCGAGGAGGAGCCGATGGAGGCAGTGATGGTAGGGCGCACCGGCCGAGCACACGATGACACGGCATGCAGGCGGACGCAGACTGTACGCCGAAGTGGACACGTGTCCACGATCGACCCGCTCATGGTGCGTCGCGTCACGCGAGTGGCGTTCGTCCTGCTCCTCGCTGCTGCCGCCATCGTCGTGGCCATCTCCCACGCGTACCAGCCTGAGCATCCGACACCTGCCGCCTGGTCATCAGTCACCGTTGCTGAGGGATCCTCGCTCTGGGACATCGCTTCAGCCAACCCGGTGCCCGGCCTCAGCACCCGTGAGACGATGGCCCTCATCCGTGAAACCAACGGACTCAGGTCTTCCGCCCTGATGGCCGGGCTGGTACTCCGTGTGCCGTCAACGAGCGATCCGCATCTCGCCATGGCCGCGCGGTGACGCTACTGCGCTGAGCGATTGTTTCAGGCGCCCCTGAGCGCCTCCTCCGTCTGTCGCGCGGAGACCGTGCGCAACCTGCGAAAGATGCATTGTCGCCCCATATCTTGTGTGCTAGGCTTCATCCAGGCCAAGATGTGGGGGACACGCCGATGAAGTGCCCTTTCTGCGGACACAGCGAGACAAAGGTCGTGGACTCTCGGGATTCAGAGTCCCAAGACGCCATCCGACGTCGGCGCGAATGTCTCGAGTGTGCTAAGCGGTTCACCACCTACGAACGGCGCGAAGAGATGCCTCTCATGGTGGTGAAGAAGGACGGTTCTACCGAGCCGTTCGACCGGGGGAAGCTGTTGCGGGGGCTGATAGTGGCAACAGCCAAACGGCCGGTCACCCCTGCTGTGCTTGAGGAACTCATCGACGACATCGAGTCGGAGCTGCACAACGCGATGCAGTACGAGATCCCTGCCAAGCGACTCGGAGACATGGTCCTCATGCGCCTCCTCGACCTGGACAAAGTGGCGTACATCCGTTTCGCATCGGTGTACAAGGAGTTCAACGACCTCGACAGCTTCACCTCCGAGTTGACGCGCCTCGGCGGCAGGAAGCGACGCTCCGGGGGCTCTGACTAGTTGGAGGACCTGCTTGTGGAAGTGAAGCTCTTCGTTCGCGAGGACTGTCCTGAGTGCCCTGCCGCCCGCCGCGCATGCAACGGGTTCGCGAATCTCTCCATCTACGATCTCTCCGAGCCCTCCGGCTTCGCCGCCGCGTCCGCCATGAACGTCGATGTGGCGCCCTCGGTCCTCGTGCTCGACTCGTCGGGCTCCGAGGTGGCGGCATGGCGCGGCACGGTGCCTGAGGCGTCCGACATCCGAGCAGTGCTGGCCAACTGATCCGATGGCTGCCATCACCGTTCCCATCAAGCGCCTCGATCCCGGACTGCCGCTCCCGGTCTACGCACATCGGGGGGATGCCGGCGTAGATCTCTACGCGACACAAGACCGCACCATCGCACCTTTCGAACGCGCGTTGATCGGAACGGGCATCGCAGTAGCCATCCCTGAGGGTCATGCCGGCTTCGTCCAGCCCCGAAGCGGCCTCGCACTCCGACACGGGCTCTCCTTCGTGAACACCCCGGGGCTCATCGACAGCAGGTACCGCGGCGAGATCAAGGTCATCGCCATCAACTTGGATCCATCGGAGCCCATCGAGGTCTCTCGTGGCGACAAGATCGCCCAGCTCGTCATCCAGCCCGTCGAGCATGTCACGTTCGCAGAGACCGATGAACTCGACACCACCGAGCGAGGGGAGCGCGGTTTTGGCAGCTCCGGTGTCTGAAGGTCTCACCCTCTGTTCGCGGCATGACCGTCGCCGACGCATGGCGCCCGACGGTGTGCATCCACAGAAGCGGATCACCCCCGGGACGACGAGAGGGGGGATGGCCGCAGCGGCATGACGCCTTGCTCCGATGGCGGCAGGTCCGTCCTGTGGAGCGCTTTCCCGCAAGTACCAACGATCAAGAAGGGCTGATGCTATGGACACGTTCTTCAAGTTCCAAGAGCGAGGTACCACCCTCAAGACCGAGATCCTTGCAGGTGTGGTCACGTTCATGACGATGGCGTACATCATCTTCGTGAACCCCGGCATCCTCTCGGCGGCATTCGGTGATGCCGGTGCCGAGTGGATCCCCGCACTTGCCACCGCGACCGCGCTCGGTGCTGCCCTCATGTGCCTCGCGATGGGGCTCATCGCCAACCGTCCACTCGCGCTCGCCTCGGGCATGGGCCTGAATGCGGTCGTCGCATTCAGCATCATCCTCGGAGCCGGCGTGCCGTGGCAGGTCGGCATGGCGGTGGTCTTCGTCGAGGGCATCGTCATCCTGCTGCTCGTGATGACAGGCCTGCGCGAGGCGATCATGAACGCGATCCCGATCAACCTCAAGCGCGCGATCGGCGTAGGCATCGGTCTGTTCATCACCTTCATCGGCCTGGTCGACGGCGGACTCGTGACCGCCAACCCGGCAACCCTCGTCCAGCTCGGCGACTTCAGCAATCCCGCCGTATGGGTCACCCTGATCGGTCTGGTCGCGATCTTCGCTTTCATGGCGCTCAAGGTGAAGGGCGACATCCTGTGGGGCATCCTGGTCGCCGCGGCGGCCGCACTCATCTTCGGCGTCACCGAGCTCCCGAAGGAGATCGTCGCGACGCCTGACTTCCGCACGTTCTTCGCCCCGTTCCAGCAGGTCGACGGCAAGATGGCGTTGCTCCACCTCTTCACCCCGACGCTGCTGCTCTTCGTCTTCGCCGTGATGCTGACCGACTTCTTCGACACCATGGGAACCGTGCTCTCCGTGGGCGAGCAGGCAGGCTTCGTGGATGAGGACGGCAAGGTGCCCGGGATCCGCAACATCCTGGCTGTCGACTCGATCGCGGCTGCCGTAGGCGGCCTCTTCGGCGCCAGCTCCATCACCACGTACGTCGAGTCCGCCGCAGGTGTCGCAGAGGGCGGCCGTACGGGCCTTACCTCGGTGGTCACCGGCCTTCTCTTCGCACTGACGGTGTTCTTCACGCCGGTGATCGCGATGATCGGTGGCTCGACCTCCATAACCGCTGGCGCGCTCATCGTGGTCGGCTTCCTGATGATGACCAACATCAAGGAGATCCCTTGGACCGACTTCGAGAACGCCTTCCCGGCATTCCTCGTTATCGTCGGCATACCGCTGACCTACAACATCAGCTACGGCATCGGCCTCGGGTTCATCAGCTTCGTGCTCATCAAGCTGCTCCATGGCAAGGCCCGGGAGATCCACTGGCTGATGTACATCACGAGCGTGCTCTTCGTGATCGCGTTCGTCCTGCCCAGCATCCAGGCTGCGATAGGCTAGGAGGCGCACGTGGCACAGCGCACGATTCAGACTGACGAGAAGCTGCCCGTACTGCAGGCTATACCGCTTGCACTCCAGCACCTCATGGCCATGTTCGGGGCAACGGTCCTCGTTCCTATACTCACCGGGCTCGATCCGTCACTGGCCATCATGACCTCAGGTGCCGGCACGATCCTGTACCTCATCCTCACCAGGAACAAGATCCCGAGCTACCTCGGCTCCTCGTTCGCCTTCATAGGCCCGATCGCCGCCGTAGCCGCAACAAAGGGGATCCCCGAGGCGCTCGGTGGCCTGGTGGTCGGCGGTCTGCTCTACGTGGTGGTCGCACTGATCATCAAGGCGTTCGGAACGGGTTGGCTGAACAAGGTCCTGCCTCCCGCACTCGTCGGAGCCGTGGTCATCGTGATCGGACTCGGACTTGCGGGTGTGGCCGTCGGCATGGCGACCAACGGAGGCGGGGACGCGTTCGATCTCAAGAACCTTATCGTCGCCCTCGTCACACTGGGCGCGGCGATCGCGTTCTCAAGCTACTTCAAGGGCTTCTTGTCCACCATCCCGGTGCTGCTGGGAATCGTGGTGGGGTACGTCTTCGCTGCATTCATGGGCATGGTCGACTTCCAGCCCGTCATCGATGCCGCGTGGATAGGCCTGCCGACGCTCGTGTTCCCCAAGTTCGACGTCGGTGCGATCCTGATCATCGCTCCAGTGGCGCTGGTCGTCATCATCGAGCACATCGGGCATCTGCTCGTCGTCAATGAGATCGTCGGCAAGGACTTCACCCCGATGTTGCCTGAGTCTCTCGCCGGAGACGGTCTGGCCACCGCGCTCTCCGCAATGGTGGGCGGCACGCCATCCACCACGTACGCCGAGAACATCGGGGTCATGGCGGTCACCAAGGTGTACGCGACCCAGATCTTCTGGTACGCGGGTGCGTTCGCATTCGTGATCGGTGGATTCGTGCCCAAGCTCAAGTTCCTCATCCAGTCGATCCCGGTGCCGGTCATGGGCGGCATCTCGCTCCTCCTCTTCGGCCTCATCGCAAGCTCGGGGCTGCGCATGCTCGTGGAGAGCGGGATCGACTACAGCCACAGCAGGAACCTGATCCTGTCCAGCGTCGTCCTGGTCGTCGGTATCGGCATGGAAGCCACCGGCACCACCATCCCCATCGGCGAGTACGTCCTACCCGGCATGGCCACCGCGACGTTCCTGGGCATCCTGCTCAACCTCGTGTTGCCCAAGGAGTCCAAGGGGCTCGCTGTGGACTCGCCGGACTTCTCCGCGGAGTGGCAAGAAGAAGCGGCTGAAGCGTAGGAACGCATCACGGGGGAGCGGATGCTCCTCTCTAGAAGCGGCCCCGGGGCGGGTGGGACCTCCCCGGGGCCTACGCTTGCCTTTTGCTCTACCATTTGTGATACTGCTCACATCGTGCGGATAGGATGCCGTCACGCTAGAGGGGCACTTGGCTGGAGGGGGGACTCCGCATGCCCGAGGAAGATGCACCTATCCGACGCACCCCGTACGAATGGGGACGCCTGATACTCACCAACATCGTGGTCGTGGGGATTCCCACGCTCGTCTACTACTTGCTGCGGGTGAGAGGCTACGACCTGTTCTGGCTGCACATCACCATCGCGGCCGTCTTCATGCTCACCGCACTCGAGCTCATCTGGGAAGCGCTCGTGACGGTCGCCCGGCGCAGGGCGGCGGCCGATCCCGACGCGCGCGGCGTGTTCCACTGGGTGGCCCGTATGATGGGATTCGGCGGTGGCCGGCTCAGGCTGGCCGACCTGCCACCCGTCCCCCCGGTGACGTTCATAGTGGCCGCCTTCCTGCCCAACGAACGGCACATCATACTCGCCACCATCAGACACCTGCTGTCCGAGGTGGAGCGACCTGCGGCGGGGTTCGAAGTCATTCTTGCGTACAACACTCCGACCGATCTCCCGGTGGAGAAGGAGCTCCGTCGTCTCGCCGACGGCGACCCGGCGTTCCGTCTTCTCCGCGTGGAGGGGAGCGAGTCGAAGGCCGAGAACGTGAACGCGGCCCTTGCGGTCGCCACCGGTGAAGTCACGTGCATCCTCGACGCCGACCATCACCCGTGCCCCGACTGCCTCGCACGCGCGTGGCGCTGGCTCCACAACGGCTACGACGTGGTGCAGGGGAGAAGCGTCATCAGCAACCACGACGTGAACTTCCTCACACGGATGATCGCCATCGAGTTCGAGCAGATCTACTCGGTCAGCCATACGGCGCGGTCGCTGACACTGGACACCGCGATATTCGGCGGATCCAACGGATACTGGCGCACCGAGGTCCTCCGTGAGATCGGGTTCGATGTCACGATGATGACCGAGGACATCGACGCGTCATCCAGAGCGATCCTCTCCGGATACAGGATCGCGCATGACAGAAGCATCATCTCCGAGGAGCTGGCTCCCACGACCTTCCACGCGTTCTGGTGTCAGCGGAAGCGCTGGGCTCAGGGCTGGCTGCAGGTCAGTCTTAAGCACCAGCTGGCCTTCTGGAAGACTCGCTACCTCACGCTCTCGCAGAAGGTCCACTGGACCTACCTTCTCCTGTACCGAGAGTTGTACCCGATCGTCACCCTGCAGATCTTCCCCGTGATCTTCAGCCTTCTCATGTACCAGGGTTCGATGCCGATGCGAACACACTGGTTCTTGCTGCTGAGCACCGTCATCACCCTGGCGAGCGGACCGATCGCGACCGTCTCGGCGGTACACAACGCACGCGGGCGCTACCCGTCCTGGTACGGCGTCGTGTATGCCGTTTGCATCATCTGGTTCGTGATGGTCAAGAACGCGATCGTGCTCATCGCCATCTACGACCAGTTGTTCAAGAAGACAGACTGGGTCGTCACACGACGGGACATCTCGCACGAGCTCGAGGCAGAGCTCGCTGAGGCTCCTGCCTGACATACGACACGACTGTCGCCGTGAGGCATCCCCGGGACTCGCGATCAGCCCTCGGTTGACAGAAGTCGTCCCTTTGCCTATCCTCGTCGGGTTTGTGCGTTTCGTCACACTACGCTGTCCGGCGGTAGCCCGCTGCTCAGCGACAAGGGGATCCGAGGGGGAGACACGATGCGAGTGATCCGTCTGATCGTGCAGATCATTCTGGCCGCGATGGGCTGGGTCCTGTTCGCGTGGCTTTGGTGGCGCGCGATCCAGTACGGTCCCACGGAGGTGCACCTGCGGGGCACTCTGATCGTTGCGATCATCGATCTCGTCATCGTGTCCGCCACCATCCTGTGGATCATCTGGAACAAGGACATCTACCGCCGGAAGGGGGCGCGGACCACCGTGCCTCCGGTCGAATTCGACTACGCGGTCGATGCACTCGGCACTCCCGTTCATGTACGCGTGCCGGGCGATGGCAGCGCCCGTTCCATCGTCATAGACATCGCTGATGACCGGGGACGACCCCTCAAGGTGTTCACGAGCGCAGAACCGGCAGCCGTGGCGGTAGGTGAGGCCTGATGCTCGGTCTCATTCAGTCCTTCGCTGATCACCCCGTGTACGACGTGATGATGGTCTTCTTCGCCATGTACCCGCTGTTCACCTCGATCATGTGGGCGGTCACGGCCATCATCAGCGCCTTCAGACGAGAGAGAAGCTCCAAACTCGACTTCTACGAGGTGCCCGAAGAGGCTCTGCCCAGTATCAGTGTCGTGATACCTGCACACTCCGAGGGAAGGATCATCGCCAGCACCCTCGAGAGGATCCTCGAACTCGACTATCCCGATCCGCAGGTCATTGTCATAAGCGATGGCTCTGACGACGACACGGTGGAGAAGGCGCATGCGTTCCTGACCGACGAGCGCGTGACCGTGATCGACAAACGCGTCAACGAGGGCAAGGCGATGGCCATCAACGATGCCATGGTGTTCGCTAGCGGAGAACTCGTGCTGGTGATGGACGCAGACGCCTATCCGGAACCCGATGCGCTGCGGTGGATGGTGCCTCACTTCATCCGCAACCCGCGTCTCGCCGTGGTCACGGGGAACCCCCGGGTACGCAACACGGACAGGCTGCTCGGCAAGATCCAGGCGGTGGAGTTCTCGTCGATCATCTCTCTGCTGAAACGCGCCCAGGTCGTCTGGGGGCGGATCATGACCGTTTCCGGCGTCATGGCGCTCTACCGCAAGAGCGCCCTCCAGGATGTCGGTCTGTTCGTCCACGACTGCGCCACCGAAGACATCGCCACGTCCTGGGAGTTCCAGCGCAAGTTCTACGATATACGGTACGAGCCGCACGCCATGGCGCGGATGCAGGTACCGCCGGGACTCCGGTCCTTGTGGAACCAACGCCTGCGTTGGGCACGGGGTCTGGCGCAGGTGCTCAGACGCAATGTCGATATCTGGAAGAGCTGGAAGAACCGACGGCTGTTCCCGGTCTACGTGGAAGCGGTGCTGTCCATCGCCTGGGCGTACTGCTTCGTGATCCTCACCAGCATCTGGATCCTCAGTTGGGTCCTCGGTGCGCCGCTCCTCGGCGCGACCCCTGTGCCCACCTGGTGGGGCATGCTGATCGGCACAGCAGCGCTCTTCCAGCTGCTCGTAGGCGTACTCATGGATCGCCGGTACGACCCGTCAGTCACCAAATACTACCTGTGGGCGGCGCTGTACCCGCTGATCTACTGGATCCAGATGTCGATCATCACCGTGATCGCAACGCCTTCAGGGATCCTGCGACCGAAAGGTCCTGGTACCTGGAGGACGCCGCGTACCTCCGAATGACCACCTGGACATCGCTAACGAGAGGCTTTGGGGCTGCCGCACTACTCCACGCTACGCACGATAATGTATCTTATGTTCTTTTTACTGATACCTGCCCAGGAGCCTCAAGGATGAGCCTATCCCCTCAGGCTTCACTCTCCGGGAAGTAGCGGTCCTCGAAATCCGACTTCGTGAGGTCGGCCAACTCGAGCTCGACCTCGTCCATCCATGAGTGTGCCTCGGCGGGATCGTCGAACGTCGCAAGCGGTGTCGTGCGTTCCTCTTCATCAAGGGTGACCGCCTGTACCTCGTACCGCTGGTCCTCATCGAGCTCCAGTGATGGCGCCCGACGGTACAGGACGTCGTCGCGCCACTCCAGGTCGAGCCCGTCGGTGGTATCGATAGCGAACACGCGTAGTCTGTAGAAGTCGGCCGCTCTGCCGATGATCTTCTTCATCGTGGCCCCTTACGGTCGCACGAGCTCACTGTAAGCGCCGCCTCCGGCGACCCACCCTTCGTTCCCGTCAACGTCCCGCACCTGATACCACCCGTTCGACGCGTCGAGGTAGACGAGCAGCTGTCCGCCATCAAGGGTCGTGATCACCTCTGACGCCGTTGTGGGCTCTGCACGCAGATTGAGCCCCTGCGTCTTCACCCGCACGTATGGCTCCCCGGCCGGGATCGAGATCCCGTCCGGGCCGATGATGGGTTCCGGCCCCTCGGGCGTGACGACGGGCTCCTCGGTCCCGGTCTCAGTCCCCGACGCGTCCGGTGTGCCGGTCGGCTCGACGGTCC
The DNA here is from genome assembly GCF_023161965.1 of Anaerosoma tenue. NCBI lineage: Bacteria > Bacillati > Actinomycetota > Coriobacteriia > Anaerosomatales > Anaerosomataceae > Anaerosoma > Anaerosoma tenue. The sequence continues at coordinate 389,549 of NZ_JALNTY010000001.1, forward strand.
CTGTGGCCTCCACTGCCGGCGTCTCCCCGGTCTCTGCCTCGAGACGGAACTCGCTCCAGAACGAGAGCGCCACCGTGATCACGGCGATCAAAGCTATCCACGGCACGACTACCCGCAATATCCGCACGATGATGTTCTGCTCCGGCGCATCGTGCCAGTCGTGCGGTGGCGGCCCGTAGGCATGCGGATCGGCGCCCACTCCGTCGTCCCACTCGTCCTGGTGTCTCATATATACAGCCCTCCGCCGTATACTGATGGATCCGTGACGTTGTACCGCTCGGCGAGACGTGCGATCTCTGCGGACGCATCCTCGAGGGCGCTTCTCACGCGCGCGATGTCAAGGCCGGCTAGCGCATCCAGGGCGTCCTCCCCTTCCGCGTCCCCTACCCGTGCCGTCTCTTCTGCAAGCATACCCGCAGTACCGCACAGGGTGTCCGCAAGCGGCCAGAGCCGTTTGGGCAGGGCGATATCCTTGAGTTCGGCATGCTCGAGCTGCATCCGATCCGCGATCGCCGCGAGCGCTTCACGCTCATCCGAACCACGCGATACGAACGCGGCAAGAGCGTCACGCTCATCGTCAAGCAATGCCGACAAGACGGCTTCTGTGGTCTTGAGGGCGGATGCGACCGCCTCGCGATGCCCCGTGAGGGTCACGATGTAGTGGCGCACCTGACGGCGCCACACAACGCGCGCCAGCAGCACCGTGATCATGATGAGGGCCGCCGCAACCGCGCCTATGACGATATACGGAACGTACTCCTGCACGACGTGCGCCCTTCGACCGCCGGACTTAGAATCGCGTTCGATTGTCCACGACGTGGCGGGCTTTGCCCACGGACCGTTCTATAGTACCAGGCTCGACGAGCGTGACCTTCGCCTGCAGTCCCACGACCGACGCGATCCGCTCGGCGACCTGCTTGTTGAAGGCCACCATGTTCCGCATCACATCCGAGAACATCGCGGGTGACACCTCTATGCGCACCTCGAGCGTGTCCATGGCGCCATCACGGTCGACCACGATCAGGTAGTGCGGCTCGACGCCCTCCACAGCCAGCAATGCGTCCTCGATCTGGCTCGGGAAGACGTTGACGCCACGGATGATGAGCATGTCGTCGGTGCGCTGCCGGACCTTCCGCATGCGAGCGTTCGTGCGCCCGCACTCGCACGGCTCGGTGTCCATCCGCGTCAGGTCGTGCGTGCGGTACCTGAGGACCGGGAACGCCTCCTTGGTGAGCGGGGTGATGATCAGCTCCCCTTCCCCACCATCGGGGACCGGCTCGCCCGTCATCGGATCCACCACCTCGAACAGGAAGTGGTCCTCGGCCATATGCAGACCGCACTGGTGCTCGCACTCTCCGCTGACACCGGGGCCCATGACTTCTGACAAGCCGTAGTTGTCGGTGGCCAGGATCCCCAGACGCCGCTCGATCTCCTCCCGCATCCCCTCACCCGACGGCTCTCCACCGAACAGTCCGAGCCGGAGGGGCAGCGCGTGGATGTCGATACCGATCTTCTCGGCCACCTCGGCGATGTAGAGGGCGTAGCTGGGCGTGCCCACGATCACGGTGGTGCCGAAATCCTGCATCATCATCAGCTGGCGTTCGGTGTTGCCCGACCCGGCCGGGAACACCGTGGCCCCGATGCGCTCGATGCCGTAGTGCATGCCCCAGCCGCCGGTGAACATGCCATACAGGAACACCATCTGCACCCGGTCGGCGGGGACCACGCCCGCCGCCGAGGCGATGCGCGCCGTCAGCTCCGTCCACGTGTTGAGGTCACCCTTCGTGTAGCCGACGACGATCGGCTTGCCGGTCGTGCCCGACGATGAGTGCACCCGCACGACCTGTTCGAGGTCGACGGCGAACATGCCGAACGGATAGGTGTCGCGGAGCGCGGTCTTGTCGGTGAACGGCAGCAGCCGCACGTCAGCGAGCGTCTTGATGTCGCGCGGCTTCACGCCGCGACGATCGAGCTCGTCCCGGTAGTACGGCACCCGGTCGTAGACCCATGCGACCGTCGACTGCAGCCGGCGGAGCTGCAGGGCTGCCAGCTGCTCGCGGGGCATCGTCTCGTATTCGGTGTTCCAGATCGGCATCCCGGGTCACTCCCTCGTCTCTGGCCGTCCGCCAAGGTACGCATGGCGCACCTGGTCGTCCTCGATCAGCTGCTGCGCAGGTCCGTGCAACGCTATCTGCCCGGTACGCATCACGTACCCGCGGTCCGCATGCTTGAGCGCAAGTCGTGCGTCCTGCTCCACCAGCAGGATCGTGAGCCCCTCGGCGCGCAGGGTGTCAAGGGCCCCGAAGATGGCGGCGATCACCCGTGGCGCGAGGCCGAGCGACGGTTCGTCGAGCAGAAGCACCTCGGGACGGCTCATGAGAGCTCGCGCCACCGCAAGCATCTGCTGTTCCCCGCCGGAGAGCGTCTCGGCGGGCTGGCCACCGCGCTCGGCCAGCACAGGGAACAACGCACGCACACGCTCAAGGTCCTCACGCACGGACGGGTCGCGAGCCGGTCTCGAGTGAGCGCCCACGCTCAGGTTCTCGTCTACTGTGAGCGGCCCGAAGAGCATGCGGCCCTCGGGCACCAGTGCAAGCCCGCGACGTACGAGGCGCTCGGGTGGGACGCCGGTGATCTCGTCCCCGCCGAGGCGCACCACGCCCGCCGTGGGGCGCAGGAGGCCGGCCACGGCCTTGAGGAGCGTGGACTTGCCCGCCCCGTTGGAGCCGATGAGAGCCACGAGCTCGCCGGGCGCCACATGAAGGGAGACGTCATCGAGAACGCGGACGTGACCGTAACCGGCGCTCAGCGATTCGATCGTCAGCTCAGCACCCACCGGGCTCACACTCCTCCCCCAGGTACGCTTCGATCACGACCGGGTCCTTCTGTATGAGCAGCGGCGGGCCCTCGGCGATCTTCGCCCCGCGGTCGAGCACCACGATCTCCTCGGCGACCTCCATCACGAGGCCCATGTCGTGCTCCACCACCACGAGGGTGACGCCGTCGTCCCTGATGCGATACAGGGCTTCGATGAGCGTCCGTGTCTCCGCGCCGTTGAGGCCTGCGGCGGGCTCGTCGAGGAGCATCAGGCGTGGCCTGGTGGCGAGAGCGCGCGCAATCTCCAGCAGCCGCCGGGTGCCATGCGGCAGGTCGCTCGCCGGCGCCTCCGCGCGCTCCTCAAGCCCCACCACACGGAGAAGATGGTAGGCGCGTTCACGCATCGCGCCCTCGGCGGAGCGAACGCCGATGCGCAGCGCGGACCTCACGAACCCTTGCGGGACCTCCAGGTCACAACCCACCCGTACGTTGTCGAGCGCGCTCATCTCCTCGAAGAGGCGGGTGTTCTGGAACGTGCGCGCAATGCCGCGACGGACGATCGCGTCGGGCCGTTGGCCGGTGAGGCGCTCGCCATCGAACGTCACGGCTCCCTCGTCAGCGCGGTCGAAGCCCGTGATCAGGTTGAAGAGCGTGCTCTTGCCCGCGCCATTGGGTCCGATCACCGCCTTGATCGAGCCCTCGTACACGTCGAACGAGACGCCATCCACCGCAGTGAGACCGCCGAACCGTCTCGTCACGTCACGGATCGCGAGAAGGCTCATGTCCGCACCTCTCCCGCCCCGGCAGGCTGCCGCGACCATGCGCGTCTGATCAGCCCTCCGATGCCGGCAGGCGCGAAGATGACCACGAGTATCATCGCGATCCCGTAGATGTCGGTCTCCCAATCCTGCAGCACGGCGACCGTCCCCTGGCTGAGGCCGGGGATCAGAGCGTCGGCGTATGGCAGCAGCGTAAGGGCGATGGCCGCGATCACCGGTCCCGCGAGCGAGCCGGTACCGCCGACGACCACCATCGCTACGAGGATGACCGACTGCTCGAGACCGAACGTCGTCGGCGAGATGAACCCCACGCTGTGCGCATACAGAGCACCCGCCAGCCCAGCAAGCCCCGCAGAGAAGGCGAATGTGCGTACCTTGAGCGACACCGTGTCCACGCCACACGCGAGAGCGCCGCTCTCCGTTGCGTGGAGCGCCTGCATCGCGCGTCCGGGGCGGCTCCGCACGATGTTGGCGACCACCACCAGCACCGCTATCGCCACGCCCCACACGAGCAGGTACGTGCCGAGCGGCGTATCGATGGCATAGCCGGCCACCTCGGGATACGCGATGCCGCCCAACCCGTCGTTCCCGCCGGTGATGTGCCTGGCCTCCCGGAACACCACGTGCATGATCTCGGCGAATCCCAGCGTGGCCATCGCAAGGTAGTGACCGTGAAGGCGAAGCGCCGGCAGCGCCAGTACCAGACCTCCCGCCGCTGCCAGCAGCGTTCCGGCGGCTACGCCCGCCAGCCACGGCATGCCGAGGGAGCCCACCAGGTAGGCGGACGTGTACGCACCGATGCCCACGAATGCCGCGTGACCCATCGATATCTGACCCGCGTACCCGAACAGCAATGCGAGGCCGGCGATGATGATCACGTTCACGCCGACGTAGACCATGACCTTCAGCACGTACCGTTCGGGACTGACGAGCGGGACGGCCGCCACCAGCAGCCCCACAAGGAGGACCGCGGAGTACGGTGCGCGCAACAGGCGCCGGAGTGTGGCCTTGATCGCCGTCACACCTTCTCCCGCCTCGCGCGGCCGAACAGCCCCTGCGGGCGCACGAACAGCACCACGAGCAACACCACAAGGGAGATCGCGTCTTTGTAGGTGGACGAGACGAACGCCACCGACAGGCTCTCAAGCAGCCCTAACACCAGTCCTCCGATGACGGACGCCACCGGGTTGCCGAGGCCCCCCAGGATCGCTGAAGCAAAGCCCTTCACGCCGATGGTCGCCCCCGCATCCCATGCGGTCTGCGTGAGCGGGGTGACGGCAACGCCGGCGAGCGCACCCAGCGCGGCCGCGATCCCGAAGCTCACCATCACCACACGTGCGGTATCGATGCCCATGAGGCGCGCCGCGTCGTGACTGATGGACGATGCCCGCATCGCGCGGCCGAGCTTGGTCTTGCGGTAGAGCACCGCGAGGACGACAACCGCGATGACGGTAAGACCCCATACCCACAGCGCCTGGCGCTCGATCGCCACGCCGGCAACGTCGATCGACGGACCCGGTGTGAACTCGGCGAGCGTGAGCTCATCCGGGCCGAACAGGTGCCTCGCCAGCGACTTGAACACCATCGAGCCGCCGATCGTGATGATGATGAGCACGATGGGGCTGGCAGAGCGCTGCGGCCGCAGAGCGACACGCTCGAAAGCGATCCCGATCGCGGCCGTCATGATGACGGCCGCGATGCCGGCAAGCGGCAACGGCAGGCCGAGCCCGGCGAAGAACACCGCCAGCACGCCGCCCAGCATGAAGAACTCGCCCTGCGCGAAGTTGATGATCCCGGTGGATCCGTACACGACGGTGAAACCGAGCGCCACCAGCGCGTATATGGACCCGCTCTTCAGGCCCGCTATGACGTACTGGAAGAACTCGGCGGCTTCCATCGCCTAGCGGTCCAAACGCCAGGTGCCGTCCTCGATCACGTACATCACCATCTCGTCCCGTGTGAGGCCGTTGTGGTCGGTGGCCGAGTACGTGAACGTGCCGTCGATACCGACCCAGCCGGATGTCTGCTCAAGCGCGTCACGGACCTGTTCCGACGTCACATCACCGGATCCCAGGCGTTCAAGCGCATCGGCGATCAGTCCGATCGCATCGTACGCATGCCCGGCGAAGATGTCCGGGGGCGTGCCGTACGCCGCTTCGTAGCGCTCGATGAAGTCGGTGGCCACCGCGTACGCCTCCGTACCTTCGCCGAACGCCTCGGGGACAAGGATCTTGCCCGTGCCGAGGCGGACACCCTCGGCGGCCTCACCCGCGCCGTCGATGAACTCCTGGCGCGCGATGCCGGATCCGCCGTACAGCGGCTGCTCCATGTTGAGCTGGCGGGCGTTGCGCGCGATGATCGCCGCTTCCTTGCCTGCCGCCCAAATAAGCACGGCATCCGGTTCTGCTGCCCGGATCTTGGTGAGCTGGGACGTCATGTCGGTATCACCGGCGTTGAAGGTCTCGTCGGCCACGATGGTCACTCCCGCGTCTGCGGCCGTGGCGAGCACGATGTCTCGACCGTCGACTCCGTAACCACCCGTGTCACTGATCAGACCGATCGTGGTATGACCGGCCGCGGCCATCTCCTCGAGCACGAACGGGATGACGATGCGGTTCGGCCACGGTGTCTGGAACACCCACTCGGAGAAGTCGGCCGTGATGACCGACCCGCCAGCCATGGAGACGATCGGCACCCTGGCACGTTCGGCGTCGGACCGCATCGCCATCGTCTGGCCGGTACCTGACGCTCCGATGATCGCGAGCACGCCCTCTTCGTCGATGAGTCGTACGGCGGCCGCCTGCGCCTTGGCGGCGTCGGTGGCATCGTCCTCGTAGACCACCACGAGCTCCCGGCCGTTGACGCCACCGGCAGCGTTGATGCGTTCCACCTCAAGATCGATCGCGCGCTGCTCGGGTATCCCGAGCCCCGCGTAGGTTCCCGTGAGCGAGAGCACCGCACCGATGCGGTACGGCTCCCCTGCCCCGCCTGCTCCGGCATCGCCTTCGCTCCCGCCGTCCGCTGCGCACCCGCCGACAGGCAGGCATGCCACGGTGAGCATGAACGCTGCGGTCAGCGCCAGCACCTTCGTCGGCTTCATCGCAACCGCTCCTCCCTCATTCGCGCTCGCCAGGCGTGCGCCCCGTCACTGCGTCTACTCCCCTACCGCGCTCAGGTCATCCTGCGAGACAAGCTTCACCGGCCGGTCTCCCAGCAGGTGCAGCGCGCGGTCCACGTCACCCACGTTGAGCACCACGAACGTGGCGACGAGGGAGTAGACGTACTCGATGTTCACGCCTGCCGATGACACGATCTTCAGCACCTCGGCGAGACCGCCGGGCCGATCCGGCAGGTCGATACAGATCACGTCGTCCATGCGGACGGTGAAGCCGTCTCTCGCGAGCGTGTCACGGGCTTCTTCCGGCTTGTCCACAACGAGCCTGAGGATCCCGTAGTCGGCGGTGTCAGAGACCGAGAAGCCACGGATGTTGACGCCCGCCTCCCCCAGGATGCCCGTCACCTCGCTCACGCGACCCGATTCGTTGGCGATGAACACCGAAAGCTGCTTGACGACCATCCGATCCATCACAGAGAGCACACCCCTTCAGCACACGCGTCCCTTCCGAGATGGAAGGCACGCAGGTTGGCCTCCACGGTCTTGGGCGGTACCCGGTCGCTGATGACACGCTCCCATGTGGGCACCTCGAACGGCAGTGCGTAAGAGGCGGCGCCCATGAGGACGATGTTCGCCGAGCGCGGACTCCCCGCCTCGCACGCGAGCGCTTCCGCATCGAGGAATATGGCGCCCTCGCCCACCAACGCCTCCTCAAGGCCCTCCGGCGCGGGCATGTCGCCTATCAACACAGGCAGCGAGTCCACCGTGCGGCGGTTCACTACCAGCGTGCCACCCGGTCTTAGATAGGTGAGCGTGCGTGCGGCCTCGGTCATCTCGAACGCTATCAGATGGTCCGCCATGCCCGGATCGACCACGGGAGAGAACACCGTCTGGCCGAACCTGACGAACGTCTCGACGGAACCGCCGCGCTGCGCCATGCCGTGGACCTCGGAGAGCTTCACGTCCATCCCCTCGGCCACGGCGACCTTGGCCAGCACGTCGCCCGCGAGGATCGTGCCCTGCCCGCCCACACCCGCGAGCACCACGGTGGTCATCATCATCGTCCACCCCCGAGATCACACGATGGGCCGACACCCACGATGGCGTCGTACCGGCACACCTGGACGCACTGGCCGCAACCGACGCAGGTAGCTGTGTCGATGACCGCCCGTCCGTTCTCGTCGCGCGAGATCGCCGGGCAGCCCAGACGGACGCAGGAGCCGCACTTGGTGCACAGCTCCTCGTCCACGGCGTACGGGTCGTGATGGTCCTTGATGAGAAGCGCGCAGGGCGCCTTGGAGACGATCACACTGAGATGGTCGGCAGCGGTCTCCTCACGCAGGACGTTCAACGTGGCATCCAGGTCGTGCGGGTCGACCGTGCGCACCGACCCGGCCCCGAGGGCCAGGCAGACCGCATCAAGGTCGATGGCGGGGGCGTCGGAGCCGTCGATGAACACACCGTTGACCGGGTTGCCCTGGTGGCCGGTCATGGCGGTGGTGCGGTTATCCAGAACGATGACCGTGCCCTCTGAGCGCGCGTAAGCCATGTGGAGCAACCCGGTGAGTCCCGAGTGCGCGAAGGTCGAGTCACCGATCACGGCGACGACCGGTCGCTCCACCGACCCCGCCAGATCCATGCCGTGCGCCATTCCGATGCTCGCGCCCATGCAGACGCAGCTGTCCATGCCGTTGAGCGGGGGCAGCGTGCCGAGCGTGTAGCAGCCGATGTCACCGGTCACCACTGCCCGCACCTTGCCGAGGGCGTAGAACAGTCCCCGGTGCGGACACCCGGGACACAGCAACGGCGGCCGTGGCGGCAGGCCGTCAACAAGCTCCCGGCGCGACAACGGCGGCGCACCGAACGCCTCGGCCACGATGCGCGGCGACAGTTCCCCGCGCCGCGGCAGGTCGACCTCTTCCACGTCGATGCCGAGCGCCCGGACCCTCATCGTCAGGTGGCGATCCAGCTCCTCCACCACCGCGACCCGCTCCACCCTCGACGCGAAGTCGAGGATGAGTTGTGCGGGCAAGGGTACCGTCAACCCGAGCTTGAGGACCGATGCCTCAGGCAAGGCTTCACGTACGTACTGATACGCGATACCTGATGTGATCACGCCGAGGGACTGACTCCGCTCCTCCGCCCGGTTCACCTCGGCGGTGGATCCGTACGCGGCGAGCGCCTCATCCCGCGCGGCGACATCCCTGAGTCGCACGCGGGCGTTGCCCGGCATCATCACGTACTTGCGCGCATCGCGTTCGTAGGGGCGTGTCGCCACCTCGGTCCGCGACCCGGCGGTCACCAATCCCTTGCCGTGGGATATGCGCGTGGTGAGGCGGACGATCACCGGGACGTCGAAGCGCTCCGAGATCTCGAACGCGGCCCGGGTGTACTCCAGGGCTTCCTGGCTGTCCGACGGCTCGAGCACGGGGACCCGTGCGCCCACTCCGTGGTTGCGCGTGTCCTGCTCGTTCTGTGAGCTGTGCATGCCGGGATCGTCGGCCACCAGGTACACGAGCCCGCCCGTGACGCCGGTGTAAGACTGCGTATACAGCACGTCGGCCGCTACGTTCAGGCCGACGTGTTTCATCGTCACCAGAGCGCGAACGCCGCCGAGCGATGCGCCCCCGGCGACCTCCGCCGCGACCTTCTCGTTGGGCGCCCACTCACAGTGAACGCCTTCGTACTTCACGAGATTCTCCAACACCTCGGTGGAAGGCGTACCGGGATACCCGACGCCGACGGAAGCGCCGGCTTCCCACGCGCCGCGTGCGACAGCTTCGTTGCCGGACATCAGTGTGCGCGCCACAACCACCTCCAGGCGGATTGCTTACCGGAGAAACGCCGAGATTGGTGGATTCTAGCACAGCACTGATGCGTGCTCAGCCGGGCTCATACGCCCCGTGAGACCTACAGGCGGGAGGCGCCCACGTAGTCTTGGCTCCTGGTGATGCGACCCGTGAGCGAGTCTATGCGGACGACCGCACCCGTATAGGGCGCGTGCAAGTAGTTGCCGTCACCCACGTACATCCCTACGTGGTGCACGCGCGACGGGTCCCCGCCCGTCCCGAAGAACACAAGATCGCCCGGCTGCAGCAGGTCGAGACGGTCCGGGGCGATGTGCTGACCAACCGCGTACTGCGCGCGACTCGTCCTCGGCAGCATGACGCCCACCTGGCGGTAGGAGTACTGCATCAGCCCGGAGCAGTCGAATCCGGCCGGTGACGCGCCACCCCAGACATACGGGACGCCGAGGTACTGAAGAGCGATGTCCACGACGCTCGCGTTCCCGGAGCCGAGCGAGCCCGGGTCGGCCGCGTCTCTGCCCGCCGACGTCCCGCCTCCGGCGGAGCCGCTTGCCGCCGCCTCAGCCGCCCTCCGTGCGGCGGCCGCTTCGGCCGCCTGGCGAGCGCGCTCGGCCTCCAGCTCCCGCAGACGCTCCTCCTCCTCGGCGATGAGCGTCTGTACGTCGGCGTCCAGCCGGGCCACGAAACGCTCCTGGCGCGCGATCTCCTCCTCGATGGCGCTCGCGCGCACCTCGGCCTGCGTCTGCAGCGCCACCTGCTCTGCCTGGCGCTGCTCGAGCGCCTCTGTCGTGGCCTCCACACGCGCCTTCGCATCCTTCACGTCGGCGACCGCCACCGCATCGGCCGAGTTGATGCGGCGCATGAGCTCGAAGCGAACGATCAGGTCGTCGAAGCTCTGCACTCCGAGAAGGAACTCTATGGCGCTCGTCCCGCCCGAACGGTAGATGTTCGCCGCACGGTCTCCAAGCGCCGTCTGTGCGGTCGCAAGCCGGCGGCGCGCAGCCTCGAGCTCCTCGTGCGCGATCCTGATCTCCTCACGCGTTGCCGCCACGGCCTCGGTGATGGCGTTGTACTCCTCCACCTGCACCTCAAGGTCCGCACGCATGCTCTCGAGCTCGGCGTTCGCGGCATCCGCCTGCGCCTGTTTCTGCTCGATCTCGGGGGTGGACGGCACGGCATACGCGGCAGGGATACTGAACACGAGAGAGGATGCCACCGCCAGGGCGACCGTGATGATGCGGCATCTCTGCCAACTGGCGAAGGACATGCTACCTCCGAGCTGCGTCGGTATGGTGTGTCGAGAGGTCGGAACGGGTCGCCACCCAGCGGTTCCTGCAAGGAAGTATAGCACATGACCTGCGGTTATGCTTCTGGTACAGTTATCAGACGTGTCCCGTTCTGGAGATCGGACCCGATGCGACCGGTACGTACGTCACGGCGCGCCTACTGTGCGGCAGCACTCGCAGCGATCATCGCGCTGGCGGGCCTTCCGGCGTTCGCCACGGAGTCCACGACCACCCCGTCTCCCGACGCCACGTCCCCGGCCCGCGTCGACCCTCCGCTTGCTGGCCTCTCCAACGAGGTCGCTGCTATACGGGACGAGTTGGACGAAGCCGCTGCGCGCGCTGTCGATCTCGAGGCGCAGATCGAGGATCTCGACGCCGACGCGCGGGCCCTCGAAGAACGCGTCGCCATCACCCACGAGCGTATCGTCGCGCAACGCATCCTGGTCTCTGAGTCGGAGGAGCGGCTCGCGCTTGCCGAGGAGCGTTTCCATGATCGTCTCGTCGAGACGTACAAGCGCGGAACGTTCAACCCGCTGTCGATACTCCTCTCCTCCGACACGCTCACAGACCTCATCTCACGCGTGGATGTGCTTACCCGCATCGCCGAGGGAGACAGCCAGGTCGTCGCCGACCTCAACATCGCAACCGCTGATGCGCGCTACCAACAGACCCAACTCGAGGACCTCCTCGCCCAGGACCGCCTCCTCAAGCAACAGCAGGACGAACGCCGGGATCGACTGGCATCGCTCCTCGCCGAGCAGAACGCCCTTGTCGAACGGCTCACCGAGGAGGAGCGGTCCGTGCTTGCGCAGATCCGCACGCTCACCGCACAGGCGCGTCGCCAGTGGCAAGGCGCCTCCATCCCGGTGGGGACCGACATCCCACGTGCTTACGCGACCGTGGACACACAGCCGGATGCCAGGTACCTCATCTCGGCCTACATGCCGCGGGAGTACCGCTCCACCGGCGAACGGTACTCCGCCGTCTGTAGCTGGTACGGACCCGGGTTCAACGGCAGGAACACCGCGTCGGGACAGGTCTTCAACCAGGACGATCTCACGTGCGCGTCGCGCACACTCCCCTTTGGGACCGTGCTCGCGCTCACGCGCGGCGACCGCCGCGTGATCGTCTACGTGAACGATCGAGGTCCGTACGTGGCAGGCCGCGACCTCGATCTCTCGAAGGCCGCGGCCGCCGCACTCGGTTTCTCGGGCGTCGCGACGGTGCAGGTGGAAGTCGTCACCGCCGTACGCTGAGTGCCCCCAGAGGGGCCGATGTCACTGCACGTGGATGAGCGATACCACCTTGGGATCCCCGAGCTTGGCACGGCCCTGAAGGAAGTCGAGCTCCAGCAGGAACGCGAAACCGGCCACCGTGGCCCCCATCGTGTCCACGAGCGCGGCCTTTGCCGCAGCAGTGCCACCGGTGGCGAGCACGTCGTCCACGATCAGGACCACGTCACCGGGGCCGAACGCATCAGTGTGGACCTCGAGCGAGTCGGTGCCGTACTCGAGCTCGTACGTATGAGCAGTCGTCGACCACGGCAGTTTGCCCGGCTTGCGTGCCGGGACGAACCCCGCTCCGAGCCGGTACGCCAACGCGCCGCCGAAGATGAACCCCCGCGCCTCCGCCCCCATGACCTTGGTCACGCCTGCGTCGGCATACGCCTCGGCGATGGTGTCGATGGCCGCCCTGAACCCCTCAGGGCTCGCCAGCAAGGGGGTGATGTCCTTGAACACGATGCCCTCTTTGGGGAAGTCCCTGATGTCCCTGATGTACTGCTCGAGATCCACGCTTGGCTCCTCACTCTCTCCGTCCGCCACGCGGGTCCGCGCGGCGGCTGCCGATCAGGGGCGCCTAGAGTCTGGCGCCCAGCATATCCAACTGGCTACGAGTGCCGAAGGCGACCACGTGGTCGCCGGGCAGGAGAACGCGGTCGGGGGCCGGATTGCTGTCGATGACGCCCCCTGTCGCCACCGCCATGATATACGCGCCGGTCGCGTCGCGGATCCTCGAATCCCGGATGGAGCGGCCCACGTACTCCGACCCCTCACGGACTGTGTACGCCTCAAGGCGGAACTCGACACCTTCGCTGTGACTCACCAGCTCGAGGTAGTCGGTCACGAACGGATCCGTGACACTGGCTGCCATGCGGCGGCCACCGATCACGTTGGGCGTCACGACCCTGTCAGCACCCGCTCGCAGGATCTTCGATTCCGAGGCGACCGTGGACGACCGGGCGACGATGAACAGCGACGGGTTCATCCCGCGAGCGCTCATGGCCACGAAGAGGTTGTCCGCGTCGGTGTCGAGCGCGGTCACGAGACCCTTGGCGCGAAGGACCCCCGCCGCCTCGAGCGCCTCCTCCGTGGTGGCGTCACCGCTCATGTACAGCCAGCCCCGCTCGACCGCTTCTTCCTCGCACCCCTCGCACTGGTCGATCACAACGAAGGGCACGCCCTGCTCGTCGAACGCCGTGGCTACCACCGAGCCGACCCGCCCCATACCTGCGACGATATAGTGTCCCGAGAGTTCCTCGATGCGCTTCTTCATCCGGCGCCCCTCCATAAGCTCGGTCAGGTGACCCTCTACCATGAACTCGGCGATGATGCTCACGGAGTACGCGATGCCGCCCACACCGGCTGCGATCAACGCGACCGTGAACAGCCGCCCCTGCGTGGACAGCGGCGCGACCTCCCGGAACCCCACCGTGGCGACCGTGATGACGGTCATGTACAGGCTGTCGAGGGCATCCCACCCCTCGATCAGCATGTAGCCCGCCGTACCGGCGGCGAGGACCGCCACCAACAGTACCGCGGCTATCGCCGCACGACGCATCATGCGCTCCACACCTCATCCGTGAGCGTGGCGACGTACGGAAGCGTGCGCCACAGACCGCCGAGATCGAGTCCGTAGCCCACGAGGAACCGGTCAGGCACCGCGAAGCCGCGGTACTCGATGGGCAGATCTGCGAGTCGGCGGGCATCCTTGTCGAGCAGGGTGCACACCGCGATGCTCGCCGGCTTGCGCTGCCGCAGAACCCTCAGGAGGTAGTTCAGGGTGAGGCCGGTGTCGATGATGTCCTCCACCACGAGCACATCGCGACCCTCGATGGCATCGTCAAGGTCCTTGGTTATCCGCACCGAGGCGGCGGCGTCGGGACCGTACGCGGAGATCGACATGAAGTCGAGCGTCAACGGCCGTTCGATGGCGCGGCAAAGGTCGGCCAGGAACATCACGCCGCCCTTCAGCACGGTCACCAGAGCGAGGTCACGATCTTCGTAGTCGGCGGTGATCTCAGACCCCAGCCGTCGGACAGCCGCCTGGATCTCGACGGAATCGTGCAGCACACGCTCTATACGCGAGTCGGGGAAAGTCATGCTCATGACCGCTCGCCGCCCTCATCGCGCGCTCCGCGCTCCTTCACTGCGGCGCCGTGGTCTGCGTCCAGCCCTCCGCCCTCGGAATGGTCCCTCGATCGCACCGGGATGCCGTACTTGAAGAGGAGCTTACGGAAGTCCTTCTGATAGAGGATCTTGATGGACACCTCGGGATAGAGCTCCTTGAGCCGACGGACCTTGCGGTTCTTCTTCGTGACCAGCTTCTGACTCATCGTGGTCAACTCGATGTAAAGGTCGAACTCCGGCAGATAGAAGTCGGGCGCGAACGACGCGAGCACGTTGCCGTGCCGGTCCCATTCGAGCGGGAAGGTCGTGGGCTCGTACTCCCACGCGATACGATAGAAGTCGAGTATCTGGGCAGCGACGCGTTCGCTCGGATGCGCGAATGCGATGCTCGCGACCCGCTCCGAGACGGGCAACCGCTGTTCGAGATCGTCAAGGCGTTCGTCGGTCATCGTGTTCAGTTGACATCCTCGAACAGGCGGCCCACGGAGCGGCGGAGCATGTGCTCCTTCAGTTGCCCGGAACCCTTCATCAGTTCAGCAAGCGTCTCGAGCAACCGCTGTCGCGCCTCGGGAGTGCGGTGGCGCATGGCCGGCATGAGGATCTGCTGGAAGAACGTGGCCTCACGTTCGGCGAACGTCTCGTACATGCGCAGGTGACGCGGCTCGATACCGAACCGCCTGAGGTCCCAACATGTGTGGGCGACGGCCACATCGGGGCCGGCGAGCTCGTCGCCGTGATCCCCTTTCACCAGGGTGACGATCCCGTACGAGGCGAGTTCGCGGACGAACGCGGTAGGGAGACCGAGCACCTCGGGCGCGCGCTCCACAGGCACGGTCTCGGCGTCTTCGAACGGAAGCGACATCGGCTCCGTCTTCTCGATGGCGGGACGGAGCTCGGCGGGCACTTTGCCCTTGTCGAGGTCGTCCAGCTTCTCACGGATGACCGCCAGCGGCATGAAGTGCTCCTTCTGCAGCCGCAACACGAGTTCGAGCCGCTGCACGTCCGCCGGGCGGAACTTCCGGTAGCCGCCGGGTGTCCTCTCGGGTGCGATCAGCCTCTCGTCCTCCAGGTAGCGCACCTTGGAGATCGTCAGGTCGCCGTAGGTGTCTGACAGCGTCTCGACCACTTCTCCGATGGTCTTGTAGTCGCGGACCTTGGCTGCCATCTAGGCAGCACCTCCTCCGCACACGAAAACCATCTGGAACCGTCCGATCTGGACCGTATCACCACTGCTGAGACGGGCTTCGCTCACGACCTCCTCGTTCACGTACGTACCGTTCAGCGAGCCCGCGTCCACCAGCCTGACCTCGTCGGCGTTCACGAGGAGGCGCGCATGGTTGCGCGAGACGGTCACGTCGTTGAGGAAGATGTCGCTCTCGGGATCGCGGCCGATCGTCAGCTCAGGACGCTCGAGATAGAACCGCTCCCCTACCTCGATGCCCTTACGCACGATCAGAACCGGGACCTCGCTCGCGGCGATCTCGGTCTCGTAGACTGCCGTCGACGGCTCCGAGACCACCTCGAAGGATGCTGTGGCCCCTTCGATCTTGACCCCGCATGAAGGACAGACGGCGTCCTCAGGCGTGAGTGCGGCGCCGCATTCGGGGCATTGGCCCATCATCACCATCTCCTGCCAGAGTCCTGCCGCGACACGCCGGACGTCAGTCGAGTAGGCCGAACTCCCGCGTCTTGAACGACTGTGCGATCTGGGTCTCGAGAGCCTCGAGCACGCCCGGGTTCTCCAGCACCTTCACGAGCCGCTCCTCGCTGAGGCGGTTCTTCACGTACGGGTCGTTCAGAGCCTCGGTGAGCTTGCGCCCGCCCTTCACCTCGCGGATGACGTACTCCACGACCCGCTCCTCGACACCGTCGATCGAGATCTCGTTCAGGAACTCGTGGATCTTCTCCGCAACACTCGCCACGCGGGCCTCCTTCGCTTCTGCGGACGTGCGTCCGTGCTCGCTTCTCAGTCTTCGTCGTCTTCTTCGTCCCAGACGTCGTCATCAGTCACATCGAACCGGGAGACTCCTCGCAGGTCGTTCGCGAGTATCTCTATCAACCTGTCTATGTCGCTGCCGAGGATGTCCCCTTTGCCCTCGGAACGGTCTTCCTTGAGCCGACGCACGAGCTCGGCGCGCAGTATGTCGATCTTGCCGTGAAGCACGCGCCTCCGGTAGCTGACCTTCTGCTCTTCCTCGTACAACTCATCGAGCAGTCCGCGCAGCTCATCGACCGTACGATCACTGAGATTCAGCAGCGCGTCGTCGGATGCACCTCTGTCCCCCACGAGCCCACCTCCAACAACCTCACCCGCATGCCACTGGTCGGGAAGATTGTAGCACGCGCTCCTGTCACGACGGGCTTGACCTCGACTCCAACCTCAGACCGCAGAACGCCTGTCCCGAGGGTCAGGTCAGGGTGGAGCGCACCACGTGGTCCTGACGCATGCGCCCGGCCATCTCGAGTTCGTCCCCGCTCAGCGTCGCGGGTTCGAGCTCGACCGAGAAGACCCGACCGACGGCCTCGGCCACCGCCGATGTGACCTCGTCCCATGAGGGGCGTCGCCCGATCACCGCCGCGATGGTGGCGGTGGAACGTTCCAGCGCGCGGGTGTGCTCATCGTTAAGCATGAAGACGCGGGCTTCGCGGGTCACGTCGCGGTCTACCACGAACGATCCGTGCTGCAGGCAGCTGTCGCCGCTCCAGACCTGGGCGCTCCCCGAGAGCTTCGCCGCCCCGAGCGACAGGTCGGCAGACGTGGCGTGCAGATAGCACGCGCCCGACCCGCGTTCGCCGCGATCCCGCGCCGTGAGCGAGGCGTCCACGCCAAGCGCGCGGTACGCCTCGGCCAAAGCCTCGCACAGCACCGCGTAGCTGCGCCTGACTCCCCGCGGGAGGCCATCGGCCACACCCGCCACGATCGAGTACGTGAGCTCATCGTCGTGCAGCACGCCCCGGCCGCCGGTGGGGCGCCGACAGATCTCGAGACCCTCGGCGGCACAGTACGGCAGGTCCACATCGTCCGCGCTCTGGAACCGTCCGAGCGAGACCGCAGGTGGAGTCCACCGGTACAGCCGGAGCGTCGGCGGGGCCTCAGCGGCGGCATGCGCGACGAGCATCGCGCGATCGACCGCCATGTTCCACGCGCCGCCGGCAGCCCCGTCCACGATCAACCGCCAGCGGCCACCCGACCGGGTCATCGCCCGGAGCCATCTCCCGGCGACCACGCGACATCGGCGTTCTTGACCGCAGCCGCCTCATCGAGCCTGCGCACCGGCGTCGAGTACGGCGCGCCATGCAGCAATCCGGGATCCTCGGCAGCCTCCTCGGCGATGCGGCGCAACACCGCTGCGAACCGCTCGAGCGTCCCCTTGCTCTCCGTCTCTGTGGGCTCCACCATCATCGCCTCGTCCACGATCAACGGGAAGTACACCGTGGGCGGATGGATGCCGTAGTCGAGCAGCCGCTTCGCGACATCCAGGGTGCGGACACCGGTGGACTTGCGCAGCGGGCCGCCCGACATCACGAACTCGTGCATGCATGTGCGGTCGTAGGTCACGGGCCATGCATCCGCCAACAGCGTCTTCAGGTAGTTCGCCGAGAGCACCGCCTGGCCCGAGATGTCCCGCAGGCCGTCGCCACCCACAGCGCGGATGTACGTGTACGCCCTCACGAGCACGCCGAAGTTCCCCGCGTACGACCGTACGCGGCCGATCGACCGCTCGGGATAGGCGAACGCGAAGCCACCGTCACGCTGAGCCACCACCGGCCCCGGCAGATACGACGCGAGCGCCTCGCTCACCGCCACGGGCCCTGCCCCCGGACCGCCCCCGCCGTGCGGCGTCGCGAAGGTCTTGTGAAGGTTGATGTGCAATGCGTCGAAGCCCATATCCCCCGGCCGCGACCAGCCCATGATCGCGTTGAGGTTCGCGCCGTCGCAATACGCCAGAGCACCCACCTCGTGCACCGCAGAGGTGATCTCGAGGATGTTCTCGTCGAACAGGCCCAGCGTGTTGGGGTTGGTGAGCATCAGCGCGGCAACGTCGGTGTCGAGCAGTCGCTTGAGCGCGGCCACATCCACGCCGCCCCGCTCGTCGCTCGGCACCTGCACGACCTCGTAGCCGCACATGGCGACGGTGGCCGGGTTGGTGCCGTGCGCGGAATCGGGCACGAGCACCCGGCGCCTCGGATCGCCGTTGGCGGTGTGATAGGCACGGATGGTCAACAGCCCGGTGAGCTCCCCGTGCGCGCCGGCCGCCGGCTGCAGCGAGACCGCCGGCAGGCCAGCGACCTCCGCGAGCGCCTCCTGCAGCCCCCACATGAGCTCGAGCGCGCCCTGCACGGTCTCCTCGGGCTGATACGGATGGATCCTCGCGAAGCCGGGCAGGCGGCACGCCCACTCGTCTACCTTCGGGTTGTACTTCATGGTGCAACTGCCGAGCGGATAGAATCCGCTGTCCACGCCGAAGTTGGCGCTCGCAAGATGCTCGTAGTGGCGGGCGAGCTCCACCTCGGTCACATGCGGCAACGCGGGTGCCATCGCTCTTGCGTGTCCGCCGAGGACGTCCTCCAGATCGACCGAGGGCACGTCGAGCACCGGTGGTTCGACACAGCGCGACTCCTCGGCTCCCCGCTCGAAGATCAGCGTACCGGTGAGCGGCTCTCTGGTACCCGCCTTCGCGGTCCGTGCATCGATGCGATCGGTGTCGCTCATAGCGCGCTCACCTCCTCCACGAACCGATCGAGGACCGCGCGCGTATGCCGTTCAGTCACCGCGAACAGGACCAGTCCGGCGTCGTCGGCCGAGAACCTGCCAAGGTCGAGCCCGGCCAGGTAGCCCGACTCGTGCAGACGCGCCTGCATCGCCGCTACATCATCCCGGTAGCGCAAGGTGAACTCGGCAGCGAACGGCGCGCCGAAGACGCGCTCGAACCGGCCTGTAGCCACAAGCGCGTCTTCGAGATAGTGCGCCTTGGCCACGCTCGCACGGCCGATGCCCGCAAGCCCGTCGGACCCCATAGCGGCGAGATAGACCCCCGCCGCGAGCGCGTTGAGCGAGTGGTTGGAGCAGATGTTGGAGGTGGCCTTCTCCCGGCGGATGTGCTGCTCGCGGGTCGAGAACGTGAGCACGAAGCCGGTGCGGCCGTCCACGTCGGTCGTGCGCCCGACCACGCGGCCCGGCATCTGCCGTATGTGAGCCTTCCGGCACGCGAACACGCCGAGACCCGGCCCGCCGAAGGACATGGCGTTCCCGAGGGACTGCCCCTCGCCCACCACGATGTCAGCGCCGTACGATGCCGGTGGCTCGAGTACGCCGAGCA
The DNA here is from genome assembly GCF_023161965.1 of Anaerosoma tenue. NCBI lineage: Bacteria > Bacillati > Actinomycetota > Coriobacteriia > Anaerosomatales > Anaerosomataceae > Anaerosoma > Anaerosoma tenue. The sequence continues at coordinate 409,081 of NZ_JALNTY010000001.1, forward strand.
GCACTGGATCGGTGGCTACCACGAACAGCGCGCCCACCTCATGGGCGGCTTCTCCAAGAGAGCGGAGGTCCTCCAGCGTGCCGTAGAAGGACGGCGAGGCGACGAGGAGGGCGGCAGTGGCGTCATCGAGCGCAGCGGCTATCGCCGCACCATCCGACACGCCGTCTTTGGCCGCGACCTCCACGATATCGAGGGTCCCCGACTCCACATACGTCGCCAACGTCTCGCGCCACTCAGGATGCACGGTGGCCGACACCACGACCCTGTGCCGCTTGGTGACACGCGCCGCCATCAGAGCGGCCTCCGCAAGAGCGGTGGCCCCGTCGTACATGGACGCGTTGCTCACCTCCATGCCGGTGAGCTGGCAGATCATCGATTGGTACTCGTAGATCGCCTGCAGCGTACCCTGGCTCACCTCGGGCTGGTACGGCGTGTAAGCGGTGAAGAACGCCGGCTTGCTCACCACGGAGTCCACGATCGCGGGAACGTAATGGTCGTAGCACCCGCCGCCGAGGAACGACACCACGCGGCTGCCATCTTCGTTCGCGGCGGCGAGTTTCTCGATGTGCGCCGCCAACTCGATCTCGCCCATGGCGCCGGGAAGATCCAGGGGGCGCGTCAGGCGCGCCCCTGCGGGGATGTCCTCATAGAGTCCGTCGATCGATGGTGCGCCTACGCTGCCCAGCATCTCGTCCTGCTCGCCGCAGGTCACAGGGATGAAGCGCATGCGTCACGCTTCCTCGGCGATGTAGGCCTCGTAGTCGTCGGCGTCCATCAACGCCTCGACCTCGGCTGCGTCCTCCACCTTGACCTTGATCATCCAGCCCGCGTTGTAGCAGTCTTCGTTGACGGTCTCAGGAGCGTCCTCAAGCGCCTCGTTGACCTCGACGATCTCGCCGCTGATCGGAGAGAACAGCTCGGAGACCGACTTGACCGACTCCACCTCGCCGAACGACTCGCCGGTGCTGACCGCTTCCCCGACGGAGGGAAGGTCCACGTAGACGACCTCGCCGAGCTGGTCCTGCGCGAAGTCGGAGATGCCGATCGTGGCGACGTCGCCCTCAAGACGGACCCACTCATGCTCGCGGTCGTACTTCAGCTCCTTGGGATACATCTATGGAACTCCTTCCCTGTTCTCGCCTACGACTTCAGGGCCGAAAGCGATGTCGTCTTCACGAACGGCGGTTTGGTGACGACCGCCGATGCAACCTTGCGCCGGATCCCGACCTCGAGGCCGGTGCCCGGATCCGCGAGCGCCACTGGGACGTACGCGGTGGCGATCCCGTGCCCGAGGGTCGGCGAGAACGTGCCGCTTGCCACCTTACCCACCTCCTCACCCCCATGCAACACGGGATAGCCGTGTCGTGGCACGCCCTCGGAGACGGCGAGCCCGACGAGCTTGCGCTCCGGACCTTCCGCTCGCACGCGTGCTATCGCCTCGGCGCCGATGTAGCCACTCTTGGCCTTCGGGGCCACCCACCCGAGACCGGCCGATACCGGATCGACGCCGCGATCCATGTCGCTTCCGTACAACGGGTATCCCATCTCGAGCCGCAGGGTGTCCCGCGCCCCAAGCCCGCACGGCGTCACCTCGGGGAAGCTCAGCAGCGTGCGCCAGATCGCGGCCGCCTGCGACGCATGACAGAACACCTCGACGCCGTCCTCGCCCGTGTAGCCGGTACGGGCGACCAACACGGGCACCGAATCGAGTGTGGCCTCGCCGATCTCGAAGCGGTCCGGCGGGGTCCATCCCTCGCCCGCGAGCTCTCCGATGACCGCGAGTGCACCGGGGCCCTGCACGGCTATCAGGGCCGTGCGATCGCTCTCGTCAGCGATCTCCACCGTTTCGGGCAGATGGGCCGTGATCCAGTCCCAGTCGGTCTGCCGGTTCGCGGCGTTCGCCACGATCAGGTACTCGAGATCGCCGGTGTGATAGACGATGAGGTCGTCGATGATGCCGCCGTCCTCGTCGCACATCACGGTGTACAGCGCGCTGCCGAGCGTCGATATCCGATCGAGATCGTTGGTGATGATGCGCTGCAACGACTCCCTGGCGTCGAACCCGAACACGCGGAACTCTCCCATGTGGGAGACGTCGAAGATCCCCACTGCGGAACGCACGGCGTTGTGCTCCTCGATGATCCCTGCGTACTGGACCGGCATCTGCCACCCAGCGAAGTCGACCATCCGCGCGCCAAGCGCGACATGCTCCGTGTACAGCGGGGTCATCCGTCCTGCCTCGGTCATCGGCACTCCTCTCATACGAGCGGCACGGCGGGCGCCTGCAACTGCCCGCCGAACACGCTCCGCCATATCCGCGTGAACCAGATCTCGATCCGCTCCCATGTATCGGGGGCGGCAACGTCCCGCACGGCCACGATCGGTACCTGGGCGAGCAGCCGCTCACCCTGTCTCACGGTGAGCGTTCCCAGACGCTGCCCCGCCAAGACCGGCGCCTCCACCTCGTGGACCACGTCAGCGCTCGCCGAGATCTCGCCGTCCAGGTCGAACACGGGTACCGTCACGCTCTCCCCCACCACCGCGGGAACCGTCCGATCGAGGTAGTCGGTGACCGGCACAAGTGCGGCCGTGGTCTCGGCGGTGGCGACCTCGATGGGCCGGTAATGCTCGTAACCCCAGTCGAGCAGGACGCGCGCCTCGTCGAACCGCTCGTCCTCGGAGTCCGTGCCGAGCACGACGGCTACCAGCCCGATGTCGTTGCGCTGTGCCGAGGCGACAAGGCAGTACCCTGCCTTGTTCGTCCAACCGGTCTTCACACCGTTCGCGCCCTCGTACGTACCCAGAAGCTTGTTCGAGCTCTCGTAACGCTTCGCACCGCCCTGCCCGTCGTCCACCATCACCGACGGCTGCGAGACCATCTCGGCGAACCGGGGGTCGGACATGGCCAGCGTGGAGAGCGTGGCGAGGTCTTGCGCCGAGGAGTAGTGCCCGGGCTCGTCGAGCCCATGGGGGTTGGCGAACGACGAATGGCTCAGCCCGAGGTCTGCCGCCTTCTGGTTCATCATGACCGCGAACCCGTCGAGGCTGCCGCCCACGTGCTCGGCCAACGCGATCGCCGCGTCGTTCCCTGAGCGGACCAGCATCCCCTCGAGCAGCATCCCGACGGTGATCTCTTGTCCGGGCCGCAGGTCGATCTCAGCCTCGCCCACTCCCGCCGCGTCACGCGAGACGGTGACCACGTCGCTCATCTCAGCATGTTCGAGGACCACGAGAGCGGTCATGATCTTGGTGGTCGAAGCCATGGCACGCTGAGCGTCCGGGTCGCGGCTCCACAGCGTGCGTCCATCCATCGTGCGCAGGATGCCTGAGGGCATCGCCACCTCGGGCGCCACCGCGCTCAGTGTGGGATCCTGGGCGATCGTTGTGTAGCCGACGGTCTCGTCTTCCGCCGACCACCCGTGAGCGAGACTCCCGGTGCCCGTGTAGATCGTCAGGAGCGCCGCGGCGCATAGCGCTGCGACACCGGCACGGACACGGGTATAGCGCATGCGACACGCCTCTCTTACGCAGCCGGGGACACGACGCTCCGATTGTACGGGTTCAAGTGATGTATGGCACGTGACGATAGGATTACGCGTAGGGGCCGCATCATGGTCTAGAATGCCCCGTGGGGCTCTTCGGCACAGAGTCCGATACGACCAGGTCGACCGGTTCGGGGGGATCGTGAAGCTACCGCACAGACGCACTTCGGGGGACGCCGGCTTCACTATCATCGAGATGATGGTGATCGTGCTCATCATCGGCATACTCGCCGCAGTAGCCATCGCCGTGTACGTGCCATCAACCCGCGCCGCGGCGGGCGCCGCGTGCCGCGCCAACCAACGGGTCCTGGAATCGGCAGCGGCCGAGGCCCGGACCACCATCGAGGCCGAGGACATCGACGATCTCGAGGACCTGCGCGACCACGTGCGCAACTTCGACGCGATATCCGCATGTCCGCTCGACGGCACTCCGCTCGAGTACGTGCCCGAACACAACGACGTCTACTGCCCGAACCATCCGTAGCGACCCGGCGCGCGTGCGCTGGTGACCCACCTGAGGAGGTGCGCGTGAAGTACTCCCGCTTCGAGATCCTCGCCTTCCTGCTGGGCAGTGCGGCGATCGTGGCGAGCGCGTTCGTGCCGACCACGGCATCCACGATCCCCACGGAGGTCGTGGCCCAGTTGCTCTTGATACTTGTGCTGGCCGGCGCCCTGCACTGGGGCCGGAGCGGCGGGTTCGTGTCCGCGCTGGTAGCCACCGCCATCTACGTGGGCATGCGGTTCACCACACTCGAGGTCGAGGGGCTTTCGGCGGACATGATGACGATGATCGTCTCACGCGTCCTCGCCTACACCCTGGTAGGCCTTGCCGGCGGAGAGATCAGCGGGAGGATCAAGTACCTGCTGGCAAAGGCGGAACGCGGTTCCCTTGTCGATGCGGAGACCGGCGTCTACAACGCGGCCTACGCAAGCCGGGCCATCGCCTCGGCTCTCGGTCAGTGGGCGCGGTATGAGACCCCGTACTCGGTCGTGGAACTGGCGCTCACGCCTGCCGTGTGGTCGGCGCTCAAACCGAAGCGCTCCCGTACCCTGATGCGTCAGGTGGCCTCCGAGATCCGCAACGACGTCCGGCTCGTGGACGACGTCGCCTACCGCGGCAACGGCCGGTTTCTGGTGCTCCTTCCCTCCACTCCCGCCGAGGGAGCCATGGCGGCAGCCGGGCGGCTCCACAAGGGCGTGGCGCATACCCTTGGAAGCGCGAGCGAGATGGTCACGGTGAACGTCCTGTCATGCGGCCGGGACGACGAGGCTCTTGGCGCGATAGCTGAAGCGCTCGCACCCCCTGAAGGTGACCCGGCGTCCACCACGCCCATGCCGGGCACGCGGGTCACCGGGCGCCGCTCCACCGATGATCGGGTGGACGGCTGATCCTTGTCCCTCAGACCTCGTCGGCCCGGAGGACCCTGATACCCGCTTCCTCGAGCACACGCATGGCGTCGGCGACCCGCTCGACCCTGAACACGTCGACCGCCGCCTCCCCGCCCGGCTCTACGAAGCAGTAGGCGTACTCGACGTTCATGCCTTCGGAGCCGAGCACCTCGAGGATGTCCGCGAGGCCGCCCGGCCGGTCGGGCACCGCCACCGCGATCACGTCGGTGACGCTCACGCTGAAGCCCGACTCCTCAAGAGCGCTCTTCGCATCTTCGGGCCGGTCACAGATGATGCGCACCACGCCGAACTCGGCAGTGTCTGCCACCATGAGCGCGCGCATGTTCACGCCCGCATCCCCCAGCGAGCGGGTGAGGCGCGCGAGCCGGCCGGGGCTGTTCTCCAGGAATACCGTCAGCTGCTTGACCATCGGTCACTCACTCCCCTCTCCCCGCAGGTCTAGGACGCGTTTGGCCTTGCCTTCCGAGCGCTGGATCGACTTGGGCTCGACCAGCTTGACGGCGATGTTGACCGCAAGCGCCGAGGCGATCTCTGCGGATACGCGGGCCCGCAGCCGCTCGAGCGTCTTGATCTCGTCGAAGCTGACCTCCGGACCCACCTCCACGTGCACCTCCACGTGGTCCATGCTGCCCCTGCGCGAGAGGACTACCTGGTAGTACGGCGCGACACCGGGGATCCCGAGGAGCACCTGCTCGATCTGGCTCGGGAACACGTTCACGCCGCGGATGATGAGCATGTCATCGGAGCGGCCTGTGACGCGCTCGAGACGCCTGAACGTCCGCCCGCACTCGCAGCGGCCCGGCACGATCCGCGAGATGTCGCGCGTGCGGTATCGAACGACCGGGATACCCTGCTTGGTGAGCGTCGTGAAAACGACCTCTCCGCGGTCGCCATCAGGCACCGGCTGCAGTGTCTCGGTATCCACGATCTCGATGATGAAGTGGTCCTCGTTCACGTGGAGCCCGCACTTGCACTGGCACTCGGCGGCGACACCGGGGCCGAGCACCTCGGAGAGTCCGTAGATGTCGATGGCGGTGATGCCGAGCTGGCGCTCTATCTCCACGCGTGTGTTCTCGCTCCAGGGCTCTGCGCCGAAGATGCCCGCCTTCAGCGGCAGGGCAACGGGGTCGATCCCCATATCGCGAGCCGTCTCCGCGATCAACAGGGCGTAGCTCGGCGTGCATGCCAGGATCGTGGTGCCGAAGTCCTTCATCACCTGGACCTGGCGCTTGGTGTTGCCGCCCGAGATCGGGATCGTGGCGCAACCCAGTCGCTCGGCGCCGTAGTGGACCCCAAGCCCGCCGGTGAACAGGCCGTACCCGTAGGCGTTCTGCACGATGTCGTCCGAGGTGCCGCCAGCCGCGGCGATGGTGCGCGCCATCAGGTCGGCCCAGATGTCGATATCGCCGGCGGTGTAGCCGACGACCGTGACCTGCCCTGTGGTGCCCGATGACGAGTGGAGCCGCACGATGTCACGCATGGGTACCGCGAACATCCCGTAGGGATACGCGGCTCTGAGGTCGTCCTTCACGGTGAAGGGGAACGAAGCGAACTCCTCGAGCGATACCACCCGCGGCGCTACACCAGCCTCATCGAACTTCCGCCGGTAGGTGGGTACGTTCTCGTACACGCGAGCCAGAAGTCCGTTCAGCCGCTCGAGCTGCACCGCCTCGAGCCGCGCGCGGTCCATGGACTCGTACTCAGGCTGGAACACCCGCTACCCCTCTCATCTCGCGTACTCCCGCGCTACTCCGTCACGGCGTGGATGTCGCCGGCGTCGACGGCGCGGCGACGGGCTTGGTGCCCACGCGCACGACCTCCTCGGTGGCACGGTAGACCGACTTGAAGGTATCACGTCGGATCTCCGCGCCGTTCTTGGTGACGACACGGGTCACCACGATCGTGCGCCCCGAGACACCACGTTCGTCTATCACACGCGTCCCCTCGGGAAGCGCGGGGTCCTCCACCTCACGGACCGGGGGGTTCCTGAGATTCGTGAACGGCCCGGTCTCGTACGTGACCTTGTAGCCGGGATCGGTGCCGTACAGGGAGATCGTCACCGACGAATTGGTGTAGCCGGTAGCGATGAGGATCCAGTGCTCGGTGTCGTTGCTGAACTTGAAGTCCGGCCCTCCCCAGGAGACCGTGGCGTCACGGCCCTTGGGGTAGTGGCTGATGTACTGCGAGTGGTTGTGACGCTCCACTACCGGCAGTCCCGAGAAGAACACGGTGTTGAACAACGTCGTGTTCACCTGGCAGATGCCGCCGCCCAACTGCGGGACGAGCTTGCCGTTCACGATGGCCGGCGCCTCCTGATACCCCTTCGCGGCGGTGCGCTCGCCGATGGTGCCGTTGAAGCTGAAGGTCTCCCCCGGCGCCAGCAGAGTGCCGTCGAGCGCATCGGCGAGCGTATGGATGTTGTTGACGCGCGGCTTGTTCGAGGCGGAGTACTCGGTTGTGAAGGTCGCGAGCCGCTCCTTGATGCCGAGTTCCTTGGCCTCTTCGGTGGTGAGTGCGGGCTCGACGCGGCGCATCGCGAGCTCGACCCGCCGCTCCTGTCCGCCCACCAGAGCGGTCTCGAGCTTGGCTGCAAGGTCCACGGCGTCAGCCGCGAGACCGTCCTCGCCCGGGACTATCGTGACCACCCCATTGGAGACCGAGAAGCTCGCGTCCTTGGCGGGTTTGCCCACCTCGGCCACGAGCGGGAGGATCGTCGCGGAGACCTCTTCCGAGGCGAGGTACGCCTCGAGGACCGGGCCGTCAGCGCCCTCGGCGCGCCGGAAGTCGACCCAGTCGCCGATGATCGTGGGCTGGATCGTCCACTGCTTGTCTTCGTAGTAGAGCTCGAGCGGGCCGGAGAGCATGGCCACGGCCGCCTCGTAGGCACCCTCGGCGCGCTCCTGGTCTATCTCGGGAGCGAGGGGCACAAGGTCGAGCGACACGGTGCGCTCGTCCGACAAGAACGCCCCGAGGAGCGCGTCGCGGGTCTGCTCCTCTTCCACGCCGAGGCCGTCTTCGGGGGCGACGCGGTGCACTGTCCCCTCCTCGATCCGCACGCTGGCGTCAATCGCAGGCTGCGCGATCGAATCGTTGATGCGCTTGACGAGCGCCTGGACGCCGGTGGGGTCGTAGGTGGGGTCGAGCGGCAGCGACACTCCGCCGACCACCGCACGCACACGCTCCCACACGGCCTGCGCCAGATCGCCGCGCCCGACCTCGTACGCCGCCTCGGCAAGCCCGGTAGCGTCAACGGACAGGCCTATCGATGCCGCCTCGACCTCCCACCGGTCGTCGCCCACTTCGAGCTTCACAGGGAGCGCAGTCTGATCGGCAACGTGCGTCTGGATCGCAGCGGCGGCCTTCGCCTGCGTCATCCCGCCCACGTCGACGGCACCAACGCTCACACCCGGATGGACCGTGCCAAGCGACACGGCCACGTCCGCACCGGCGACGATCGCCACGATGACGACAAGGACGGCCGCGACGAGTGCCGAGATCCGCGCACCCTTCGGCCATCGCGCCATCCAGCCGGGCCAACCGAGCCGCCGCTTGGCGACGGCGTGCCGCCCGCCTCCTGCGCCCTGCGTGGTCGGATCGTTCTCGTGCGTTCCGTTCGTGCTCATCGTCCGCTCTCACTCCGTGGGAGACGACTCCCGATGTACCGGTGATATGACGCCTCACCAGCAAGAATGTGGCCACTCCAAGTAGGCGATGATAGCATGCCGGGGCGCGGCGCGGACCGAGCGTCACCCGGACGTGACTCAGCCGTTGGCTATCGTCTCGCGGACCTCGGCCACGTAGCGTTCAAGCAACTCCGCCGCCCGCTCAGCGGAGTCACCCTCAGCGTAGACCGCCACCTGGGCCTCCGTGGCGTGTGGGAGCACGAGCACCCAGCCGTCGTCGTGCGGTATGCGCACACCCTCGATCACGTCGACCTCACTCGTGCGCGAGACCGCCGCCATCGACCGCATCACCACGCCCTTGCGGTCGAAAGGACAGAACACCGACGTCTCCTGGAGGAAGAATTCCGGAAGCGCGGCCACCACGTCGTCCAGGTCCATCCCGTGGCGATCGAGCAGTGTGAGCAACATGCCGAAGGACATCACGGCATCGTACCCTGCGAGGAAGTGCGGGTACACGAAGCCGCCGCGGCGGGAGCCGGCGAACCCGATCGCCGGATCGAGCGCGGCGGCGGACAGCGCCCGCCGTGATGTTCCGGTGCGACGTACGAAGTGACCGGCCTCTCCGGCGATCCTCTCCACCGCGGTGGATGCGGTCACCGGCACGGCGATCCCAACGCCGTCCTTGCGCGAGAGCCCGGAGTTCGCCCACAACCAGACCAGGGCATGAAGCGCCGTGTCATGGTCGAGGATGCGTCCCGCCGGGGTGACGAGCGTGATCCGCTCGGCCGTGGAGTCCATCAGCACGCCCACATCCGCCTGGAACATGTCCACCGACCGCGCCACGCGCTTGAGGACGTCCGCGCGGCTCTCGGTATCCACGGGCGTCTGCTCGGAGTCGACGTAGGCACGAAGGCCGATCAGATCCACGCCCCACTGGGCTGCGACCGTTGGGAGCACGAACGATGCCGGACTGAGCCCCATGTCCACGACGGCCGTGTAACGCCTGCGGGACGCGCTGGCGTCGTCGATCGCCGTCGTGAGGCCGGTGGTGTAGTACTCGATCGCACGGGGCGGGTACATGATCGAACCCACCTGGTCGAAGAACGCACGCCGGAACTCACCCCGGAAGTAGAGCCGTTCGACCTTCTTCTCCTGCCCCGTGGACAGGTCGATGCCCTCGGCATCGTAGAAGTGGATCTCGATCGACTGCGGGTCGCCATCGGCGATGCAGATGTGGATGCCGCCGTTGACGCGCATGTCGCGCGTGGTGAACCGCGTGACCGCGGGTGACGCCACGCGCAGGTCGCGCACGTGACATCCTGTGAAGTTGAGACCCGCCGCGACCGCGCGCTTCACCATCCGTGCCGCTGCGCTCGAATCACGGCTCACCACGACGTGCGACCTCGCCGGCAGCAGGCTCCCGAACGCCTGGGCCACGCGCAAGCCAAGGTCCGGAGTGATGTCGATGCTCACGAGCCCGGCGATGCCGTCGGGACCGAAGAGCGAGCGCACTCCCCGCGACTCCCAGATCAGCGAGGAGTTCACGAGAGCGCCGGCGTCGATGCGCTTGAACGGGTAGACCTGTACGTCGTTCCCCACCGCCGCCCCGTGCCCCACCACGGATTCGTCGCCGATCACGGCCCCCTGCTCCACACGTGCGCCGGCACGGATGTCCACGCTCCGGCACAGCACGGCGCCGCTCACCCGGGACCACTTGCCCACGAACGAGTCGTTCCACACGATCGAGTGTTCCGTCTGAGCGTCGTAACCCACCAGGCAGTTGTCGCCGATCACGGAGTACGGGCCGATCTTCGCCCCCGCGCGGATCGTGGTGTTGGCGCCGATCACCGCCTTGGGCGATATCTCGGCCGTGGGATCGATGGTGGCGCCCGGACCCACCCACACGTCGTCTTTGGTCCTGGCGCCCGGTATGTAGATCATCGCCTTGCCGTCGAGTATGTCTTCATGGACCTCGCGGTACCCCTCAAGGCTCCCCACGTCGGCCCAGTAGCCATCCACCACGCACCCGTAGAGCGGATGCCCTTCGGCCATGAGCAGCGGGAAGAGGTCCGAGGAGAAGTCGAACGCCTGACCCTCGGGGATGAAATCGAGCACCATGGGGTCCATCACGTAGATGCCGGTGTTGATCGTGTCGCTGAACACCTGGCCCCACGAGGGCTTCTCTAAGAAGCGCTCGATCCTGCCATCGTCGTCGGTGATGACCACGCCGAACTCGAGCGGATCGGGCACGCGCTTGAGCGCGATGGTGACGACGGCGCCCTTCGCCTTGTGGAACTCGATGACCTCGGTGAGGTCGATATCGGTGAGCGCGTCGCCCGAGATCACGAGAAAGGTCTCCGTGAGCGCCTCGGCGGCGTTCTTCACCGAGCCCGCGGTGCCGAGCGGCGTCTCCTCGATCGCGTAGCTGATGTCCATGCCCCACTCGTCGCCATCGCCGAAGTAGTCCTCGATGACCTGCGGCATGAACGCCAGCGTGGCGACCACCTCGCTGATGCCATGGTGTTTCACGAGCCCGAGTATGTGTTCCATGACCGGCTGGTTGACGACCGGTACCATCGGTTTGGGGCGCATGCTCGTGAGGGGACGCAGACGCGTGCCCTCGCCACCCGCCATCACCACAGCCTTCATGCAACTCCGCCTTCCCGGGACTCGAGCGCGGTCTTGCGGGCACGGATCGCGATGCGCGTGTACTGCAGGGCCGCCGAGACCGAGAGCACGATCCCAACGTAGACGAAGAACATGCCGAGCGGGACCTGCGCCTCACCCAGCCCGGGCAACCAACCGGTATCCACCAAGCCGAGACCGCCTACCATCGGCCAGCCCGCGATGAGCGACGAGAAGCCGGCGAGCAACACGGCGGTCGTCCACTTGCCGGCCCGCGTCACCGGAAGGATCACGTTGTGACGCTCGAGAACGTATGCGCCGTACAGCAGGTACATGTCGCGGCCGAGCAGGAGCACCGGGATCCACAGCGGAAGCACGTCGATCAGATAGAGGCCGACGACACCCGAGGCGAGCAGAAGGCGGTCCACCAGCGGGTCGACGATCTTGCCGAACTGCGTGACCGTGTTGGTGCGGCGGGCGATCTGGCCGTCGATCCAGTCGGTGGAGGCGGCTACCGCGTAGATCGCGAACGCCACAAGACGACCGCGCTCGCTCGGTGCGTCCACGAGGGCGGTGAAGAAGAACGGTACCAGCACCAGCCGCAACACCGTGATGAGGTTCGCGACCGAGTAGACCGTGTGGTGCACTTCCTGCTCTTGGGGGCGATCCTCGTTCTGGGCTACCACCAGTCGTTCCTCCTGACCTCGGGGACCATCCGTCCGGCCGTTCATGAACGTTCACACGGTATATGCCCTAGTTCGACCTATGCCGCATCCCGATCGTGGACCCGCCACGTCAGTCGCTGAAGACCTCTTGTGAAAGCCTCTTGGCGGCGAGGAACTCATCGTACGTCTCGGTGAAGGTCTGCGAGCCGTCAGTGCCCGTGAGCACGTAGTAGAGGTAATCGGTGTCGGCGGGATCGGCAGCGGCCTCGAGGGCGGCCAGGCCGGGGTTGCTGATCGGTCCCGCCGGAAGGCCATCGTGCAGGTAGGTGTTGTACGGCGTGTCCTGCTCGAGATCGGCATTGGTGAGCGACGTCGTGCCCTCGGGCATCGTGTACATCACCGTGGCGCACAGCTGCAGACGCATCGGCCGCTCGAGACGGTTGTAGATGACCGAGGAGACCAGGGGAAACTCCTCCGAGAGCTGCGCCTCCCGCTCGAGGATCGATGCGATCGTGACCACGTCCGCCAGGTCGAGGCCGTGTGCCTCGGCATACGAGAGATCCAGTGTGGCCGCCTGGTCCTCGAAAGTATCGAGCAACATCTCCACGATCTCGCGTTCTGACGTGCCGACCTCTATCGAGTAGGTCGCCGGGAACAGGAAGCCTTCGAGGGAGTCGCCGAACGCGCCTTCGAGATACGGGCGCTCCGCGGCGAACTCCGGCGCACCCTCGGTGCACAGGCGCATCATCTCCTCGGCCTCTGCGCCTGCCTGAGCGGTCATGCGTGCGGCCACCTGCTCGGCGGTGAAGCCTTCGGGGATGGTGACGTTCACGTAGTCGGCGCTCGGGCCGATGAGCATAAGGTCGATCACATCCCCGTCGTCCATCCCGGTGAAGAGGTCGTACTCACCGGCACGGAGTCGCCCGTCGGCATCCGCCTGGCTGACGGTGAATCGGAACGTCAGCACGCTCTCGACGACCCCCAGGTCGACCAGCTGGCGAGCGATGTCCGCGGTCGTGCTGCCCGCCTCGATCACAACGTGGACGGGTTCACCGGCGCCCACCGCCACTTCAGCGTCTGGTTCGTGCATTAGATGTCTCACAACGCCGTACCCCACTGCGCCAAGCGCGAGGACGAGCACCAGCACCCCTCCGAGTACGCGCACGGTCACATTCCCTACCGAACGTTGTCCAGAGGGCGTCCTCCGGGCGCCGTGGACCCGCGCGGTGCGCGGTGTGCGATCCGAACGTGGCTTCCGCGAGGTACGCGCAGCGGAACGGGACGAGCGCCGGGGGCGCTCCGTGGACGCCGGGCGTGTTTCATCCTCGTTGCGCTCCGATGCAGTCTTCTCAGGCGCCCGACGGGCGGCGGGCCCGCGCGACCGCCGGGTGTTCGCCTCGCTGTTCCCGCGACGCTGGGTACGCCTCGGGCGGCTCCGGTCGCTGCGCCTCGGACGCGGGGTCGGTCCCGGTGCGACGCTATCGCTATCGTTCGTGTTGGGGTCGTCGTACATCGGCGCCCTCCGGGGCGGTGCGGGTGCGATCCCGGATCCGTTGCCCGGATCCGGGTGTGTCGGTCAGACTCCCGGCCGCGCGGCCGGTGTACGGGCAAGGGTAAGTGTAGCAACCATCCGGCCACCCGCAAACGCGAGCGGGGCACCCGAAGGTGCCCCGCGTGTCGCTGGTCGGGCTGACAGGATTTGAACCTGCGACCCCTTGACCCCCAGTCAAGTGCGCTACCAAACTGCGCCACAGCCCGTTGATGCTGCCCTGCGGCAGCGAAGCATCATATTACGTGTCGCGGGGCGCGGCTTCAAGCATGACATCGGAGTGGATCAGCCAGGACGCCTGAAACCGCACGATCGTGTGGACCGTGGCTACCGCGCCATCTCCAGGAGGAGCGGATAGGGGTTCACGGCGCTGGGCATGTGGATCTCGAAGTGGAGATGCGGCGCGCTGGGGCTGGCGTTGCCCGTGTAGCCCACGGTGCCGATCACGTCGCCGGCCTTCACCCGGCCCTCCGGGACCGTCACGGAATCCAGATGCGCATAGTAGTAGCGCACGCCGTTGTCGGCCTCGAGCCAGATCGTGAGGCCGCCGAGCCCTCCCCGCTTGGAGGTCACCACGCCATCACGGGTAGCGACCAGCGGCGTGCCTGTGGCGGCCATGATGTCGGTGCCCTTGTGCCGGCGCCCGCCGCTCCGCGGTGCGCCCCAGCTGTCAACGAACCGGTTCTCACCCGCAACGGGGAACAGTCCGAACTCGGCGATACGCTCGGCGCGAACGCGCTCGGCCTCCGCGGCCTCGGCATCTGCGAGTGCGTCACGAGCAGCTTCCGCGGCGCGTGATGCCGCCTGTGCCTGCACGACGAGCAGGTCACGCTCCGCAGTGAGCGCCGCGATCTCAACGGAGATGGCCGCGCGGGTCTCGGCGGAACGCGCCTCCGGGATACGGTTCCGAAGCGAGTCGAGCCGCGTGCCGAGCCAGACAAGCGAGCTGCGCGCGCGGGAGTCGGCGATGGCCGTACGGGTGACCTCGGCAGTGAGTGCCGGGATGTCGTCGGCCGTGGCGGTGATGGTTGCCGGCGTCACGACCGCGGCATGCGCGGACGGGGCCGACGGGAATAGAGAGATAGCCAGTGCGATGGTGGCGAGTGAAACGAACGTCTTAGCGGTACTCATACGCCTCCTGCGTACGGGGACATGTCACCGCCGCGGACACCCGGTTCGGAGCCACGGCGGACACGTCGGGTACGCAAGGCTGATGCCAACGCGGCGGCGTGGGGCCTCTGAGCAGCGCATATCCACAGGAAGCACACAACTCGGCGGGACGATCAGCCGTCCTTGCGACGCAGACGTCGCAGCGCTCTCCCGATGGCGCGCACCACCACGAACAGCGCATACCCGAGGGCGACACCGGCCGTGTTGAGGATGACGTCGTCGATGTCCACCGAGCGGGTCGTCTGCAGGGCATCGATGAACCGCTTGGAGAACTGCAGCGCTTCGATCCCGAGCGAGACGCACAGGCCGGTGCCGAGGACCCTTCCCCACCTGTCGAGCTTGCGCCACGCCCACGGCCCCAGCGCGCCAAGCGGTACCAGCAACAGCAGGTTGCCGAGCAGGTTCTCCCACGCCACGCGCCCCAGGTCGCTCTCCAGGTAGAGGCGGATGGTACGAAGCGGCACGAGGTTCACCGACTCGCGCCAATAGGGGTCGAGCCCCACGCCCGAGCCGGGCGGGGCCACCTCGAACGGCAGCAGCGTCATGGAGACCACCCACGCGCCATAGAAGACGCCGAACAGCCGGGAGATGATCGTGCGTCGACGGGCACGGGTGATCCATCCGTGCAGCAACACGAGCACCGCCAGGGCGAGCGCTAGCAGGAAGGCCGTTCCCGAGTGGATGTGCAGTTGCGTTCCGCTCACTCGACGTCAGCGCCTCCGAGCAGGCGCGCGAGGCGATCAGCGATCTCCCGCGCGATGACGCGCTTGGAGAGCATCGGCAGCCACTCAACACCATCGCGTGTCACGAACGCGACGCGATTAGCGTCGGTGCCGAAGCCGAGTGCGGGGTCGCTCACGTCGTTGGCCACCACCAGATCGCAGCGCTTCGCCTCGAGCTTGTGCCGGGCGTTGCTCTCCACATCCGATGTCTCCGCCGCGAAGCCCACGAGCACGGGACGCTCCTGGCGCGCTCCGAGCTCGGCCAGGATATCGGGATTCCGCACGAGAGCGATAGCCTCGGGAGCGGCGGTCTTCTTGATCTTGCCTCGAGCGACCTCCGCGGGACGGAAGTCAGCAACAGCGGCCGAGGCCACCACCGCATCCACGTCCTCGGCGCGCTCCATCACGGCGGCGTGCATCTGGAGCGCGGTCTGCACGCGCACGACCTCCACCCCGAAGGGGTCGGCCAGATGCGTGGGGCCCGTCACCAACGTTACCCGGGCGCCCCTGCGTGCCGCCTCATCAGCGATGGCGAACCCCGTCTTGCCCGACGAACGGTTGCCGATGTACCGAACGGGGTCGATCGGCTCCTGCGTGCCGCCGGCCGTCACCAGGATGTGCCGCCCGGCGAGGTCCTGCGCCCGTTCGGCCTCAGCCATCACGGCTTCGGCGATGGCCTCCACCGGCGCGAGACGTCCCTCGCCCACGTCACCGCAGGCGAGCTCGCCGCTCTCCGGCTCCACGAACACCACGCCGCGGTCGCGCAGCCGATCCACGTTCTCCTGCGTGGCCTCGTCGCGCCACATGTGCACGTTCATCGCCGGCGCCATCACGATCGGCGCCTCCGTGGCGAGCGCAGCGGTGGTGAGCAGGTCGTCGGCCCTCCCCTGCGCGATCTTGGCGATCACGTTGGCGGTGCACGGCGCGATCACGAACACGTCGGCTTCCTCGGCAAGGGAGATGTGGTGCACCGGCGCCGAGGGGTCGTCCTCCCACAACGACGCCGCCACGGGCTCGTTCGTGAGCGTGCGGAACGTGAGCGGGGTGACGAAGCGCGTTGCCGCATCGGTCATCACTACCTTGACGCGGTAGCCGCGCTTCATGAGCGCGCGCACCAGCTCGCAGCTCTTGTACGCGGCGATGCCGCCCGTCACGCCAACGAGCACGGTCGTCGTTCTCTCTCCGCTCACACTGCCTCCTTCCGCACCTCGCAGTATGCATCCTCGTCCGCCAGGGGTACAAAGGATAGCGTACCCGTACCCACCGTGAAGGAGGCTCACCCGTGCCACTTCCCCAGAAGGGCAGCGAGCTGCGTGTGAAGATCGGCGGCGCAGCAGGTCTGGGCATCAAGGCCGCAGGCCAAACGCTCGCGCGGGCGTTCGTGAACGCCGGACTCGAGGTCTTCGACCTCACCGAGTACCCATCGCTCATCCGCGGGGGTCACAACACCTACACCCTCAGGGTCAGCCCGAGGCCGATATCCAGTCACGTCGAGACCGTCGACGTCCTCATCGCCTTCGACCGCCAGACGGTCGACAAGCACCTCGACGAGGTCATCGACGGCGGCGCGGTGATCTTCGATCCCGAGGTCACCTCCACCGACGGGTGGCTTCCCAGCAACCGGATTCGCCCGGTCCCGGTGCCGCTCAAGAAGTTCGCCAAGGAAGCCGGCGGCCCGATCATGGCCAACACCGTGGCGCTCGGCGCCGCGCTCGGCCTGGTGCACTTCCCGCTCGACACGCTGGCTGAGTCGATCGCCGCGCAGTTCGCCCACAAGGCCGAGGAGATCACCGAGCAGAACATCGCCGCGGCGACTGTTGGTCATGGATACGTCTCCAAGATGGCGGGCGACTTCTGGATGAAGGTCGAGGGCCTGCCCGATGCGCCGCGCCGCGTGCTCGTTGACGGTAACGAAGCCGTCGGCCTGGGTGCGCTCGCGGCAGGCATCGGCTTCTACGCCGCGTACCCGATGACGCCCGCCTCGTCGCTGCTGCACTTCATGGCCGCGCACGAACGCGATGCGGGCGTGGTGGTGAAGCACACCGAAGACGAGCTTGCGGCGATGAACATGGTGGCCGGCGCGGCGTTCACCGGCGCCCGTTCGATGTGCGCCACCTCCGGCGGCGGCTTCGCGCTGATGACGGAGGCGTTCGGCATGGCCGGCGTGAGCGAGAGCGCCGTGGTCGTGGGCGTGTTCACCCGCCCCGGACCGGCAACGGGGATGCCCACCTGGACCGAGCAGAGCGACCTGCGCTACGTGATCCACGCCGGCCAGGGCGAGTTCCCGCGCGTGGTGCTCGCCCCCGGTGACCAGACCGACGCCTTCGACCTCTCCTGGAAGGCGTTCAACCTCGCCGACCAGCTGCAGACGCCGGTGATCATCCTCGGCGACAGCTACCTCTCGGACAACCGGCAGTCGGTGCCGTACTTCGACCTCGACGCGGTGATGGTGGACCGCGGCAAGCTCGTGGCCGAGGGTGATGTGGCCGACCACCCCGATGCCCTCGGCGAAGACGGCGACTACCTGCGCTACAAGGTGGCCGACGACGGAGTGTCGCTCCGCGTGCTGCCGGGCGTGAAGGGCGCTACGCAGTTGATCAACTCGTACGAGCACGACGAGTACGGCTGGGGCCAGAACGGCGAGATCGCCGCCGAGCGCACGGCCCAGAACGAGAAGCGGATGCGCAAGCTCCAGCTGGCGCGCAAACTCGTTCCGCCACCTGCGGTGTTCGGAGCGGATGTGGCCGAGGCGGACGTGGCGGTGCTCTTCTTCGGCACCACCAAGGGCCCGGTGCTCGAAGCGATGCGCTGGCTCGAACCCGACGGCGTGAAGGTGGCCGCGATGCAGGTGGTTACCGTGTGGCCGTTCCCTGCCGACGACGTGCGTGAGTTCCTCGGCGCGGCGAAGCGCACGGTGATCGTGGAGGGCAACTACACGGGTCAGCTCCAGGGCCTCGTGCGGGAACAGTGCCTCGTGGACGTGGACGACACGCTCCACCGCTACGACGGGCGGCCGTTCTCGCCCGAGATGGTCTACGCGAAGCTGAAGGAGGTGGCCGACAATGGTTAAGGTCGCGGACATCGAGCGCGCCCTCGAGCCCACGTGGTGCCCCGGATGTGGCAACCACATGATGTGGAAGGCGCTCAAGGAAGTCATCGAGGAGTCGGGCATGGGCTTCGAGGACTACGCGATGGTGTGGGGCATCGGCTGCCACGGCAACGGCGCCGACTTCTACCGCTCGCAGGGCTTCCACGGCCTCCACGGCCGCGCCCTGCCGGTGGCCACGGGCATCGCGCTCTCCAATCCGAGCCTCAAGGTCATCGTGAGCATGGGCGACGGCGACGGCTACGGCATCGGCGGCAACCACTTCATCCACTCGGTCCGCCGGAACATCGACATGATGGCCATCTACCACAACAACCAGATCTACGGCCTCACGACGGGCCAGGCGTCCCCCACCTCCGACCAGTTCATGCAGACGCCGAGCACGCCGGGCGGCGTGGTGGAGGAGCCTGTGAACCCGGTGGGCGTGGCGATCGCGCAGGGAGCCACGTTCGTGGCGCGCGGGTTCGCCGGCGACGTCGATCACCTGAAATCGCTCTACCGCCAGGCGCTCGACCACCACGGGTTCTCGCTCGTGGACGTCTACCAGCCGTGCGTGACGTGGAACAAGATCAACACCTTCAAGTGGTTCCGCGACCGCGTGTACAAGCTCGAGGAACTCGACGGCTACGACCCGTCAGACAGGACGATGGCATTCGAGACGTCGATGTCGACGTTCCACGAGCTCACCTGTGCGCCCGACGAGTGCAAGGTCCCCATCGGCGTGTTCTATCGCGAAGAGGAGACGTTCACCTACCAGGACGGGCTGCCGCAGCTCGACCGCCCGATGTGGAAGCATGCCGAGGAGCCACGCGACATCTCCGAGATACTGGAGACGTACTAGTGGGCCGTGCCGGGGTGACGGGTACTACGTAGTCCTCGCAGGGGGCCCTCGCCGCCTACCCGATCAGCGTCACCCCGGGAAACGCTGCGTGCGCTCGTCTGTCAGCAGAGTAGAGAGGGACGCCGAGCAATGATGCTATCGCCGGCGCACACGCGTCGTACACGTCGCAGCCAAGCACGCTGGCCTGCCGGAGCGTCTCGGCCAGGACTGGAGCGATCGGCGGCACCGTGATGAGCCCTGCCCGCTCGAAGAACCCCAGTACTTCGCGGGCAGCCACATCATCAGCCTTGCGATGTACTGTGCGCAGGACCTCGTACACGAACAGGTCGGGAACGACAAGCTTCGCGTCACCGGCGGCCGCCCGCTTCAGGAGTGCGAGCGCCTCTTCCCGCCCTGACTCCGGCACGAACCACTTCACGCCAACAGAGGCGTCCAGCACGACAAGACGATCAGCCATCTGAGCGGTCCGCACGGTCCTCGATGATGCGCCTCACGACCTCTGCATCGCTTGCACCCTCGGGCGCACGGCGCAAACCGACCAGGAACTCGCTCCCGCCGACCTCTGGCAGCCGATCGCTCTGTGGCCAACGGGCCGCAACCCGATCCGCGATCGCTATCGCCTGCTCCACTCCGGCGCGCCGATCCCATTCGGCCCTGGCGGCAACGTACTCCGCCAGGGCCTCCTGCACGATCGAACTCCTGCTGCGCCCAAGCGTCTCCGCGTCGGCGTCCACCTGCTCGAGCAGCTCGTCAGGGATATACACGTTCACCTTGGCCACGACGCCTCCAGAGGTACTACCTTCCAGGTACTACCTCTGCATCGTACATGTGCACGACGGCGTCAGCAACGCGCGGGGACTTACAGCATCGTGTCCCACCAGTCGGCCAGGTGTGCCGCATGGTGACCGCGGATCATCACGATGTGGTTCCCCAGCGGCGTGTGCAGCAGATCGCTCACGGCGCCGTCGGTAAGCGCGATGTCCACCTGCGTGCGGCACAGGTTCTCCGCATCCCCGCGTGCCACGATCTCGCCCTCGGCCAGCCACAGCGCCTCCATCTCCGCGCCGCCGATGCGGAGCACGGTGACCGGGCCGAGCGGCAGATCGCCCTGGATGCCCACGCCCTGCCCCGACTCGAAGTGCGAGCGCAACCGGTAACGCTCAAGCATCCCGCGCGCAATGGTGCAGTGCGCGAGTTTGAGAGTATCCGCCGTCTCATCGAGTTCCGAGGGGTTCGCCATCCATGGCAACTCGCCCGTGAGCAGGTTGGCCCACAGCATGCCCACGGTACTCACGAGGTCGCCCTCACACCCGGCCATCACACCGGCGTCGGTGAGCGCCGAGAGCGCGAAGCAGCCTGTGGTCTCTCGCGACACCAGCAGGTCAAAGCAGCGGAGGGAGACCGCGTCGAGGTCGTACCGCTCAACGAGGGCCTCCATCGCCGACGTCACTCGCGCCACGTCGGCAAGATCCCCGGGGGTCGGCTCGACACATCCGGTCGAGTCGCCCGAGAGCGAGGCCACGCCGGCTTCGACGGTATCGGCGGAGACCGCATCGATCTCCGCCTCCAACTCGTCCATGCCGATGGCGATCACTGTGGGTCCCCACGTCTCACGCACCACGTCGGCATCCGGCGAGCTTGCCACGAGCCAGTCGGACGGCTCCCCCACCAGACCCACGCGGGTGTCGAGCAACCGCATCCGCACCGTCACGTCCGCGATGGCGGCCTCAAGCGTTGCCAGCCCCGCCTCGTCCTGCGGGCCGCGGACGAAGACGATGCGGCCCGGCACGCCGTCCTGCTGCAACCGCGCGAGCACCTCGAGCGACGCCGGGAGCGAGTTGTTGCCCGGATGGGCCACCAGCACCACCGGCTCGCCTGCTCTGAACACGCTGCGCCTCGCCTGCAGGTCGAGCAGGGTCCGCTCCGTGCCGCCGGTGGCCATCACGTACACCAGCGGCGCGGGGTCTTCGAACCCCTCGGCAGATACGCGCTCTCCACCGCGCGAGCCGAGTTCGGCCATGAGGTCGGCGATGACGCTCTCGTTCTGCCCCGCCCCGCCGAACGGCGGTATCACCGGCGTGTAGAGGAACCGCATGCGATCGAACCTCCCGGGTGGTGGTGTATGTCACCAAGAGGATACCCTGCTCCAGCCTCCGCATGAGATATCCTCGGTAACGTAAGGCCCTCTCGATCACGGAGCCGGGATGCTGCGGGTCATCATCGCGTTCGCGCTGACACTGACGCTCCTCACGGGGTGCGGCACGATGCTGCCCGATGGCGTGATCTACCCCTCGATCACTCCCGATGAGACCATCAGCGCGGTCCACACCGTGGCGGTCTCCTTCACGTTCGAGCGGCAGCCCGTGGAGTTCACCCTGACCGTCGACGGAGGGCTTTACGCCGGCGCCGCGGCGGCCGACAAGGAGGTCATCCGCTTCGGCAATGCGCGGGCCAACGACTGGATCGAGGACTACTTCCCCGCATTCATCACCGAGCCGCATCAGCAAGCGTTCTACGACTCGCTCCTTGCCGCCTTCCGTTCCATACGCGACCAGCGCGGCCTCGATGCCGACCGGTATGCCGAGATGCTCACGGCCTACGTGCAGTCGATCACCTACCGGGTGGACCCGGATGATCTCTCCCCCAAGTTCCCGGTGGAGACCTTCGTGGAGAGTGCGGGCGACTGCGACGACAAG
Source organism: Anaerosoma tenue (assembly GCF_023161965.1). Lineage (NCBI taxonomy): Bacteria > Bacillati > Actinomycetota > Coriobacteriia > Anaerosomatales > Anaerosomataceae > Anaerosoma > Anaerosoma tenue. The sequence continues at coordinate 431,030 of NZ_JALNTY010000001.1, forward strand.
ACGCTCCTGCTCGCCGCTCTGCTCGCCCGCGAGGGCTACGACGTCGCGGTGCTCATGTTCGAACCCGAGCAGCATGTGGCGCTCGGCATACGCGCCGACGGGATCACCTATGACGACACCGGCTACGCGTACGTTGAGACGACCGTGCCCGGCTACATCGGCCAGGTGCCGGAGAGCCTCGAAGGCGGCATCGCGCTCGAGAGCGAGCCGCGCGTGTTCAGGATCGATGGAGGCCCGGCCGAGTACACGGCCGGCCCACAGGTAGCAGCGATCCTCGATGCGCGAGCACGAGCCGTGGCCGAGGCGGAAGACCTCGCCGGGATGATCGAGGAGGCCGATGGCGCCCTTGCCGAGCTCGAGGCGTCGGTGCGCTCGTCGTACGACGACCTGCAGCGCCTCAAGGCGACCGGCGCGTATACGCAGTACAACGCGCAGGTGGACGGCTATAACGCCCTTGTGGCCGAGTACAACCGCGCCATCCAGGAGCGCAACGACCTGGCCGCGCGGCATAACGAACTCGCCGCCATCGACCGCGCTGTTGCCGACGGCGCATCCGACAGGGCGGGCACCTACGCGACGATCGGATCGTTCTAGGCCGTTTCGCCCCGCGCACGCCCATGCGCCCCGTTGCGCATGTCGCTGCTGGGTATCATCTACGGTGTCCCCGATACATGGAGGTCTCATGACGCAAGTACTCATGGTGATCGCCCCTGAGGTGTTCCGCGACGAGGAGTACGCCCACCCCAGGGAAGTGCTCGAATCCCGCGGCGCCACGGTCGTCACTGCCAGCAGGTCGGCCGGCGTCTGCCAGGGCAAGCTCGGTATGACCGTCGAGGCCACCGTCTCGCTCGCCGACGTCGAGGCGGCCGACTATGACGCCGTGGTCTTCGTGGGCGGCGGAGGCGCGCAGGTCTACTTCGACGACCCCGTGGCCCACGCCCTCGCACAGGAAGCGGATCGCCTCGGCCGCGTGGTGGCGGCCATCTGCATAGCGCCGTCAGTGCTCGCCCACGCGCGGCTGCTCCACGGCGTCCGCGCCACCGCGTTCCCCTCCCAGAAAGAAGATCTCGCCGAGCATGGCGCCATCTGGACCGATGGTCCGGTGGAAGTAGACGGCAGGATCGTCACCGCGAACGGGCCGGACGCCGCGTATGACTTCGGGCTAGCCATAAGCGAGGCGCTCGGACTACCCTGACGGTACTGCCCCATCACGAGAGGAGCACGATATGCAGCTCAACATCTACCGGTGCCGCATCTGCGGCGAGGTCTACCTCGGCTACGAATCGCCGGAGAACTGTCCTTTCTGCGGCGCGCACGGGGAGTTCCTCGAGGAGCCCGACAAGTACACGCCCGACATCAACGATGTCCAGCTCACCGAGACCGAGCGCGCCGACCTTGAGACCTCGATCGAGCTTGAGACCAGCAACTGCCGCTTCTACCTCGGCATGGCGCAGCGCAAGGACAACGATCCGCTGCGCGCCACGTACAAGCGTCTGGCCAAGGTCGAGGCCGAGCACTGCGAGGTGTTCTCGGACATCCTCGGCGTTGACGAACCCGAGGACCTCATGGAGCCGGGCGAGACCACGGGGTCGTGGGCGAGCGACATCGAGGAGTCGCTGAAGCGCGAGAACCGGGCGTCAGCGCTCTACAAGTCGTTCGCCGAGCGGGCCACCAACGAGCGTCTCAAGGAGGTATGGAACGCCATCTCCGACGTGGAGACCGACCACATCACGCTCGACGAGCTTGCGAAGACGTACGTGTAGACATATGTGAATTCGCTGAGGGTATCCCTCGGCTCTGTCCTCGGGACACCGAAGTACGTCGGCATCCCTTGGCTCTGTCCTCGGAAAGCCGCCTCGACTGAGGCGGCTTTCCTACGAAAGGATCGCCTCCGGGATGCCGACGTACTTCGCAACACCGCCTGTAGCCACACCCGGTGAACGCCCTACAACTCGCGCTTGCGGAAGACGGCCACCGCCGCGATCGCGAGCAGCACGGTGAGCGCGATCGTGGTACCGATCGGCCAGCCAAGAGCGACCGTCTCGGACATCGCGATCTCGGTGGGCGCGTTCACGAGCGCAGCGGGCGAGTATGAGACCGCAGGCTCCCAGATCGTGGCGATCGACAGCAGCAGGTAGACCACGAGCCCCAATCCTGCGGCGCCTGCTTGCGAGTCCACCGCAGACGAGAGCAGCATCATGAGCGCCACGAAGAACAGCGCCGAGACGAGCCACACGCCCGTGGCGCCTGCCAACGGCGCAAGCGGCGCCTCGCCGAACACCGCCAGCGTGAGTCCCCAGGTGACGGCCGCACCCACGAGCGTGGTGACCGTGAGCAGGATCGTGTGCGAGGCCAGCTTGCCCAGCACGAACGCCGGCCGCGTGAGCGGCTTGGTCAGCGAGAGGATCGCCGTGCCTCCGCGCTTCTCGGCAGAGATGGCGCCCGCGAACATGATGATCAGCGCGAATATCACGATCTGCGAGAGGTTCTTCGTCCACTGAAGATACGCGTCCACGTAGGTGGGATCGGGAAGCTCGATCACGGCCCCGGTGCCCTGCGACTCCATCACTGACGACAGCAGCTGCGGCGTCACCTCGGCAAGCGGCGGCCCGGAGACGGCGAAAAACAACACGATGCCCGGCAGCACCCAGATGCGCCACGTACGCGCGATCTCACGCAACTCCTTGCCGAGGAACACACCGAACCCGCGCATCACCGCTCACCTCCAACCAGGTCCACGAACACCTCTTCGAGCGAGATCTCGCCCGGTTCGAAACGCTTCAGCCCCAACCCTGCCTGCGAGATCGCGGCAGGCAGCGCGCGTTGCGCGGTCTCCACGTCGCTCACCGCGACCGAAAGCCTGCCGTCAGCGAGCATCATCGCCTCGGCCACCCAGGTCTCGGTGAGGAGCCGGTCGAGGAGTGCCGACGCGTCTCCAGCGGTATCGATCACGAAGCGCTGTCCGCCGTAGCGCGACTTGAGGTCGGCCATCGCCTCCGAGGTGACCACGCGCCCCTTGTCGAGGATGGCGACGCGATCGCACACGCGCTCCACGTCGGCGAGGATGTGGGTGGAGAAGAACACGGTGGTCCTCCCCCTGAGCGACGCGATCATGTCGAGCACCTCTTTGCGCCCGATCGGATCGAGCGCCGAGGTGGGTTCATCGAGCATCAGCAGCCGTGGAGCGTTGATGAGCGCCTGCGCAACGCCGAGCCGCTGCTTCATGCCCCGCGAGTAGCCGCCGATACGCGTCTTCACGCCGGTGAGACCAGCGAGGTCGAGGAGCGCGTCCACGCGTCCGTCGAGCACCGACCCCTTCAGCCCGAAGAGGCCGCCCGCGAAGCGCAGGAACTCGGGTGCGGTCATCCACTCGTAGTAGCCCGGGACGTCGGGCAGGAATCCGATCTCCGCCCGAACGGCCGAGGTCGACGTCACCACGTCGTGGCCGAAGACCTCCGCGCTGCCCGAGGTTGGGTGCGCGAGTCCGGAGAGTATGCGGAGCGTGGTGGTCTTGCCCGCGCCGTTGGGGCCGAGGAAACCGAAGACCGATCCTTCCGGCACCGCGAGATCGAAGCCGTCCAGCGCATTCGCCTCGCCATAGGTCTTCACGAGGCCGCTGATGGCGATCGCCTGCGTCATCGCGCATCACCCTCCGCGCCGGCCTGCCCTTCGGGTGCGCTGCCGGCATCCTGGTCGCCGTAGAGCACGTCCATCGCCCGGTCGGCACGCTTGCGCGGCGGCGCCGCTGGCGCTGCAGCCGACGCAGCAAGCGGATCGGCCGCCTTCGCTGGCTTGCGCCCAGCGGCGAGGAACACGATAGCGCCGATCAGGTTCACGAACAGGATGATGACCACCCACGGCCAGCGCTTCTCGAAGACGAGCCGGTCCTCGGGGGTGCGCAACATCACCACCAGGGCATAGATCGCGAGGCCCAGTTGCACAGCCGCAAGCACGATGATCGCGGGGAGCGCCCATCCGGGCAGATCGCTCAGGGGGATGTTGGTCTGCATTGTCAGTCTCCTTCTCCGTCGGACGGAACGGCCTCACGCCACTCGGCATGAAGGCCCGCACGCATCGGCACATACAACATGAAGAACGGCACCGCGAGAACACCCAGCACCACGAGCCACATCCAGTTGCCCGAGGCGGCGCCGTTGGCGTCTAGCACCGTGAGGACCGCGATGCCCAGCACGAGCACCGTTTCCATAGCAAGCGCCGCTGCCGACAGCAACCGCGAGCGGGCCGACGTGCGACGACGCAGGATCATCGAGTACGTAAGCGCCGCCGGTACGACCGCGAACGCCAGCAGGATGCTCAGCACGACGTCGCGCGATCCCCAGTCGTCGGGCGCGCCGGACACACCCCAGTGGGTGGGAACCTCCGCCGGGAGCATCGGCCACGCCACGAGAAGGACGGTTGCGGCGGCAACGGCGAGCAGCGCCGGAACGGCCACCGCCACGGCAAGCGCTACGGGCGGGATGCGCTCGTACGACTCCTCCCCGACATCGTCGGGCCGGATCAGGCCGAGCTTCACGGCGATCGCGCCGAGATTGAACGTCCACCCCAGACCGAACATCCGCGGCATGAAGATGCGGGGGTCCGCCGGGTTCCACACACGGCTGCCGATGCGGTCGACCGACATGCCGCGGAAGTCGTAGGGCATGCCGAGGACGGTGCCCTGCGGCGTGGGCTGACCTGCCGCTTCGGCCTCGTCCGCATCGTCGTGCAGCGCCTCGAGCACACCGGCGGCGTACGTTGCGGGATCGCCCACAGCCTCAAGCGCGGCGGCCTCACCGGCGCGTTCGGCGTCGGCGCGCAGCAGCGACTCCAGCTCGGCGAGCACTTCATCCCGCTGCGAAGCGCTGAGCGGCGCCAGCTGCGCGCGCACCTCGGCGATGTATGCGTCTATGGTGCGGATATCACTCATGCTCTGCGCCTCCGGTGAGCACGTCGTCGATGGCGTCCGCTATGTCGTGCCACGAGCGCGTCATCTCGGCAAGCTCGCGACGCCCCGCCGCGGACAGCCGATAGTACTTGCGCGGCGGCCCTACGGGAGACTCCCGCCACGTGGTGTCCACAACGCCCGCCTTCTTGAGTCGCGAGAGCAACGGATACACGGTGCCGGCGCTCGCCTCCAGGCCGGACCGCTCGGCGAGGCGGTCCACGATCTCCACGCCGTAGAGCTCGCCGCGGTCCAGGAGCGCGAGGATCACCAGCTCGAGCGCGCCCTTGCGGAACTGCGATGCCCTCTCGTCACGCGCCTGCGCCATCGATCCTCCTCCGCCCGCCTGATGTTTGTCGTACCTGCTACCTTGTACCACATACTAGTTTGCGGTGCAAGGTAGCTAACGCACGAGTAGCGCCAGGTGGTTATGGCTGCCCTCTAGGAACAGCATGCCGCAGCATGCGGAACCGGGAGATCAGACACCGCGTCGACGAGCGTGGTCATGGTCGACGATATCCGCGACACGGACCACCCCTACCCCCTCATATGCCATCTGATCCAACACGTGAGGTGACCGCTAAGCTGGCTCATCTGGGATCTGCGCGTCGTGCCACACGCCAACGACCCAGACCGCGTCCCCCTGAAGCCTGTAGAAGAAGCGGTACTTGCCGACGAGCACCTCACGGAACCCGAGGTCGGGAAACTCAGGGATCACTCGACCAGACTCCGGGAAGCGAATGAGGTTCCTGAGCGCCTCCATGGAACGATTGCGAAACGCGCGTGCGGCCATCGGACGCTCAGCGTGCATGTACTCGACGGCAGCAAGAAACTGACTGCGCGCCCGTGGCGTGAAGCCGATCCTGCGCGTCACGGCCGCTCCAGCAACGCATCCGCCTCAGCCATGATGGCGTCGATGTCGTAGCCGATCCCAGCCTGGATCTCGACCTCTCCCTGCACGAGGATGCGCAGGATCTCGAGCTCACGCTGCGTCCGTTCGTAGGTACCAGCGCTCATGAGGACCGCTGAGGCACGACCATGCTGGGTTATGAAGACTGGATCGCCTGTGACCGACGCCTCCCGCACGATCGAAGACGCATCCTGTCGGAGTTCGCTGATAGGAACGATGTTGGGCATTGCACTCATTTTCGGTACCTCCTCTGGTAGTACCTACACTACCACAGGAGACTCCAATTCAGTACATACAGCATACCGCGCCTCAGATGCGCAATCACCCATGAGTAGTACTTGCCGATAGTCGCCGCGAGCGCGCCGGGTCACCGGAAGGGCATGGACGATCGCAGTGCCTCCCGCGTGCCGCTGGTGGCTCAGTAGATGCACGCGTCGAGTATCGACAGCGCCTCGTCGACAACGGACGCAGGCGCATTCGTGATCAACTTCGCTCCCCGAGAACGGAAGTCGATGGACTTCACCTGTTCCACCATGACCACGCCGCTCACACGCAGGCCCTCGGGGATCGTGACATGGAAGGGATAGTGCCGTTGTGTGTTGGTGACCGGACAGACGATGCACATGCCCGTGTGCCTGTTGAAGAGCTCGTTGCTGAGCACAAGAGCAGGCCGCCGAGCACGCTGCTCGTGGCCGGCCTGCGGGTCGAACGTGAGAGCGACGAAGTCGCCCTTCCTGGGAATGTAGGCTGCCATCTACCAGACCTCACGCCCTGCCGGAGGGCCCCAATCGAACTCACCGGGCTTGTAGTCGGCCGGAATCTCCCGAACCAGCTCTTCCAGATCGAGCCGGCCCCTGACGCGGCGGACAGGCGTGACGACGAGACTCCCGTCACGCTCGGAGACGTCAACGGTATCCCCTACCTCGATATCGACATCAGCAAGCAGGTCCTTGCTCAACCGCAGACCCTGGCTGTTGCCCCACTTCTGGATCTTCGTGATCATCACAAGCACCCCCTATGGCTAGCCGAAGTATATCCATGAGAGCAGTGCCAACGCAAGACCAACGACACTCCCCCCTGCGCAGGGCACGAGTGGCCGAGTGGCCTACCGTCCGCCACCAACGCCATCACGCTTCGGTGCCGCAGAACCGCTGCCGAGACCGCCGACCGCAACCAGCACAACGGGGATGGTGCCGACGCCAAGGAGCAGGGCCGACCACAGCGGCGCGCCAACGAGCCAGAGGAAGAGCGCTACCGAGCAGGCAACACATCCGCCCGCGACCCACACCGCCCGGCGGAGCGATAGCCGCAAACGCATCGCAACCACCGTCACGATGGCGATGACAGCGACGATCCCGGCCAGGTATGCCGCAGTGAACCACGCCCAGCCCTCAACCGCGATACGCGGTTCCCACATCCCGGACCCTCCTATCATCGAGCACCGGTACCTCGACCCACTCCCGAACGCCTGTGTGACGTTCTAGTGTCGGAATGTCCACGAGACCGGGCTGACTTCATATCATCTCCCAGCGCGGCGCTTGACCCTCCTCACCGTCCGCCAGTAGAAGAACCACGCAGTCCACACGCCGCCCAGGACGGATGCGATCAACACAGTAGCTAGCGCCAACCCATGCTGTTGCGACCACCCGAGCTCACAGGCAGACTGCGCAACCACGAGAGCGAAGAAGGCGCCCAGGACAAGGGACAAGCCGATTCCAGATCCGAGACTCCATCTGCGTATTGCCCTGATTGTATCCGTTACCTCAGCATGCTCTGCGATACCGAGTACACGCTTGTAGCCAAGAATGCCCGTTACTGCCAGGAGCAGACCACCGAGGACTGCCACGGCTTGAGTCAGAATCCACATGCAAGACTCCTTAGTCTCCCGGTAAGAGCTGGTGCGCCTCACGTGGTTGTGCCCAGGGAATCAGCTCGTATCCACCTGCGTAGGCCACGGTTGACACAGTACTGAGAGCTGGCGCGGCAGCGAGTGCTGTGAAGATCACATTCCCTAGGGTCGTTTCCCCCTCAGTCCACTGCGGGTGTACCGCGTCAAGATTCTTGGACACTTCGGGCCCGAAATAGGTGTGATGCCGCGTGCACTTCGATGGGCCTGAGGTTCCCGATCGTCTCGTGTGGGCGAACGTCGTTGTACAGCTCGAGGAAGATCGCGACCTCGTCCATGAGCTCGGCCACATCGTCGATCTCGAGCCGGTAGAGGTGCTCGTACTTGAGCGTGCGGTTGAACCGCTCGACCACGCCGTTCTGGCCCGGGGAGTAATGGCGCGTGCGGATATGCTGCAGCCAAGGACGGGCGGCCATGAAGCGCATGAAGGCCGTGGACTTGAACGCGCTGCCGTTGTCCGTCACCACCTTGAGAGGTGTGATCTCCCCCGTGTCAGGATCGGTGCACGCCTCAGCGAGGCTCAGCCCGGCGATGAGCTCGGCTTCTGCGATGGCAGCCTCCAGCGCCGCGATCGCATCGCGCTGCGTCGCCGTGCCGGTCACCGGCGCCGCGAGCGCGTACTTGCTCACGTAGTCGACGACCGGGCAGATCCGCCACGTGCCTCCCTGCCGGGTCTCGAACTCGGTGAAGTCCATCTGCCAGACCTGGTTCGGCCGCGTCGGGGCCTCCATGAACGCCGCCTTGCGCGCGGTCGCGAGCTCACGCCGCTCTTTGAGGTGCCGTTCGGGGAGCACAAGGTCGAGCCGCCTCATCGCACGCAGTACACTCGATGCGGACACATCGACCCCGTCGGCGCGCATCATCGCGCAGATCTTCCGGTGGCCCCATGCTGACCACTTGTGCGCATACTCGCCTGCGACCGCCTCGACCTCGTCGACGACCGGCGCAGGCCAGCGTCTCGCCGGCGTGCCCGACAGGTCACACGCCCGCCAGTAGTACCACGTCGAGTGCGGGATCCCGAGGCGGACGAGCAGCCTCGAGACCGGCACTCCGGCCTCCGCGCGGATGGCCTCTATCGCTTCGTACGGGGGTAGAGAGCCCCCCCTTTACGCCACACGCGGAGCTCCACGTAGGCCTCACCGAGGGCGGTGGTGAGCTCGTCGACCTGCATCTCGAGCTCCTCCTCGCGTTTGGAGGAGGGCGGCCGGGCGTTCTCTCCGCGGGTGAGCGCCTCGATGCCTCCTTGCAGAAACTGCTTCTGCCACTTGGCGATCGTCGTCTGGCTCATCTGCAGGCGTCTGGCGATGTCGGACTGGGTGGTCTCTCCGCGGAGCACCGACAGCACGATTTGCATCTTGTCCTCAGGGCTGTAGATCGGCTTCCGTCCCACTATTGGCTCCTCTCAGGCACCGCTTCAGGTATGAATAATCGGTGTCCAAGAAAGCTTGACGCAAGACAGGTGACCTACGCGTATCACACCGACGCGCTCGGGAGCGTGGTCGCGATCACCTCGCCTTCAGGCGCCGTCGTCGCCACCTACGCCTACGACCCCTACGGGGGCGTGACGCAGGTGGGCGGGAGCGACGCGGCGCTCGCCGAGCGCAACCCCCTGCGCTACCGCGCCTACTACCACGACACCACCACTGGGCACTACTACCTGCCCGCCCGCTACTACGACCCGGACACCATGCGCTTCTTATCACCCGACCCGGCTCCCCCGAGCGCCGGAGACCCGCTTACGCTCAACCGCTACGCGTGCTGCGTGGGGGACCCGGTGGATATGAGCGACCCGAGCGGGGCGGTGATCGATGTGGATGGGGATGGCACGCTGGACGTAGAGGACACGTGGAGCCAAAGCTACCTGCGTACATCTCCGTCAGCGAGCAGGAGAAACCAGCATATCAAGGCAGCACGTCGAGCCGGGATGGTCAGTGCTGTCGGCGACTCTAGTGCTCGCAGGATGAGTGCGCGAGGTGTCTCCCAGATGGCGATTTGGGAGTATCGCGCGGCGATTGCGAACACACCTGCCGATCATGTATGGCGAGACGAGACCATGTTCGTCCATACGCGAGCCAACATAGGTGTGTGGTCGTTCGGATGGACCGTCCGGGAGACTGCGCGCAACTGGATGACATACACCTCGGCTGACTCCTTGTCTTTCACGTATGATCCGATATCTTGGCCTGATCTTGGCGTCACACAGTCCAGATCCACACGACCCCCGACGCTCGGCGTATCAGTTGAGGGTCCCAGCGCGACTCTTCTCTCCGGGTGGCCCGCTCCCGAAGGCGGGAGTCTGGGAGGTACACCGAGCACATCTCTCTGCGGTGTGACCTACTGCATGTACGCCAACACGTCTCCACTCTATGGTGCAGATGGGGTGCCCAGCAACCGATGAATCTACCGCTACAGATCACTCTGATAGCCATCCTGGCATGGCTTCTGGCCCCACTTGAAGCATGGGTGCTGTTGAACTCTGTGGTCTCTCTCCTCATAGGCCAACAATCCGACGATCCTGAAGAGCGATCACGGCGCCTGAAGGCAATGACTCTCACCCTAAGGCGCACCGCGGTTCTTGCCTGGATCGGGTTCCTTGTTCTCTGGTTGCTGAGCCCAAGGCAGTAGACGAGAATGCCTGACTCTGCGATCCCGCTCTTTGCGCTTCCGCAAAGCTGGCCTTGCACATTGTCGCTTGCGCCTCCGCTCGGGGTGCGACGACTTCGTGCTGCCACCCAATGGCCTCGCAGTGCTCACGACCCGCGGACCCACCCAAGCAAACTCCCCTACCGCTTCGCCACCCGCCGGAAGACCTCGGTGTACCGCGGGACAAGCCGCTCGAACGTGTACGGCTCGGCGATCGCCCTGGCCGTGCCGGGAGCGGGGCGCTCGGCGATCAGGCTCCGCAACCTGGCCACAAGCTGCTCCTGCGTCCCGTACCGCATGTCCGCCGGATAGAGCTCCGGATACGCCAGCCGGTCCGGTACGAGCGGTGCACACCCGGCATAGGCCGCCTCGAGCATCGCCAGGCCAAAGAACTCGTTGCGCGCAGTGGAGACGGCGATGTCTGCGCTGGCGAGCAAGCGCGCGTACTCGGCACGCGATCCGGGCTCCCCCACGTGCACCAGGCGATCACCGAGCGATGAGGCCGCCTCCACCACGAGCGCCTCGGTCTCCCGGAACGACTGGCCCGCGATCGCCACCTCGAACTCCAGACCCTCGGCCGCAAGCGCACCCACCGCCGCGAAGAACGCCTCCGGGTCCTTGTCGTGCTCCCAGCGGTGCGGCCACACGATGCGCGGACGCGGGCCTCGGGTGACTGGCGCACCATCGAACGGCGCCGGGTCGAACGGCGGCGGCACCACCTCCGAGCGCGCGGCGATGCGCTCGGCCACGCCCTGCGGCCGGTGGTCGGGGAACTCGCGCAGGAAGCCGGGGATCTCGGCGAGGAAACCGTCGAGGTTGTAGCGGGTGTTGAAGAGGCAGCGTTCAGCGGTAAGAGCGCTCGTGATGTTGGTGAGCGCGAACTGGTAGTCCCACTCGGCGGTGTGGCGGTTGGGGTACAGCAGTTGGTTCTCGTGGAAGTACACAATGCGCGGCACATCCGCCACCGCCTCGCCCGCGAGCGCCACGAACTCCGCCAGGTTCACGAAGGTGGATGCGTAGATGACGTCCCAGGCGCGATCGGGATGCAGGCGCCCTGCCTCTCCGCCCGGGTGCGCCTCGCGCCACGCTGCAGCGAGCGCGCGGGCTTCCTCGGCCATGGTGATCGCCGAGCCTCGCATGCGCCACTTCCACTTCCGTGGCGGCAGGGTGAGTACATCGAACGCGAAGCCGAGGGGCTCCATGCGCCCGATCAGGCCGTCGAGCACTGCGCGATGCGAGCCGCCGTAGTAGGGCTCGAGCGCCAGCACGCGGATGGGGGCGTCTGTGGAGCGCGCTGCGGGGTCGCTCATCCTCGGCCCCTCCCTCGCCTGCCGGCGGTGGGGAAGCTCTCGGAGGTGGCGCCGTAAAGCGCCTCGGCCACCAGACCGTCGACGTCGAGACCAGCCTCGGCCTCCTCCAGCTCCTTGGCGCGCGCATGAGTCTCCGGGCGCCGCGGCATGAAGAGCGTGCAGCAGTCGTCGTCGCATGCGATCGAGAGGTCGTACGTGCCGATGGCGCGCGCCTCGGCCACGATCTCCTGCTTGTCCGAGCCGATGAGCGGCCGCAACACAGGCAGGGTGGCCACGGCGTCGATGGCCCCGATGTTGTCGAGCGTCTGCGACGCCACCTGACCCAGGCTCTCCCCCGTCACGAGCGCCTTGGCGCGCTCGGCCTCGGCGATCCGCTCGGCGACCCTCACCATGAACCTGCGGTAGAGGAGCACCCTGAGGTCGTCGGGGGCGTCGAGCGCGATGCGCCGCTGCACCTCGCCGAACGGCACCGTGTACAGGCGCTCCATCCCGCCGCCGCGTGCGAGCACGCGTGCGATCTCGGCAGCGTAGTGCTCTGAGCGCCCGGTAGTCTGCGGACGGCCCGAGAAGTGCACACCCACCACGAACGCCCCGCGCCGCATGATGCGCCACGCGGCCACGGGCGAGTCGATGCCCGAGGACAGGAGCGCCACCACGCCTCCCGAGGTGCCCACCGGCAGTCCCCCGATGCCCTCGCAGCGCTGCGTCCACACATACGCCGCCGACTGCACCACCGCAATCCACACCGTGATGTCGGGCGAGTCCAGGTCTACCGTGAGCCCCGTCTGCATGCGCACGATCTCGCCCACGCGACGGTTCATCTCCATGCTGGTCTCGTCGTGGTCGGTGGCCGACCGCCGGGCGTCGATCGCGAACGTGCCGGCCGAGCCGCCCAGCCGGGCGACGGCCCCGTGTGCCTCAGCGAGCGCGGCCTCGGCTATCGCCTCGGGTGTGCGCTCGACCTCCCGGCCGTACGCCACGTACGCCACGCCCGGCGTGCCGGCGATGGTGTCGAGCACGGATGAGGGATCTGTGTCACGCGGGATATGCACGGCAACGCGGCTCGCCACGCGGGCCACCTCAACGCCAGGGACGCCCCGCAGCGCCCAGCGCAGGTTCGATTCGAGCCTGCGTTCGAACTGCCCCCTGTTGCGGCCCTTGAGGCCGATCTCGTGGTAGTGCACCAAGGCCGTCCGCACCCGCGCTCACGCCCCCTTTGCCGCACTCGTACCTGAACAAGAAGATGCCCCGACACCGCCTGCGCGGCACCGGGGCATCGGCACTGCTTGCTGGTGCGCCGCTACTTGTAGCTCTCCGTGACGCGCTCGTAGCTCACGTCGCCGTTGGCGATCTCGTCGAGCGCGAGCGTGAGCGGCTTGGTGCTCGTGATCTGCGCGATCTGCGGCGCCTGCATGGTGAGCAGAGCCTGGTCGCGCACGCCATGGATCATGTCGTTGATCTGCCGCGCGCGCTTGGCGGCCACGATGCAGAGCGTGTACTTGGAATCGACCTTCTCGAGCAACTGGTCGATCTCGGGCTTGATGACCATATCAGCGACATCCTTCATAGGGTCGGTGGGATTCGACGATGCCGGCCAACCGTTCCGTGGCCATGACAACATCATCGTTTTCTACCACATGATCGTATGTCCCCACAAGGCGGAGTTCCCTCTCGGCGGTCTCCAGACGGGTCCTGACCTGCTCGTCCGTCTCGGCGCCACGATGCCTGATCCGCCGCTCGAGTTCGCCGAGCGAAGGCGCGGTGATGAACACCAGCACCGACTCGGGCATCTGCTCCTTCACCTGGAACGCTCCCTGCGGGTCGATCTCGAGGATGACGTCCACCCCTTCGGCCAGGCGCTCCTCCACGGTGGACCGCAGCGTGCCGTAACGGTTGCCGTGGACCTCGGCCCACTCGAGGAACTCCCCCGCCTCCACCCGGCGCTCGAACTCCCCGGGCGTGAGGAACACGTAGTCCACGCCGTCCACCTCGCCAGGGCGCGGCAAGCGCGTGGTGGCCGAGACGGACACCCACAGACGCGGAACCCTGGCCACCAGACGGTCGACCAGAGTTCCTTTGCCGGCCCCCGAGGGGCCCGAGATGATGAACAGCGAGCCCGGCTGCATCAACAGCGGTACCGGGCTAGCCGAGACGCTTCATGAGCTGCTCGCGCTGCCGCGCGCCAAGACCCTGCACACGGCGGCTCTCGGAGATCTCGAGCTCACCCATGATCTTGGCGGCCTTGGCCTTGCCGAAACCGGGCAGGCTCTCGAGCAACGTGGACACCTTCATGCGGGCAACGATGGGGTCGTCCGACTTGGCCATCACATCGGCGAACGACATCGAGCCGCTCTTGATCTTCTGGCGGAGCTCCGCGCGCGCCTGGCGGGCCTGGGCAGCCTTTTCCAGAGCCTTCTTGCGGTCGGCCTCGGACAGGTTCGGTAGAGCCATGGTCCCTCCTTGCGGTTCGGTGCGGTTCCCCACAACGTATCACGTGTCCCACGGCCGACGACACTCACGACCGCAGCGTGCTTGATGTTACCCCTGACCTGCGGCGATGCCAAGTGGAAACTAGCCGAGCCTCCGGCTGCCGGGCGAGTCGATGGGCGTTCCGGCGGCGCACTGGGCGCATCCGGCCGGCTCCACAGACTCGACTTCGAGTCGAAGGAGAGGCAGATACCGCTCGCCGAACGCCTTCTCCCCACCACGGTCGATGATCGAGGTCACGGCCGCCACTTCGCCGCCGGCCGCCTTCACGAGGGCGACCACCTCGGCCACGCTGCCACCCGTGGTGACCACGTCTTCAACCACCAGCACGCGCTGTCCGGGCTCGATGGAGAAGCTGCGACGGAACACCATCTCCCCGTTCTGCCGCTCGCTGAAGATGAACTTGACCCCCAGGGCCTGCGCCACAGCGAACCCGATGATGATCCCGCCCACCGCCGGGGCCGCCACCACATCGATCCGCTCGTCGGCCATCTTGGCGGCCATCGCCCCGGCGAGCCGGGTGGTGAGCGCGGGATCCTCGAGCACCCGCGCGCACTGCACGTACGTATCGGAGTGCCGTCCGCTCGTGAGCTGGAAGTGGCCGTGCAGGATGGCCCCAGCGTCCTTCAGGGCTTCGAGCACGCCCTCCTCGGTGATCGTCATGCGCTCATCTCCTTCACGATGGCCTTCGCGGCCGCCGCGGGATCGGCGGCGCCCGTGATCGGCCTGCCGATCACGAGGTGCGACGCGCCGGCGCCGATCGCCTCGGCCGGTGTGGCCGTACGCGCCTGGTCGCCTGCGTCCTCCCCTGCCGGGCGTACGCCGGGTGTGACGATGAGCGCTTCGGCGCCGAGCATCTCGCGCATCCCGGCCGCCTCCCGGGGCGAGCACACCACGCCGTCGCACCCTGCGTCGCGTGCGATGGTGGCAAGCAGGCCCACCCGCTCGGCCGCGGGCATCGCGATGCCGAGCGAGGCGAGGGCCGCGTCGTCGAGGCTCGTGAGCACGGTGACCGCCACCACTTTGGGGCGCGGCACGCCGAACTTCACGGCCGACGCGGTGACGCTGGCCACCGCGGCCTCGAGCATCGCGGTGCCGCCCGAGGCGTGCACGGTGAACATATCCGCCCCGGCGCGGGTGAGCGTGCGGCACGCGCCCTCCACCTGGTGCGGGATGTCGTGGAGTTTGAGGTCTACGAACACCTTGAAGCCCAGTGCGCGCAGGTCGCGCACGATCGAGGGTCCCTCGGCGTAGTAGAGGGTCATCCCCACCTTCACCCATCCCACCGTGCTCACGAGCGAACGCGCTATCTCGAGAGCACGCGCCGCGTCGGGCTGGTCGAGAGCCACGATCACGCGATCACGCATCGCGCCCGCGCCGGACCCATCGCTGTCTCCTCGCGACCCCGTCCTCGTGCGCGGCGAGCCTACGATCCCTTCAGGTATCTCCATCACAACCCCTTCTCAGGCCATGCGGCGCCGACCAGGTGAGCCACCCGCTCGATCCCGTGCGCCTCACAGTACCGTTCCAGCCCAACGACCACACCCACCGTGGAGGTGGGATCCATGAAGTTCGCGGTGCCCACAGCCACGGCGGTGGCGCCCGCAAGCATGAACTCGGCCGCATCGCGCGCGTCCGTGATGCCGCCCATCCCGATCACCGGCACATCCACGGCGCGGGCCACCTGCCACACCATGCGTACCGCGACAGGCCTGATGGCCGGACCGGAGAGCCCGCCGAACCCGCGTGCGAGCACGGGCCGGCGCGTGCGTGTGTCGATCGCCATGCCGAGCAGGGTGTTCACCAGGCTGATGGCGTCAGCGCCCTGGGCCTCCACCGCACGCGCGATCTCGGCGATGTCGGTCACGTTGGGGCTCAACTTCACGATGAGGGTCTTGCGGGTGGCCCGGCGCACCGCGCGCACCACCTCGGCGGCGGCGGGACATGAGGTGCCGAACACCATCCCGCCGGCATCCACATTGGGGCACGAGATGTTCACCTCGAGCGCGCTCACCGCGGCCTCGGCGTCCAGACGTTCGGTCACCGCCACGTACTCGTCCACGCTGTGGCCCACAACATTCACCACAACGGGCACGTCTTGCCCGGCCAGCCACGCGAGATCGTTCTCGCAGAACTGCTCCACGCCCGGGTTCTGCAGCCCGATCGAGTTCAGCATGCCCGAGGGAGTCTCGACGATCCGCGGCCCCTCGTTCCCGGCCCATGAATCGACCGACACGCCCTTGGTCACCACGGCGCCCAGGCGCGAGAGGTCCACGAACTGCGCGTACTCCCGGCCCGAACCGAACGTGCCCGACGCGGTCATCACCGGATTGCGGAGCTCGAGCTCCCCGATGCGCACGCCCATGTCCACGCGTCCGCTCATCCGGCCACCTCCGCATCGCCGGAAGGTTCCCACGCGATCGTCGCCGCATCGAACACGGGGCCGTCCACGCATGCGCGCTTCAGCCCGTCGCTCGTGGCCACCACGCACGACAGGCACGCTCCCACTCCGCACGCCATGAGGCGCTCGAGCGACACCTGGCAGGCCACGCCGGCCTCCGCGCACTGCGCCGCCACGATCCGCTGCATCGGCTCGGGGCCGCACACATACACCACGTCGGGGCGCTCGCGTTCCAGCGCCTCGGGCGTGAGCACGGTGACGAACCCGCATGTGCCCGCCGAGCCGTCGTCGGTGGCCACGAGGGTGCGCCGGCAGAGCGACTCGAAGAGCTGCCGGGCGACCAGGCGTCCTGCCGAGGGAGCGCCGAGCGCGAACGTCACGTCCACCTCGCGCGCCGCCAGCTCCTCGACGAGCATCCCCATCGGCGCCGCGCCCAGCCCGCCGGCCACCACCAGCGCCCTGGTGGCGTCCCCGGGCACGGACCACCCGGCGCCGAGCGGCCCGATCACGTCCATCACGTCTCCCGGGATCGCCTCGGCGAGCACCTTCGTGCCCCGCCCCACCACCTGGTAGAGGATCTCGAGACGCCCGTCGTAAGCGCGGTGCACCGAGAACGGACGGCGCAGGATGAAGTCGGCGCCCCGGGCTATGCGCAGGTGCACGAACTGCCCGGGCGCGATCGACGCGGCCGTGCGGGGCGCATCGAAGACCACGCGGCCCACGTCGTCGGCCACGCGCTCGTTGGAGACCACCGCCACCGGCTCGATGGCGGCGCCGCGCTCATCACACATCAGCCCACGCTCCGATCGAAGTCTTGCAGCGCCCGCGCGTCGAGCGTGCCGTTGCGGATCGCCTCGATCGCCTGCACGCTCGCCTGCGCAGCCGCCAGCGTGGTCACGTTCGTTACGCCGTGCTCCACCGCGGCCGTGCGGATATGGTACCCGTCGGAGCGCGTCTCGCGCCCGAACGGCGTGTTGATCACCATCTGCACCTCGCCGTTCACGATGGCGTCCACGATGTTGGGACGCCCCTCATGCACCTTGCGCACCTCGTCAACGGGGATGCCCGATGCGCGCAGCAGTCGCGCCGTGCCCCTGGTAGAGAGGATGCGGAAGCCGAGCGACGTGAGATGCCGCGCCACCGGCACGATGGAGCGCTTGTCGCGGTCGCACACCGAGACGAACACGGCGCCCTCGGTGGGGAGCGAGTAGTCGATCGCCAGTTGCGACTTCGCATATGCCGACGGGAAGTCCCCGGCCACGCCCATCACCTCGCCGGTGGACTTCATCTCCGGGCCGAGCACGCTGTCGGTGCCCGGGAAGCGGCCGAACGGCATGACCGCCTCCTTCACGCAGTACCTGCCGAGCTCACGCACCTCGGCGGGCAGGCCCATCTCCGCAAGGCGCTCTCCCGCCATCACCCGCGCGGCCACCTTGGCGAGCGGCACGGCCTTCGCCTTGCTCACGAACGGGACCGTCCTGCTCGCCCGCGGATTGACCTCCAGCACGTACACCAGCTCGTCCTTCACGGCGAACTGAACGTTCATCAGCCCGCGCACCTTGAGCTCCAGCGCCAGCGCGCGCGTATGCTCGCGGATCCTGGCCACGGTGCTCTCGCCCAGCGAGAACGGAGGTATGCAACACGCCGAGTCACCCGAGTGGATGCCCGCCTCTTCGATGTGCTCCATCACGCCGCCGATGTAGACGGTCTCGCCGTCGCATACGGCGTCCACATCCACCTCCACGGCGCCCTCCAGGAAGCGGTCGAGCAGCACCGGATGGTCGGGCGACACCTCGGCCGCCTGTTCCACGTAGCGCAACATGTACTCCTCGTTGTACGCGATCACCATCCCCCTGCCACCGAGCACGTAGCTCGGACGCACCAGCAGCGGATAGCCGATACGCGCCGCCACGGCCACGGCCTCATCAAGCGTGGACGCCGTGCCGGCCGCGGGGTACGCGATGCCGAGGCGGTCGAGCACGTCCGAGAACCGCCTGCGGTCCTCGGCAAGGTCGATCGACTCCGGGCTCGTGCCGAGTATCGGGACACCGGCGTCTTCGAGAGCCCGTGCCAGCTTGAGCGGCGTCTGCCCGCCGAACGTCACGAGCACGCCGTCGGGACGCTCGAGGTCGATGACGTCCATCACGTCCTCGTACGTGAGCGGCTCGAAGTACAGCTTGTCGCTCGTGTCGTAGTCGGTGGAGACCGTCTCGGGGTTGCAGTTCACCATGATGGTCTCGTAGCCCGCCTCCGAGAGCGCGTAGGCGGCGTGCACGCAGCAGTAGTCGAACTCGATGCCCTGGCCGATCCTGTTGGGGCCCGCCCCCAGGATCATCGCCTTACGGCGATCGGAACGCACCGCCTCGTTCTCCTCCTCGTACGTCTTGTAGTAGTACGGCGTGGTGGCGGCGAACTCGCCCGCGCAGGTATCAACCGACTTGAACGTGGCCCTCACGCCGAGGTCGAGCCTTCGTTGCCTCACCGAACCCTCGAGCGAGCCTGTAAGGTATGCGATCTGGGCGTCCGAGAGGCCGTGCTGCTTGCATTCCCGCAGCTCAGACGCCTCGATATCCTCGAGTGCCCTGCCGCGTATCGATGCCTCGACCTCCACGGTGCCTCTGATCTGCTCCAGGAACCACGGGTCGATCTTGGTGATCTCGGCGATGTCATCCACGGTTCTCCCGCGACGGAGCGCCTCGGCCACGTAGAACATCCGGTGCTCATTGGGTATGGCCAGCCGCTCGTCGAAGTGCGCCTCGTCGAAGACGTCCTTGCCGTCGGAGCCAAGGCCCGCGCGTCCGTTCTCGAGCGACCGCCACGCCTTGCCGAACGCCTCGGCGAACGTGCGCCCCATCGCCATGGCCTCGCCCACGCTCTTCATCCGCGTGGTGAGCGTGGCGTCGGTGCCCGGGAACTTCTCGAACGCCCATCGCGGCACCTTCACCACCGTGTAGTCGATCGACGGCTCGAAGCACGCCGGGGTCACCCGGGTGATGTCGTTGGGGATCTCATCGAGCGTGTAGCCTGTGGCAAGCTTGGCGGCGATCTTGGCGATCGGGAAGCCGGTGGCCTTGCTTGCCAGCGCCGAGGAGCGCGACACGCGGGGATTCATCTCGATCACCACCACGCGCCCGTCGGCCGGGTTCACGGCGAACTGGACATTGCTGCCGCCGGTCTCCACGCCGATCTCGCGCATGATGTCGAACGACGCGTCTCGGAGCACCTGGTACTCACGATCGGTTAGGGTCACCGCCGGCGCCACCGTGATGCTGTCGCCCGTATGGATGCCCATGGGATCCACGTTCTCGATGGAGCACACGATCACGCAGTTGTCGTTGCGGTCGCGCATGACCTCCATCTCGAACTCTTTCCAGCCGATCACGCTCTCCTCCACGAGCACCTCGTTCACCGGCGAGAGCGCGATGCCGTTGGCGGTGATCTGCCGCAGCTCGTCGATGTTGTAGGCGATGCCGCCGCCCGCGCCTCCCAGCGTGAAGCTCGGGCGGATCACCACCGGCCACCCCACCTCGGCCACAAAGGTCTCGGCGTCGGCGATCGCGTACGCGTATGCCGAGCGCGGCGTCTCGAGACCGATGCGCTCCATCGCCTCGGCGAAGAGCTTGCGGTCCTCACCCTTCCTGATGACCTCGAGCGTGGCGCCGATCAGCTCCACCCCGTAGCGATCCAGCACGCCGGCCTCGGCAAGCGCCACGGCGCAGTTGAGCCCGGTCTGCCCGCCAAGCGTGGGCAGCAGGGCGTCGGGCCGCTCGATAGCGATGACCTTCTCGACCGCCTCCACCGTGATCGGTTCCACGTACGTGCGGTCGGCGTATTCGGGGTCGGTCATGATGGTGGCCGGATTCGAGTTCACCAGCACCACACGGTACCCGTCGGCGCGCAGCACCTTGCACGCCTGGGCCCCCGAGTAGTCGAACTCGCACGCCTGCCCGATCACGATCGGCCCCGAGCCGATGATCAGGATGGTCTTGATGTCGTCCCTGCGTGGCATAGGCTCCCTGTTCTCCTCAAACGCGGCTGGTGCGGCGGTGCGTCACGGCACGATCAACACGGGGCAGCTGGCCTGTCGCATCAGCGTCATGGAGACGCTCCCCATCAGCATCTCCTGCACGGCGTTCCGCCCGCGTGTGCCCACGATCACCCCGCTGGCACGGCGCTCGCCGATCTCGTCCAGCACGGCGTGGACCGGCGTGTCGACGCGGATCGACACGCTTGATGGCATCTTCTGCTGTGTGCACATGGCCTGCAGGTTCTTCAGGTGGAACTCAGCGCCTTCCTCGGCCCGGCGCAGCTTCTCCCCGGTGAGCGCCGGATCGATGGCGTGAAGGAGCGTGAGGTGCTTCACCGCGCCCGGGGGCAGGTCCACCGTGAAGGTGAACGCATGGGCCGCCGAGAGCGAGAAGTCGGTGGCCAGCACGAGCTTCTCGCCGAAGCGCCGCAACAGCACCGCCGGGTCGGCCTGGTTGCGGAGCAGGTCGAACCTCACCACCAGGTGCGGGATGGTGGCCTCGCGCATGAGCCGGTCGGAGACGGAGCCCACGAACAGCTGGCCGGCCACCGACTTGGCGTGCGAGCCGTACACCGCGGCATCCACGTGCGTCTCGGCGGCAAGGGCGCTCAGTTCCTCCACGGGGTCGCCGGTCACCACCTGCACCTCCACGCTCAGACCAGCGGCCGAGAGCTCCGACGCATGCTTCAGCAGCTGGTCGCGCGCCTCGTCGACCTTGCGCGCGATCAGCGGACCCTCCAGCCCCGAAGCCTCCACCACATGCCCGAGGATCACGTGCCGCACCCCGAGCGACGGAAGACCCCGCGCGAATGCGAGGATCAACGGATTGTCATCACTGAAATCGACCGGTAGCAGGACCGTACGCACCACTGTCACTCCCCGTCTCTCGTCGTGTAGATGTCGTCGTCTCCGTCCATGAGGCGGGTGAAGGCGCCGAACAGATACCGCGCATCGTGCGGACCCGGAGCCGCCTCGGGGTGGTACTGCACCGAGAAGGCCGGGATCTCGAGGGCGCGAACGCCTTCCACCGTCATGTCGTTGAGGTTCACGTGCGTGAGCTGCACCGGCCCGAACCGCTCCGAACGCACCACCGGTGCCACACCTGCCCGGACCCACGCCCCCAGGTCGCCGGGATCGTGAGTGAGACCCTCGCTCATCTCCGGCGCCAGCGGGCCGATCGAACCGTAGTCCACACAGAACCCGTGGTTCTGACTGGTCACCTCCACACGGCCGGTGAGCAGGTTCATCACCGGCTGGTTCCCTCCCCTGTGTCCGTACTTGAGCTTGAAGGTGGAGCATCCGAGCGCGAGCGAGAGCATCTGGTGTCCCAGGCAGATACCGAAGACCGGCCGTTGCCCCAGTATCTCGCGGAGCGTCTCGTACAGATACGTCACCGCAGCGGGGTCGCCCGGACCATTGGCGAAGAACACGCCGTCCGGCTCGAGCGCCAGCGCCTCGGCGGCGCTCATCGTGGGCGGGACCACCGTGACCTCGCACCCCGCCTCGGAAAGTCGCCGCAGGATGTTGAACTTGATGCCCGAGTCGAACGCCACCACCCGGTAGCGCGGCCTCACCGGCAGCACGCCGGTGTCCACCGGCACGCCACCGCCGGCGCACGGTCCTCCGACGCCCCACACGTACGGCTCCGTGACCGCCACCTCGGCGACGAGGTCGCGCCCCACCAGTCCCGGCGCCGCCGCGGCCTTGGCGGACAGCGACCCGGGATCGAGGTCCTCGGTTGAGAGCACCGCCCGCATCGCACCGCGCTCGCGCACATGGCGGGTGAGCCGTCTGGTGTCCACGCCGTCGATCGCCACCACGCCGTGCCGCACGAAGAACTCGCCGAGCGTCTCCTCCGAGCGCCAGTTGGACGCGGTCTCCGACATGCTGCGCATCACGAAGCCGGCCGCGAACACCCCGCGCGACTCCATGTCGGCGGCGTTGGTGCCGTATACGCCGATGTGCGGCGCGGTCATCGTCACGATCTGCCCCGCATACGAGGGATCGGTCATGACCTCCTGGTAGCCGGCGAGCGACGTGTTGAACACGATCTCGCCCGTGCTCTCGCCCGCCACCCCGCAGCTCCAACCATGGAAGGCCGTGCCGTCTTCGAACGCCAGGAGCGCCGGCTTCCGCGCCTGTTCCGGCTGTTGTGCCACTACACGACCACCTTCCCTTTGCGGACCACCCACGAGCCGCCCACGAGCACGTCGCTCGCCCGGCCGAGCAGACTCGCACCGGTGAACGCCGAGTTGCGCGACCTGGAGACGAACCATCCGGGCGTCACGTCGACGCGCGCCTCGGGGTCCACCACGGTGATGTCGGCCGGGAAGCCGGCCTCCAGACGCATCTCGGGAAGGTTCGCCGCTGAGCGTGGGTTGTGACACATCACACGGCACACGCCCGCCCAGTCGAGCTTGCCGGTCGCCACCAGATGGGTGTTCACCAACGACAGCGCCGTCTCGAGACCGGTGGTGCCGTTGGGGGCCAGCTCGAACTCGAGCTCCTTCTCATGCACCGCGTGGGGCGCATGGTCGGTGGCGATGCAGTCCACCGTGCCGTCGAGCAGACCCTCCACCATCGCCTCGCGATCGGCCGGCGTCCTGAGCGGTGGATTCATCTTGAGGTCGGTGTCGTAGGTGACCAGGCTGTCCTCGTCGAGGAACAGGTGATGCGGGGTGACCTCGCAGGTCACCGCGACTCCGCGCGCCTTGGCGCGGCGCACGAGCTCCAGCGAACCTGCGGTGGAGAGATGCGCGAGGTGCAACCTGCAGCCGGTGAGCTCGGCAAGCGCGATGTCTCGCGCCACCATCGTCTCCTCGGCCTCGGCGGGAATGCCCGGCAGACCCATGCGCGTGGACACCGCGCCCTCGTTCACCACACCGCCGCCGGCGAGCGACTCGTCCTCGCAGTGGGCTATCAGCGGCACGTCGAAACGCTTGATGTAGTCCATCGCCACACGCGTCATCCCGGCGCTCTGGATACCATGGCCGTCATCCGAGAAGGCCACCGCCCCCTCGGCCACCATGTCGCCGACCTCCGCGAGCTGCTCGCCCGCCTGTCCCGCGGTCACCGCGCCGATCGGGTACACACGGACCACGCCGGTCTCCTCAGCGCGCTCGATCACGAACCGCACCGTCGAGCCGCTGTCGCACACAGGCGCGGTGTTGGGCATGCAGGCGACGGCTGTGAACCCTCCGTGAGCAGCGGCCCGCGTGCCGCTCGCGATCGTCTCCTTGTACTCCTGTCCCGGCTCGCGCAGGTGCACGTGGATGTCGGCCAGCCCGGGAAGCAGCACCTTCTCGGCGCAGTCGACCACCTCGGCGCCCGGCGCCTCGAGATCCTCGCCCACGCCGGCGATGACACCGTTCTCCACCAGAACGTCGAGCACCCCGTCCACGCCGGCAGCGGGATCCACGACCCGTCCTCCCTTAAGCAGCAGCGCCACTCTCAGCACCCCCCAGCAGCAGATACATCGCGGCCATGCGCACGGCCACACCGGACTCCACCTGGCCGAGGATGACGCTCCTCGGCGAATCGGCCACATCCGCCGAGATCTCCACGCCACGGTTCATCGGCCCGGGATGCATGACGATCGCGTGTGACGGCATCGCGGCCAGCCGGTCAGCGTTCATGCCGTACAGCATGGCGTACTCCCGGTTGCTCGGGAACGGCATGCGGGTCGCGCGCTCGAACTGCACCCGTAGCAGATACGCGACGTCGAGGGTGGGCAGCACCTCGTCGAGGTCGTAGCACACTTCGGCGCCCAGAACGTCGGGGCGCGCGGGCATCAGCGTGGGCGGACCGATGATCACAGGGGTGGCGCCCATCATCCGCAGCGCGGGCACCAGCGACCCCGCCACACGCGAGTGGCAGACATCCCCCACGATGCCCACCCGAAGCCCCTCGAGCCTGCCGAGCGACTGCCGCATCGTATAGAGGTCGAGCAGCGCTTGCGTGGGGTGCTGGTGGATGCCGTCGCCGCCGTTGATGACCGAGCAGTCCATCACCTCGGCGAGCATCTGCGGCGCTCCCGCATACTTGTGACGCACCACCACGAGGTCGCACGACATCGCCGCGAGCGTCCTGGCGGTGTCGCGCAGCGTCTCGCCCTTGGCGGTGGCCGAGGCCGAGGCGGTGAAGTTGATACCGTCTGCCGAGAGGCGCTTGGCGGCGATCTCGAATGAGGTGCGCGTGCGCGTGGACGGCTCGAAGAAGAGGTTCACGATCGTACGGCCGCGCAGTGTGGGGACCTTCTTGATGCGCCGCTGGTTGACCTCGGCGAGCGACTCGGCCGTGTCGAGGATCAGAGTGACCTCGTTGGAGGTGAGGTCATCCATCGTCATGATGTGTCTGTTGGAGAGCATAGCGGCCTACTCCCCCTCTCCGTCGTCCTCGAGGATCACCACGGCGTCGCGGTCGTCATGCTCGGCGAGGAGGACCTTCACACGCTCGCGGCGCGCGGTGGGGACGTTCTTGCCCACGAAGTCGGCGCGGATCGGCAGTTCGCGATGGCCTCGGTCCACCAGCACCGCCAGCTGGATCGAGCCGGGCCGGCCGTAATCCATCAGCGCATCCATCGCGGCGCGGATGGTGCGGCCCGTGTAGAGCACGTCGTCCACGAGCACGATCGTGTGCTCCTCGACCTCGAACGGGATGTCGGTGGTGTGCACCTCGGGACTGAGCCGGATCGCCACGTCATCGCGGTAGAAGGAGATGTCGAGGCTCCCCACCGGCACAGCGGTCCCCTCGATGCGTTCGATCCGCTCGGCCAGGCGATCCGCCAGATCGACACCGCGGGTCATGATCCCCGCGAGCGCGATGCCCGTGGCCCCCTTGTTGGCCTCGAGGATCTCGTGCGCGATCCGGGTGAGCGCCCGATCCATCGACTGGGCGTCCATCACCTCGGCCTTCACCCGATAGCCCACTCCGCCACCTCCTCATCGTCGTGACCGGCTCCGCGGAGGGAACGAAAACGCCCTCTCGCGGCGGGCAAGAAGGCGGCTGCTTCGACTGCGCACACCCCATGTGGCGAGGTGTTGCGGGCTATGCGATTGGCTTCCTTGCCGGCCTCACGGGACCGGTATTAAAGGTCGCACCGAGAGTACCAGGAGACCGGACGCGGGACAACCCTACCGTTCGTCACCGGACAGCGGCAGCCGCACCACGAAGGCCGCGCCGCCCAGATCGCTGGGATGAGCGCCCACCCGGCCGCCGTGACGCTCCACGATCTCGCGCACCACCGCCAGGCCGATGCCGAGGCCACCGCTCGCGCGGGTGCGGGCCGGATCCGCGCGCCAGAAGCGCGTGAATACCTTGTCGCGGTCGTCCTCGGCCACACCGATGCCCGAGTCGGCCACCTCTATCACGGCCTCCGCGCCCTCGCGGAGCAGACGTACGCGCACCACACCGCCTTCGGGCGTGTACCGGGCCGCGTTGGAGAGCAGGTTGCCCACCGCCTGGATGAGGCGATCCGCGTCGCCGTGGGCGCGCAGACCGGGAGCCACCGACTCCTCGAGCCGGTGGCCGGTAGACTCCATCAGCGCGCGCGAGTTCTCCACGGCGAGCGCCACCGTGGCCGAGAGGTCGATCGGCGAGAGGGTGAACGGCGCCGCACCCGTCTCCAGACGCGACAGCTCGAGGATCGACTGCGTGAGACGGCCGAGCCTCACGGTCTCGTCGTGGATGAGGGACAGCCGCTCCTCGTCGGTGGGCAGCACGCCGTCCTGCATGGCTTCCACGGTGGCCTGGATCGCCTGGAGCGGCGTCCGAAGCTCGTGGGCCACGTCGGCGGTGAGCTGCTGCTCGAACCGCCGCTCGGCCTCCACCGCGTCGGCCATCTGATCGAAGGTCGCCCCGAGATCCGCCACCGGATCGCCGCCGCTCATGCCCGTGCGTGCCGAGCGGTCGCCGGCCCTGATGCGCTCGGCGGTCCGCGTGACCGCTTCGATGGGGCGTGCGATGCCGCGTGAGTAGAGCGCGCCGGCCACCGACGCAAGCGCCACGGCGATCGCGGCAGCGAGCCCCAGCGCCCAGAGCGACGTCTGACGCAGCCACTCGTCGCGCTCGGTGAAGATGCCGCCGCGGGTACGCTGCGTCACGATCGCGGTGCCCACGACCTCGCCGCTCACCACGATGTCCGCCTCGGCCGTGACCTCGGTCCAACCGGCCGACGGCTCCTCCTCGGCAGACCCGTCCACTGTGCGCGCGATCAGCTCACCCGTGTCGTCGAACAGCTGCACCCGCAGGTCCGCCGAGACGGCCACGTGCAGCAACCCCGTGCTCGCGGCGGTGTCCCAGTCGCCCGCCCTCTCGTACTGCACCGCGAAGTAGTCGGCGATCTCGGCGGCGCGGTCCTGCAATCCGCGCTCGATATAGCGCTCGAACTGGCGCTGCCAGGTGACGGTGAGCACCACCGCCGCGATCACCGCTGTGGCAACGGCCACGGCGGCGAACGCCACCGCCAATCGGAACGGCAGGCTCCTGTGCCTCATCACGCCAGCGCCGGAGGCTCGAAGCGATACCCCACGCCGAAGACGGTGTGGATGAACCGCGGTTCCTTGGGATCGTCGCCGAGCTTGGCCCGGAGGTTCTTCACGTGGGAGTCTATGGCCCGCTCATACCCCTCGAAGTCATAGCCGAGGACCTTCTCCACCAGCTCCATGCGCGAGTAGACCCGGCCCGGGTAGCGTGAGAGCGTCACCAGCAGCTTGTACTCGCTCGCGGTGAGATCGATCTCGGCGCCGTCCACGAACACCTTGTGTCCAGCGAGATCGATGTCGAGCGGGCCGTACTCCAACCGCGAACGCTGCGGCTCCACGTCGGCCTTCGCGCGTCGCAAGAGCGCCCGCAGACGGGCCACCAGCTCGCGGGGCGAGAACGGCTTCACGAGGTAGTCGTCGGCTCCGAGGTCGAGACCGGCGATCCGCTCCTCCTCGGCGCCCTTCGCGGTGAGCATGATGATCGGCACGTCCGACACGTCGCGGATCCGGCGGCAGACCTCCTCACCGGGCACCCTCGGCAGGTTCAGGTCGAGCACGACGCCCTCATAGACGTGCGCGGCGAACGCCTCGAGCGCGGCCGCGCCGTCGGCCACTGCGGTGACCCAGTACCCCTCGCGTTCGAGGTAGGCCTCCACCACCGAGCGCGTCTGCGCCTCATCCTCCACAACGAGTATCCTGCGGGTGTCCGCTGCCATCACGCCTCCTCCATATCACCCACACGATAGCACCGCCCTGCGGGTGCGGCGCGCAGCGGATGTGGAGGTCCCGTGGAGAGTGAGGCTATCCTCCCGGCAGGACGAGCGGCATGACCTCGTCACCCGCCGCGGTCCGTCCCATCGACTCCGGCTGCAACCGGGAGAGCGGCTCGGCCAGGTCGGCGGGCAGCGGATCGAGCAGGTCGATCGTCTCGCCGGTGGCGGGGTGCTCGAACGCTATCCGGTATGCGTGCAGGAACTGCCGCTCCAGGCCGAGGTCGGCCTTCGGCCTTCTCCGCCCGTACATCGGGTCGCCCACCACGGGGTGGTCGATGTAGAGCATGTGCACTCTGATCTGGTGCGTCCGGCCGGTGTAGAGCTTGCATTCCACCAGCGTATAGCCGTCGTCGTGCGTGCCCGCCATGTACCGGTCGAGCACCCGGAAGGTGGTCACCGACTGCTTGGCGTCCGGATGGTCGCTCACCGCCATCCGCAAGCGGTCCTTGGGGTGGCGGGCCAGCGGCGCGTCGATGATGCCGGTATCGGGCGCGATGTAGCCGTGCACCAGGGTCACGTAGCGGCGCTCCACCGAGCGGATCTTGAGCGCCTCGGAAAGCGCGATCTGCGTCTCGTCGGTCTTGGCCACCATCATCAGCCCCGACGTGTCCTTGTCGAGCCGGTGGACGATGCCGGGACGCTCCTCGCCCGCCTGTGTGCCGAGGTCGTCGGTGTGCGCGAGCAACGCGTGCACGAGCGTCCCCGACGTATGGCCGCGAGCGGGATGCACCACGAGCCCCGCGGGCTTCGACAGCACGAGGAGGTGCGCGTCCTCGTACCGGATGTCCAGCGGGATGTCTTCGGCCTCGAGAACGGTCTCTTCCTCAGTCATCACGAAGACCTCGATGCGCTCGCCCGCCCGCACGAGATGGCGCTTGGTGGCGACGTCGCCGTTGACCCGCACGGCTCCCTCGGCCAGAAGACGCTGCGCGGCGGAGCGCGAGTGTGCGAGATCGGCCTGCGCCATCAAGACGTCAAGCCGGGTGCCGGCCTCCTCGGCACGGACGTTATGCGTCAGGCGTTCCGGCATCGTTGCCGAGCACCTCCCGCGACATGTCGGCGCCCGGGACGCTGTCTTCGGTGGCCGCAGCGGACACGGAGAGCGGCCCACGGCCGAACAACAGGACCCCTACGAGGATGGCCACACCCACGTCGAGCGCGATGTCCGCCACGTTGAAGACCGGGAACCAGCCGAGGTCGAAGAAGTCGGTGACCGCACCGGCGCCCGCGCGATCGATCAGGTTGCCGATGGCGCCTCCCGATACGAGAGCGAGCGCGATGCGCGCCCACCCGCTTTCGAGCCGCACGGTCAGCACCACGTAGGCCACGACCGCAAGCATCGCCACCGCGGTGGCGATCAGGAACCACTGCTGGCCCCGGAGCATGCCGAAGGCGGCTCCGGTGTTCTCGATGTGCGTGAGCCAGAGCACACCGTCGATGACCGGGATCTGCTCGTAGACGTCCATGGACGCGCGCACGACCGCTTTGGTCGCCTGGTCGATCGCCACGACAGCCGCGACGATAGCGGCGAACGCCAGCCCCCGACGGACCGTCACTACGCGTTCTCCTCGCGTTCCTTGCAGGCGATGCACAGGTCCGCCTCGGGCATGGCCTCGAGGCGCGCCGGCGCTATCGGCTCGCCGCAGCGGACGCAGATGCCGTACGTCCCGTCCTCGATGCGGGCAAGCGCCCGATCGATCTGCGCGAGCCCCTCGCGTGCCTGGTGCTCGAGGCTCAGATCGAGCTCACGCGAGAAGGTCGCCGAACCCTGGTCGGCCATGTGATCGCGATAGTTGTTCTCGCCGGAGACGTCCGAGAGCGTCTCCGAGTCAGAGCGCTCATACTCGGCGATCTCCTCGAGCACCCGTTCGCGCTCGCGCTCCAGCGACTCCTTCAGCGCGGCGATATCAAGCGCCTTCATCGTCTATCCTCCCTGCGTGCGGGGGTTATACTACGGCGCCTCCCCGCAGGAGGCGCCGGTCAGGTCCACGTTCCCGAGTATATACCACGGGGCTGTGACGCGCCCCGCGCCCGCGGCTCAGCCGAGCTCCGCGACCACTTCCGAGCAGCGCCCACACAACCCGTCCGGACCGAGCGCGCGCAGGTTCCAGCACCGCGGACACTTCTCCCCGGACGCACGCTCCACCCGTACGGAGATCTCCGACGACTCGGCGCCGAGGGCGACCTCTGAGACGATGAAGAGCTCCGCGAGCACGCCGCTGTGACGCGCGCCCAGCACCTCGAGCACCTCGGCCGGGGCGTCGACGACGAGCCGCGCCTCCTGGCTCTTGCCCACCGTCCCGGCGTTCCGCGCTTCCTCGAGCGCCTTGGTGGCAACGTCGCGCACCGCTAGCACGACACCGTACTGCTCCCGCAGGACCGCCGCATCATCGGCAGGAACGTCCACGGCAGGCCAGCCCGCGAGCTGCACGCTCACCACGTCGCCGCGCAGCGCTTCGGGCATGAACTGCCATACCTCCTCGGTGGTGAACGTCAGCACCGGCGCGATCAGGCGCACCAGCGTGGTGAGGATGGTCGCGAGCACCGTCTGCGCGCTCCTGCGGCCCGTGGAGTCGGCGGCGTCGGCGTACAGCCGGTCCTTGAGCACGTCCAGGTAGTACGAGGACAGCTCTGTCACGCAGTAACCATGCACCGCGTGGAACACCTGATGGAACCGCCATCCGTCGTACGCGGCCGTCACTTTGGCCGTGAGGTCCGCGAGCTGCACCAGCGCGAACCGGTCCATCTCCTCCATCTCGCTCCATGCCACCTCGTGCTCCGGGCTGTAGTCGTAGAGGTTCGACAGCAGGAACCGGAAGGTGTTGCGGATGCGGCGATACGCCTCGCCGGTCCTGTCGAGGATCTCGTTGGAGACGTTGATGTCCTGGCCATAGTCTGCCGAGGCGACCCACAGCCTGATGATATCGGCGCCTGACTTCTCGATGACATCGAGCGGCGAGATGGTGTTGCCGAGCGACTTGGACATCTTGCGGCCCTCGCCGTCCACGATGAACCCGTGGGTGAGCACGCGCTCGTAGGGAGCGATACCGTACGCTCCCACGCTCGTGAGCAGCGCCGACTGGAACCATCCGCGGTGCTGGTCGGACCCCTCGAGGTACAGCTCGGCCGGGCGGTGCAACTCATCACGGGCCTCAAGCACCGCGGTGTGCGACACACCCGACTCCCACCACACGTCCACGATATCGTCCTCGGGCTTGAGGTCGTCCACACCCGCGCCGCATCGGCCGCAGACCGTGTCCTGCGGCAGGTAGTCGGCCGGCTTGTGCGTGAACCACGCGTCCGCGCCTTCGGTGCGGAACAGGTCGATCACCGCGTCGAACGTCGCCTCCGTGGCCACGGTCTCTCCGCACTTGGCGCAGGTGAACACGGGTATCGGCACCCCCCATGCGCGCTGGCGGCTGATGCACCAGTCGGGCCGGTCGGCCACCATCGAGGACATCCGGTTGACGCTCCACCCGGGGATCCATTGCACCTCGCCGATCGCACGCATGGCGTTCTCGCGAAGACCGGTCTTCTCCATGCTCACGAACCACTGCTCCGTGGCGCGGAAGATCACCGGCTGCTTGCATCGCCAGCAGTGCGGATAGCTGTGTGAGATCCTCGCCGACGCGACGAGCGTCCCGCGCTCGCCGAGCCATTCGATGATCCTGGGATTGGCGTCCCACACGCGCATCCCCTCGAAGGGACCCCCGCCTGCGTCGAACGTGCCGTCGTCCTGCACGGGCATCGGCATCGGCAGTCCGTGCCGGACGCCCATGATGTAGTCCTCGTCGCCATGGCCCGGCGCGGTATGGACGGCGCCGGTACCTGTGGAGAGCTCCACGTGCTCGCCCGTCACCACAACACCGCTCACGCCCTCGTGGACCGGCTGGGCATAGTGCAGTCCGGCGAGATCGCGCCCTTTCACCCGCGTGTCGAGCACCTCGTAGGACTCCCAACCCGCGGCCCCGGCCACCGATGGCACGAGCACCTCGGCCATCACGAGAACGCGCCCGTCGGGCGTTCTCACGCCCACGTAGTCGGCGTCGTCGGCAAGCGTGACGGCGACGTTGGCCGGAAGCGTCCACGGCGTTGTGGTCCAGATCAGCAGCGACACCGGGCCGGCCGCGTCCCACGGCGTCTCATCCGTGAAGGCGAACGCCACGTAGATGGAGTCCGACGTCTCGTCCGCGTACTCGATCTCCGCCTCGGCGAGAGCGGTGTGGCAACGCACGCACCAGTGGATCGGCTTGGCGCCCTTGTGTATGGCGCCGTCGAGGTACATCGTCTTGAAGATCTCCACGTTGCCGGCCTCGTACTCGTGCGCGAGCGTCAGGTACGGGTCGTCCCAATCCCCGCGCACGCCGAGCCGCTTGAACTCCTCGCGCTGCACGTCCACGAACTTGAGCGCGTAGTCGCGGCACAGTTCGCGCAGCTTGGCCTGACTGATGGCGGCCATCTTCTCCGGGCCGAGGTTCTTCTCCACCTGGTGCTCGATCGGCTGACCGTGGCAGTCCCAGCCCGGCACGTACGGCGAGTAGCAGCCACGCATGCTCTTGTACTTGACGATGAGGTCCTTCAGCACCTTGTTGTAGGCGGTGCCCATGTGGATGTGGCCGTTCGCGTACGGGGGGCCGTCGTGCAGCACGAAGGGCTCGCCATCACGGGTCGCCTCAAGCGAGCGCCGGTAGATGTCGTTCTCCTCCCAGAACCGCAGCCAATCAGGCTCTCGGGTACTGAGGTTCGCGCGCATCGGGAACTCCGTGCGCGGGAGGTTCATCGTGCTCTTGAAGTCCTGCTTCTCGCCCATCCCACCGGTCCTCTCACCGTTGACCATCCATGCCGCGCAACGCAAAGGCGCGCCCGTCCGCGTCTGGGACGAAGCGCGCCTCCATGAGGTCTACTCCGCGGTACCACCCAGCTTGCGCACCTCGGATGAGGCCGCGCCACTCGGTCGCCCGATAACGGGGGCTGCCGTCGACGTCTACTTGTCCCTGCCGGGCCGTTCGGGCCGAGGCTCTAGGGTGATCTTCGGAACCGCCGCGCCACGCGGGCTCCCACTGTCCCCGCTCGCTTGATGAGGCCGGTATCGGTCCTACTCGTCCCTGTCGTCGCCATGGTCGTGCCGGCGAGCCTCCCGGCTCGCGTAGCTGCGATGGTATCCCCCTCGGGCGCGGGGGTCAACGCACGCACGTACTCCTCACGCTCGAAGAACGCGGTGAGCACCTCTACGCATTCGGCGGCCTGCGCTCCCGTCATCCCGGCCCCCAGCCGTATGGCCGAGCGCCATGCGCTGATCTCGATGCGCGGATGCGGACGGCCTTTGGGATGCGCTGGCAACGATCTCGCGCTCTCGATGGCATGGCGGGGGATGTGAAGCCCGATCGGCACCCTGCCCGCCTGACGGCGGACGGTGATCCGGGCCGGATCGATGGTGAGCGTCTCCACACCGCTCCGGGCGTACACCGTGCCCCAGAACGTGAGGAACGCGATGGCGTGCAGCGCGGCAGTCAACAGCATCAGGACCACCCAGATGAGCAGGCGATACCAGAAGCCGTCAGGGAACCCCCAGCCCAGATACCACACGCTCGCGACCACTACGGCCGCCGTCCATGGGGCGCCATACAGGATAGCGGCCGTCCGCCAGCCCGTGTGCGCCGGTGCGGGTGCCACGATGGTGAGCACGTCCTCGCCCACGGTGACCACCGGCCGATCCGGACGGGTGCACCCCGAGTCGTCGCGCTGGACGGTCACCGGACGATGCTTCGCCGACATCTCAGCCGGACCCTTCCGGCGGCCGCCCGAACACCCGGACGACGTCGGCGTCCGTGACACCCTCCACCTCGACCTGCTTGTGACGGCTCGCGCCCCCGCGAATGACGTCCACCGCCGACTTGGGGACTCCTAGTGCCTTGGCGACGGCCGTGCACACCGCCGTGTTCGCCTTGCCGTCTTCCGGCACCGCCCGCACCCGTACAAACAACTCACCCCCACGCCAGCCCGCGACCTCGTCGCGAGCGGACCTGGGGGTGACATGGACCGCGATACGCATGATCCGGCGCCTAGTCGATCTCCTCGATGTCGGTATCGTCCTCGCGTTCACCGAAGCCGAACTCGGCCACGTCGAACTCCACGGTCGCATCGGGCTCGATCTCGGCCTCGCCAAGATCGCCGAGGTGCAGGCTTGCCACGAAACCGCTGCTCGGGGGCTCAGGCGACTCGTCGACGGCGCGCTCCGTCGGCGCGGGCGCCTGTGATGCGGGGGCAACGGCCGGGGCCTCCGGTTCCCGGACCGGAGAGGCCGGGATGTCCCACGACTCCTGCCGGGGTGCGCCGCCCGTCTGGACGTCCTCGGCCGCCTCTTCCACGACAGCCTGGACGTCATCGGGCAAGCCTACCTCGGCAAGCGTGGCAAGGTGCTTCTCGAGCAACGCCCTGAACGACGAACGGAACTCCTCCTCGGCCTGTTTGATGCGGCCGAGCTCGGCTGTCGCCTTCTGCTTGTTGGTGAGCGCCGAGTGGATGATGTCCTTGCCCTTGACCTCGGCTTCCTTGAGTACGGCATCCGCTTCGCGCTGCGCCTTCTGCGTGATCTCGTCTGCCGACTTCTGCGCCGAGAGCAGGGTGTTGTGGAGCGTGCGCTCCATGTCCTGATAGGTGCGCACCTTCTCCTCGAGCGCTTCGATCCTCTCCGAGAGGTCGATGTTCTCCTTGAACAGCCGCTCGAGCTCGTCGGCCACCTGGTCGAGGAACTCGTCGACCTCCGCCTCGTTGTAGCCGCGGAGGGCGTGGTTGAACTCCTTGTGATGTATGTCGAGAGGTGTGAGTCTCATGAAACGATCCTTCCTCGAGACCCGTCTGGTCTACTCCGGCATTCTAACCTAAAGCGTGGTCATCACACGTATCAGGGCGTTGGCGACGAGCCGCAGGACCAGCAACGCCACGATCGGTGAGAAGTCGATCCCGCCCATCGGCGGGATGAACCGCCGGAATATCCCCAGCCACGGCTCGGTGATCGTGCCGAGCACACGGTAGATGTCCAGCAGCATGCCGCTGCTCGGACGGAACCACGACATCAGGATGTAGGCGATGATGAGGATCTCGTAGAACCTCACGAGCTGGCTGAGAAGGGCGGCGAGCGTCACGAGCCCAGCTCCTCGGAGCGGGCCACCGCGGCCGCCACCGCGTCATCGATCGCCGCGCGGAACCCGCCCGACTCGAGCGCCGCGAGGGCGGCGATCGTGGTGCCTCCCGGACTCGCGACCCAGTCGACGAGCTCCTCGGCGTGCATCTCCGTGCGGGAGAAGAGGTCCATCGTGCCCCTGATCGTCTGGACGGCAAGCGCCTGCGCCACGTCATGCGAGAGACCCTGCCGTACTCCGGCACGGGCGAGCGCGCCCACGAACATGGCGGCGTAGGCCGGCCCGGAACCGGAGATCGCCCCGGCCGCATCCTGGGCCTGCTCGGCGATCACCACGGCTTCACCCACCGCCTGGAACACCCCGCGCACGCGCTCCACGTGTTCGTCGGTCGCGGCGGAGCCGCCGCTGATCGCGGCCATACCCTGTCCCACCATCGTGGGGGTGTTCGGCATCACGCGCACCACCGGCGTGCCGGTGGGAAGCAGCGCTTCGAGCCGCGCGGTGGGGACGCCAACGGCGATGGAAACGACCACCGTGCCCTCGCCCACCTCATCGGCGATGTGCGCCACCACGGCATCGATGATCTGCGGCTTCACGGCGAGAAGGAGCATCTCCGCCCGCGACGCCACCTCGTGGCCGTCCACGACCGTGGCGATCCCCTGCCGCTCGAACACCTCGCGCCGCTTCGCCGAGGGCTCGGCCACCACGATCTCATCGGCGGCGAGCTCACCGGCGGCGATGAGACCTGCGGCGATGGCTTCTCCCATCCGCCCGCCACCCACGATGGCGAGCGTGTATGTATCGCTCATCGGCTACCTCACCTCTCGATCCCGAAGAGACCCCTGTCGCGAAGCGCGGCACGCTGAGCGTCACTCACGTCCACGTTGGCCGGAGTGAGCATGAAGACCTTCTCGGACACCTTCTGAAGGCCGCCGTTGAGGCCGTACGTGAGCCCGGACGCGAAGTCGATGAAGCGCTTGGCGAGCTCGGGGTCGGTCATCGTGAGGTTCATGATGACCGGCATCCCGCTCTTGAACTTGTCGGCGATCGACTGAACCTCGGCGTACGCCCGGGGCTCCACGATCTGCATCTTCACCTGAGGGACGGCCTGCACGCCGGGTCCCGGAACCACCGAACCGGCACGCGCTGCGTCGCGCGCACGGTCGACATCGGGCTCGCGCGCCACGCGCCGCACCGACGTCGGCTCTTCATCGTACGGACTGCGGTACTGCGGACGCGCATCGAACTCCGCGCCCTCGTCGACGTCATCGTAATCGTCGTAGTCGTCGTAGTCGTCGCCGAACCCGAGCCTCGCCTTGATGTCACGCCACACGCTCACGGTCTGCTCCTTGCATCGGGTACGCGGGTCCTATCTGCCGAAGATCGCCCGACCGATACGCACGATCGTGGCACCCTCCTCGATGGCGACCTCGAAGTCGTTCGTCATGCCCATCGAGAGCTCGGTCAACTCTACGCCATTGAAACGCATACCGCCGAGGGATTCAAACAGCGTGCGCATGTCGCGGAACACCCAGCGCACGCCCTCGGCGCGCTGCAGCGGTGCGATCGTCATCAACCCCTTCACGCGCACGTTGGGCAGCTCGATCGAGGCGGTGAGCATCTCCTCCACCTCCGAGCGGTCGATACCGTGCTTGGAGGCTTCGTGCGAGATATTCACCTGGAGGAGCACCGGCTGCACGACCCCGCGCGTGCCGGCGATGCGATCTATGCGCTCCAGCAGGCTCAGGGAGTCCACCGAGTGGATCAGCGCCGCCGACCCTACCACGTGCTGCGCCTTGTTGGATTGAAGCGTGCCGATGAAATGCCAGCGCACGTCCGGGAACAACCCGCGCTTGGCAACGAACTCCTGCACGCGGTTCTCGCCGAAGTCGGTCACCCCGGCCGCGATGGCCGCGCGCACCTCGGGCGGACCCACCGTCTTGGCCACGGCGACGATGGTGATATCGTCGGCGTCGCGCCCGGCGCAGTCGGCCGCGTCACGGACGCGGCGGCGGACCGCCTCGTATCGCTCGGCGATCTGGCTCACGCCTCTGGCGACCCCGATTCGTCCCCGAAACCGTCTTCGAACACCTCGAACTCTCCGGTGACCATATACACCAGCCGCTCACCGATATCCACTGCGTGGTCGGCGATCCGCTCCAGATACCGTGAAGCGAGCACCATGCTGCTCACCCACTCGATCTCTTCCTCGTCCTGCAACCTGCTGAGCTCCCGGAAGAACTGCTTGAAC
The DNA here is from genome assembly GCF_023161965.1 of Anaerosoma tenue. Classification (NCBI taxonomy): domain Bacteria; kingdom Bacillati; phylum Actinomycetota; class Coriobacteriia; order Anaerosomatales; family Anaerosomataceae; genus Anaerosoma; species Anaerosoma tenue. The sequence goes on from NZ_JALNTY010000001.1 coordinate 468,304, forward strand.
AGGTGATCGATGGGTTCGTCCATCTCCTTGAGCTTGTACGCGAGCTCCAGATCCTTCGTCTCGAGCGCCTCCAACATGGCCTCGAGCACGCGGTGCACGAGATTGCCCTGCGCCCGGATCAGGTCGTACATCGTACGGGGGCCCGTGCGGGCCGCCGTGCGGCGGGTCGCCTTGGAAATGTTGACCGCCAGGTCGCCCATACGCTCCATGTGCATGTTGATGTGGCCGAGCGAGTACAGCAGCCGCAGGTCACGACCCACCGGGAACTGCGTGGCGATCGTCTCGATCATCCGCTCCTCGAGCTGGATCGTGCGGCTGTCGAGTTCATCATCGGTGGCGATCACCCGCTCGGCGAGATCGACGTCGCCTTCCACGAGGGACACGGTGGAGTCGCGCGTCATCTCGATGACGAGGCGGCCGATGTCCACGACCTCGGCTTTGATGGCCTTGAGTTCGTTGCGATAGGTCTCACGCATGGTGATCGTCGTCTCCTTCGATGGCCGCCGCGAGCGTGCAGCCAGTATAGCCGTCCCGTACCGGCACACATGTGACGTGTCCGTTACACCGTGCCTACCCGTCTCCCGCCTCGCTCACCCGCGCGTGGACGGACCCTAGCCGAACCGTCCGGTGATGTAATCCTCGGTCCGCCGGTCGTGCGGGCTGGTGAAGATCTCGGCGGTCCGCCCGAACTCGATCAACTCGGCTGGCTCGCCCTGCCTCTCCTGCAGGAAGAACGCGGTCTCATCGGAGACGCGCGCAGCCTGCTGCATGTTGTGCGTGACGATGATGATCGTCACCGAGCTCTTCAGGTCGGCCATGAGGTCTTCGACCTTCTGCACGCTCGTGGGGTCGATCGCCGAGCACGGTTCGTCCATCAGGAGCACGTCGGGCTGCACCGCGAGCACACGTGCGATGCACAGCCGCTGCTGCTGGCCGCCGGAGAGCGTGAGCCCGCCGCGTCCCATGATGTCCTTGACCTCTTTCCACAGGTTCGCGCGCACGAGCGCCTGCTCCACGATCTCATCCAGCTGCCCCTTGTTCTTGATGCCGTGCAAGCGCGGGCCGAATGCGACGTTGTCGTAGATGGACATCGGGAACGGGTTGGGCTGCTGGAAGATCATCCCCACGCGTCGCCGAAGGTCCACCGGATCGACGCCGGGGCCGTAGATGTCCTCATCGTCGAGGGTGATCGTCCCGTCGATGCGCGTTCCCGGAATGAGGTCGTTCATGCGGTTAAGGCACCGCAGGAACGTCGACTTGCCGCAACCCGACGGGCCGATGAACGCGGTGACGGCGTTCTCGCGCACGTCGATAGTGATGCCGGTGAGCGCGTGGAAGTCACCGTAGTAGAAGTCGAGGTCGCGAACGCTGAACTTCGCGGCTCCCGTGAGGGCATCGGTGTGCGCGGGAGCGGGCATTGCTGTCATCCCTTGAGCCTCCTGTTCCGGGCGGCGAGCCACCGGGCGGACAAGTTGAAGATGAGGATCATGACCATCAACAGCAACGCGGTCCCGTAGGCCGCATCCATGTTGATGCCCTCCATCGCAAGCGTGTACAGGTGGACCGTCATGGAGCGACCGGGGTCGAGCGGCACCAGCGGCATGTAGATGGCCTGGCCCATGGTGAAGATCACGACCGCCGTCTCACCAACGGCACGGCCCATCGCAAGGATGAGGCCTGTGAGGATGCGCGGCAGCGCGGCGGGCAGCACGATCCTGCTCACCGTCTGCCACTTGCTGGCGCCGAGTCCGTAGCTGCCCCAGCGGATGAACCGCGGCACTGCGCGGATGGCCTCCTCGGTCGCGCGCATAACGATGGGCAGCATCAGGAACGAGAGCGCCAGCGCGCCCGAGAGCACCGAGAACCCGAGTCCCATCGCCTCGATGAACAGCGCGAAGCCGAAGAGGCCCATAACGATCGACGGCACGCTCGCCAGGGTGTCGGCGGCGAACCGTATCGTGTTCACGAGGCGTCCTTGCACCGCATACTCGGCAAGGTAGACAGCCGCCAACACCGCCACCGGCGTCACGATGAGCATCGCAAGACCCGTCACGTAGATCGTGGCCACGATCGTAGGCCCGATGCCCCCCTCGGCGTTCACACCATGCGGCGCCGTGAAGATGAACTCCGGCGTGATCTGCCCAATTCCCTGCACGAACACATAGACGATCACGGCGCCCAGGACGAGCACGGTGGTGAGGCCGCACAGCCACAGCACCCCTACCGCGATCCTGTTGGTCAACCGCTTTCCCATGACCGCCTACGCCTTCTTCGCGTTCAGCCGGGACAGCGCGCGAACGAGCGCGACGAGCCCCATCGATATCAGGAACAGGATGATCGCAAGACCGAAGAGCGCGGTCTTGTGGGTACCGGTGGCATAACTCATGTCGATGACGATCTGGCTCGTGAGGGTGGCGATCGGCGCCCCGAGACCCTTGAAGAACTGTGGCGCGTTGCCGGCCACCATGACGACCGCCATCGTCTCCCCGATGGCGCGTCCCATGCCCAGGATCGTGGCGTCGATGATGCCGATCTTGGCCGCGGGCAGGAGCACCTTGTAGATGGTCTGCCAGGTGGTGGCCCCCATCGCGTAGCTCGCCTCGCGGATGCCCGGAGGCACCGAGCCCAGCGCATCTTCCGTGAGCGTCGCGATCGTCGGCACGATCATCACCGCCAGGATGATCGAGGCGGTGAGCGTGCCAAAGCCCATACCCCCGGTCATCTCGGCCACGATGGGCCGCAGGATCACGAGCCCGAAGAAGCCGTATACCACCGAGGGCACGCCTGCCAGCATCTCCACGGCCGGACGCACGATCGCCCGCATCCTCGGCGATGCGATCTCCGAGAGGAAGACCGCTGTACCGATGGCGAGCGGAGCGCCCAGCACGAGCGACCCGATGGTGATGGCGAGCGTGCCCACCACCAGCGGCATGATGCCGAACCGCCCGAGCGTGGCCGACCACTCGCTCCCGCCGAGGAACGCGACCAGACCGGGGTCCTTCACGACCTCCCACCCGCGGGCCATGGTGAAGACGAAGATGAGCGCCACGGCGGCCACGGCCACCACGGCGCAGACCAGGAACAGGTTCTTGAGGAGCGCCTCCCGGAGGTAAGTGGCACGGGACATCATCTTCAGGCCGCTGGCCGCGGCCGGTGCGTCCGTGCCCCTCCCGGCGTCAGGGGTCTGTCCGGGCTCAGCCACCGAGACCCTCCTTCGCCGTGATCGGGATGAAACCGGCTTCGCGCACTATCGTATCCTGCACCGCCGGGGACAGCACATAGTCGATGTACTCCCGCGCCACGCCCTCAGGCTCTCCGTCGGTGAAGAAGTGCAGCACGCGCTGCACGGGATAGTCGCCCGAGACGACCGTCTCCTCGGTGGGCTCTACACCATCGATGGCCACGGCCCGCACGTCGTCGGTCACGAAGCCGAGCGAGATGTACCCCACGGCGCCTTTCACATCGGCGATGACCGACCGGACCTGACCGGTGCCTGGAAGCACCACCGCACCCCGGTCGAACTGCGCGTCGTCCATGACGATCTTCAGGAACGCCTCACGGGTCCCGGATGCTTCGTCGCGGTTCACGATGCCGATCTCAAGGTCAGGACCACCCACCTCGCTCCAGTTCGTGATCACGCCGGCGAATATCGCGCGCACCTCCATCGTGGTGAGATCGCGGACCGGATTGTCAGGATGCACGATCACCGCGATGGCGTCGTAGGCCACCGGGGTATCCACGAGCCCCAGCTCGAACTCGTTCTCTTTAAGCTCGCGCGATGACGTCCCGATATCGGAGGAGCCGGTGGACACGCTCTCGATACCTGCCGAGGAGCCCATGCCCGAGACGAGCACCGTCGTGCCCTCGTGCTCCTCGGAGAACATCTCCCCTGAGACCTCGGTGATGGGCAGCAGCGTAGTCGATCCCGTGACGATCACCTCGGTGCGCCCCGTTCCCCCACCGGTGCACCCCGACGCGGTCAGCGCCATCATGAACGACAACACAAGAAGGGTCAGATGATGACCGCGAGCGCGCCGTGCCGTCCGGTCGGGCCTTCGGCGCGGTGCGAGTAGAAGCGATCCGTGTTGTGTGCGGTGCAGATACCCAGGTGCCACTGGCGCCCTTCCGGGATTCCTGATCGCTCGAGCGCGTCCGCGATGACCGCCCCCAGGTCCAGGCGGCTAGAAGCCGCGGTAATCGTAACAAACGAGTTATCGAAATGCGACACGCAGTCGGCCCCGACTTCGTAACAACACCCGCCGATATGGGGACCCACGAACGCCTCCATGTCGTCCGGCCCCGGCAGCGCATCCAAAGCGGCCACCGCCGACTCGACCACGCCGGCGGCGGCGCCGCGCCATCCCGCGTGCACCACAGCGACAGCGGGAACCGACGGCCGCACCAGCACCACAGGCACGCAGTCGGCGAACATCAGCAGCAGCGGGATGCCTCGCTCGCGCGTCAAGAGCGCGTCGGCTCCGGGCACGGGTCCCGCTCCACCCGTGACGAAAGCTCCCGATCCGCTCTCGGCTGTCGTCACCTCGCTGACGACAGCGCCGTGTACCTGTTCCGCGGTCGTCAGCGCACTCCGGAGCGCATCGATGCCTATCGAGCCGAGCAGACGGGTCCGGTTCATGTCCACGAGCGCCGGCTCGTCCCCCACGTGGCCGGCGAGGTCGAGTGACGCGTACGCCCCCTTGCTCACGCCTCCGCCGCGCTCGGAGAAGGCGATGCCGACCCCGCACCGGGCGAACAGGTCTGGCACCGTATGGATCGCGATACCGTCCCGTTCGACGCGTTCGAACACCGTTCGTACCCCTTCCCGGCCGCACGTCGGTCGCACAGCCCCGCGCGACCCTTTTCGGCTAGTCAAACCGTCACCTATCCGTCACACTCTATCGCAGGACGCGGGCCGCACACCCGTCTCCTGCACGATAGTCTATGACTGCTCGCCGAGGGGGGTGATGCATATGAAGCGGTCATTCTCGTTTTCCGCGGCACTTGGAACCGCTGCCTACGTTCTCACTATGGCGGCACCGGCTCTCGCACAGGACTACTACAGCAGCGGTGAGGACGCGGCCGCAGGCGCTGTCGCGTGCGGTATCTGGGCATGCATCATGATCCCGGCGGTCCTTCTTGGCGTCTTCAACATCTGGATGCTCATCGACGCCATCCTCCGCCAGGAGCACGAGTACCCCAACTCCACCGGCAACTCCAAGCTGATCTGGATCCTGCTGCTCGTGTTCGTCGGCTTCATCGCGGCCGTCGTCTACTACTTCATGGTCTTCAAGAAGATCAAGCGTGGTAAGGGCGGACAGCCTCCTATGGCAGGGCCCACCGGCGGCTACCAGCCCCCGGCTCCCCCCGCGGCACCTCCGGCGCCTCCGGCGGCTCCCACGCCGCCCCCGGCGCCAGCGCCCCCCGCTCCGCCGGCGCCTCCCGCGCCGCCAGCACCTCCCGCGGAGTAAGGGACGAACGTCGTCTCCCGTCCGGCACGGACTCGCGCCGGACGAGCGAAGGCCCCGCCCGGCATCGGGCGGGGCCTTCGACGTAGACGGCAGCATGACCACCCTCGTCGCCTGTAACGGGGGCCGCCGTGTGACGAGCGCTCGACTCGTCACACGGCGGCCTGAACATCACGGGTCGTGCTCGTGCACGGCCCGGGTGTCTCTAGTAACTCCGGCGCTTCAGGAACGCGGGGATATCGAGATCGTCCTCCTGTGCGCTCGCGGGCAGGTCGAACGTCGGGATGCGTGGTCCTTCATCCTCGGTCAGCGCGTTCTCGAACTCCATCGTCTCCTGCTTCTTGCGCTGGCCGAAGCCGGTGGCGATGACCGTCACTCGGATCTCATCCATCATCGAGTCGTCGATCACGGCGCCGAAGATGATGTTCGCATCAGGGTGCGCCGCGGCCTGCACGACCTCGGCCGCCTCGTTGACCTCGAACAGTCCAAGGTCGCTGCCGCCCGAGATGGACAGAAGCACGCCGTTCGCTCCCTCGATGCTCGACTCCAGGAGCGGGCTGGCGATGGCCGCCTTCGCGGCCTCGTGAGCTCGGTTGTCCCCAGTGGCCACTCCGATGCCCATGAGCGCCGTCCCGGCATCCTTCATGATGGTCCGAACATCAGCGAAGTCGAGGTTGATCAGACCGGGAACCGTGATCAGGTCGGTGATGCCCTGGCAGCCCTGACGGAGGACGTCGTCCGCGATCCGGAACGCATCCAGGATGGACGTCTTCTTCTCCGCAACCTGGAGCAGCCGGTCGTTGGGGATGATGATCAGCGTGTCTACGTGATCCCGGAGGCGCTTGATGCCTTCCTCGGCCTGGATCGCACGCTTGCGGCCCTCGAACGCGAACGGCCTCGTCACAACGGCCACGGTGAGGGCGCCGATCTCCTCCTTGGCGATCTCGGCGATCACCGGCGCCGCACCCGTACCCGTACCGCCACCTTCACCAGCGGTGATGAAGACCATGTCGGCGCCCTGCAGCGCTTCCTTGATCTCCCCGCGATTCTCCTCCGCGGCGTTGAGGCCCACGTCGGGATCCGCTCCGGCGCCCAGCCCCTTGGTGAGGCCCACACCCACGTGAACGGTGTAGTCGGCATCGGACATCAACAGGGCCTGCATGTCAGTGTTCACCGCGATGAACTCGACACCCTTGACCCCGGCCTCGACCATCCGGTTGACGGCGTTCGTCCCGCCACCACCCACGCCGACGACCTTGATGACCGCCAGGTAGTTCGCCCCCGTCTCAAGCATCATGAGCCTCCTGAGCTGCCCGTTCTTCCTATAGCCTAAGCCTATACTTGACGTTTACTGTATCTGGGCAAAGGTCAATCTTCACACGAACCTTATACTAAACGCAAGGGGTTTGCAACGAGAATCTTCGTCATCTCGGGCCGCATCCCGCACGCGGACAGGATCTCGCCAACCCACGCTCGTACGCTCAGTCGGTGATGCCCCGTGAGATCGGACGCTCGAGCGAACGGACATCGATGAACACCACGCCGCTCCCCTGCTCTCGCATGATCTGCAGAGCGAGCGCCGACTTCTCGGTGAGCTGTTCGGCCCGCCCCAGCATCACCTCCACGTTCGCCTCCGTGAGCAGCGCGGTCTCCTCGGGGCTGGGGGCCGAGACCATGGCCGTCATCTCGAGCAGCTCCGGCGATATGCCCTTCAAGATCGCGAGTGCGTTCTTCACCGCTTCGGAGCCGGTCACCTCACCGGCAACCGGCTCGAACTGCACCACGTCGCGTATCACCGGCAACGACGTTCCGGTGTCCGGGATAGACTCGCCCAGCACTCGCCCCGCGCGATCGACCGACCAGAACGTCACGCCTGCGTCCACCATGGCGAACCGCTCGCGCTCCTCTACGCTGATCAGGAGCGTCGAGGGAAAGAGCCGCATGATATCCGCCTCGGCTACCCATGGCACCTGTCTCAGTCGCTCTATGACACCGTCCGCGTCGATGTTCAGGAGTGTCGCGTCCTCATCCACAGCGGCGATGGCGACCACCTCCTGCTCGGAGAGCTCGCTGATCCCCTCGACCCGGATCTCCTCGATGGTGAAGGATGGCGAGTTGAGCAAAGCCACCCACGATCCGACCACCACGACGAGTGCCGCCGCCACCAGCGCGGCGCGCTTCAGAGCGGAGCGCTGACGCGCGATCTTCCGCCGCTCCCGCTCCACCTTCTTCGCGTTGACGTGCGGCGGTAACGCAGAATCACGCACCCGCCCACCGCGCTGCCCTGCGTCTCGCTTCGACTTCGAATCCCGAGCAGGTCCTCGTGCTTTGGTGGAGGCTTTGCGTGACTTAGTCTCAGCATCTACTTTAGGGTGAGTGCTTGTCACTCGGCGCGCCGACTCCTGCCCGAGCACCACTCGCTTACGGGGTTTCGAAGTCTCCGAGGAGTCTGATCTCTGGTGTGAGTTCGATGCCATGTATGTCCCTGATCGTCATCTGGATCTTCCGCACCAGTCCGAGCACGTCGGCAGCGGTCGCATCCCCTTCGTTCACGATAAAGTTCGCATGTACCTGTGATACCCGCGCGCCGCCGAGGCGCGTCCCCTTCAGCCCTGCGGATTCGATCAACCGTCCCGCCGACTCCCCTGGCGGGTTCTTGAACACGCTTCCCGCGCATGGCACGCCCATCGGCTGACTGCGCTTCCGGCGCTCCAGGCTGTCGTCCATCGCCCGGCGGATCGTGTCCTGGTCCGCGTCTTTCAGGCGCAACACGGTCTCCACGACGATCGCGCCAGCTGGCAGCCCCGCCGCGCGATACCTCCAGTCGATCTCGTCGCCCCGTAACCGCTCAAGGCCGACACCGGGAAGATGCATCGTCACCGATGCGGCCACCGACTGCATCCATGTCTCGCCCGTGCCCGCGTTCATCGCGATAGCCCCGCCGACGGTGCCAGGTATGCCCACGGCGAACTCCATGCCGCCGAGGCCACGCGAATACGCGTCTCTCACCACATAGGCGAGCGCGCACGCCGCCCCGGTCTCTATGTCGCGTCCGTGCACCCGATGCCTCTTGAACTCCTCGCCGAGGACCACGATCGCCCCACGGTAACCGGTATCTGCCACCAGCAGGTTCGAGCCCTTGCCGATGACGGTCCAGTCCACGCCGTCCTCCTCGCAGATGCGCACGGCCTCCGCGAGATCCGCAATGGTATCGCACGTCACGAAGAGGTCTGCGGGACCCCCGATCCGATAGGTCGTGTGCTTCGCCAGCGGTTCGCGTGCACGGACCTCCCCCTTCAGGGCCGAGCGCAGACGGCGCTCTGTGGAAGAGCCTGGCATCAGGCGGTCACCCCGTGCCGCTCACCGATCGCGCGCACGATACCCGGGCCGAGCGTCGTGACGTCCCCCGCCCCCATCGTCATCACCAGGTCGCCGTCCCTCACACGATCGGCGATGTATGCGTCGATATCGTCGCGGTGCGGGAAGTAGGCGAGATGGGTGCGCGGGGCGCTCCGCAGCGTCTCGGTCACCACGGTCTTGCCGGAGACCCCGGGGATCGGCGGCTCGCCGGCGCTGTACACGTCCATCAGCACCACATGATCGGCGTCACGGAACGCCTCGCCGAACTCGCGGCCCAGCGCGGCAGTCCTGCTGTAGCGGTGTGGCTGGAACACCACCCACACCCGCCGGAACCCGGCGCCGCGGGCGGCTGCGAGCGTCGCCTTTATCTCCGTGGGATGGTGCGCGTAGTCATCGACCACCGTGATGCCGGCCACTTCGCCCACGCGGTCGAACCGCCGACGGACGCCTTTGAATGACGTGAGCGCTGAGGCGGCGCGGCCGGTATCCAGAGCAAGCCCCCATGCGGCCGCAAGCACTCCGGTCGCATTGATCACGTTATGGACCCCGGGCACCGTGATGGTCACTGGACTCACGGAACCGTCGGGGAACGTCACAGAGAACCGGTGACCGAGGCCGACACGCTCCAGGTCGTCACAGCGGACATCGGCCGCCTCAACGGCCCCGTACGTCACCACCCTGGCCCGCGACCGCTCTTTGGCGAGACGTACGAGCGCCTCATCGTCGGCACAGACCACCACCGCGCCCTCGGGCGGCACGCTCTCGATGAACCGCCCGAAGGTCTCCACCACCGCCTCGAACGATCCGTAGTGATCCAGGTGGTCGGCCTCCACGTTCGTGATGATCGCCACCGTAGGCGTGAGGTGCAGGAACGACCCGTCGCTCTCGTCCGCCTCCACCACGCAGTAGCCGCCGCCGCCGCATCGCGCGTTCGCGCCCATGTCGTTGAGCTCTCCGCCGATGAGGAACGTCGGGTCCAGCCCGATGCCGTCCAGCACCGTGGTCATCATCGAACTGGTGGTCGTCTTTCCATGCGTGCCAGCCACCGCCACTCCGATGTCCTGGCCGACGATGTGCGCCAGCATCTTCGCGCGCGGCCACACCGGGATGCCGCGCTCTCGTGCGGCGGCGAGTTCGGGGTTCATCTCAGGTATGGCGGACGACACCACGACCACCTCGGGATCGCCGAGGTTGTCGGCCGCATGTCCCACGTGGACGAGGATCCCCGCCTCCTGCAGAGCCGTCGCGTACCGCGACGCCTTCAGGTCGGACCCCGTCACGACGATGCCGCGGTCGTGCAGGACGCGGGCGAGACCGCTCATCCCGGCGCCACCGATACCTATGAAGTGTGCGTACGCGGCAGATGTCACCGCTTCTCCTCTCCTGCCGCGACCGCAAGGGCGGCGACCCGTACATCGGCATCACGCCGCCCCAGCGAAGCGGCAGAGGATGCCATCGCCGTCCGGCGGGGCTCATCCTCAAGCAATTCCAGCACGGACGCCACGAACGCCTCGTCGTCGAGCGCGGCGTCGGGCACCACCACCGCGCCACCGGCCTCGGCCACCGCACGGGCGTTGAGCGTCTGGTGATCGTCTGTCGCATACGGATACGGCACGAGGATCGAGGCCCGCCCGATGGTGGTGATCTCAGCGATCGACGTGGCGCCAGCCCGGGCGACCACCAGGTCCGCCGCCGCGATCGCATCGCCCATCTCGTCGATGTAGTCGAGTACGTTGTACCCCTGCCACGATCCATCCACCGTCGAGGCCACTCGCTCGGCCACTGAAGCGGCCTCAATCCTACCCGCCACATGCACCACCTGCAACGCAGCGACGGTCGACAGTCTGGGCGCAAGCGACGCGAACGTGTCATTCAGGTGCCGCGCGCCCCTGCTCCCGCCGAACACCAACAGCACGACGGCGTCCGGGTCGAGGCCGAGCATCCGGCGCCCGCGTTCCCGGTCGGCTTCAAGGACGGCCCCGCGAACCGGATTACCGGTCACAACGGCGCGCCCGGGGTTGCGCAGGTGGTCCGCCGAGCCCTCGTAGGTCACCCCTACCGAAACGGCCCAGCGGGACAACACCCTGTTCGCGAGACCGGGAACGGAGTTCTGCTCGTGCAGCACGAGCGGTACGCGCCGGGTGCGCGCCGCAAGACCCACCGGGAGCGAGACGTACCCACCGAACCCGAGCACCACGTCGGGTCTCCACGAACCGATCAGACGACGCGCCCTGAGCGTCGACCCGGCCATCAGGAGCGACGAGGTCACCAGCGTGTGCGGCCGCGCCCGATCGAACCCCCGGGCCGGCACGCCGAAGAACACGACGCCCGCCTCTGCCGCCAGTCGGGCCTCGAGTCCGTCAGGCGTTCCGACGAACGCTACCTCATGCCCCTCGGCGCGCAGTCGGTCGGCCACCGTCAACGCCGGATAGATGTGTCCGGCCGTCCCGCCGCCGCTCAACAGAACCCGCACTCTTCGACCCCCTGGTCCTCCCGGGGCGGACCAGCCGCACCCGTGCTTGTCCTCCATAACGCGACACCGCCAATATCAACCCTACGCACGCGAGCGTGAGCGTGAGGGAAGAACCACCGGCGCTCACCAACGGCAGCGGGATGCCGGTGATCGGCATGAGCCCTGTCACCGCCGCCATGTTCATCAACGCCTGCACGACGATCATCGCGGTCAGGCCACCTGCAAGGAGCTTGCCGAACAGGTCACGGCTCTCCCACGCGACCCGGAATCCCGCGTACGCGAAGATCCCGAAGGCGATGACGATTGCGAGCGATCCGATCAGCCCCATCTCCTCGCCGATGACCGCGAAGATGAAGTCGGTGTGCGCGGCGGGCAGATAGAAGTACTTCTGCCGCGAGAGACCCAGCCCGATGCCATCGATCCCGCCGCTGCCGAACGCATACAGCGACTGGATGATCTGGTAGCCGCCGTCGCTGGGATCCGCCCACGGATCGAGGAAGGACGTCACGCGCTCCATCCGGTAGCCGGCAGCCCACACAAGCGCGAATGCGACCGTGGCTCCCCCGACCGCCGATGGAACGAGCCACCGCGCCGGCAGACCGCCCAGCACCAACAGAAGGAACACGCCCACCACGAGCGAGACGGTGGTGCCCATGTCGGGCTGCATCATGATCAGAACCACAGTGGGAACGACGGCGGCGGCCAACCACCCGAGGAACGGCCCGGTGTCGAGCGCCCCCTTGCGCCAGGCCACCACCAACACCGCGGTTACCAGCAAGCACCCGAGCTTGGCGTACTCGGACGGTTGGACGTACGCGAACCCGAGGTCGATCGAGCGCGTCGCGCCCCATTTGCCCACACCCATGATCTCCACCATGAGCAGCCCCACGAAGGCGACCGCCCACACGCCCCAGGCGACGACATCAGGACGTCGTGGATCGAGTTCGCCCCGACGCGAACGGAAGTCCCAGAACGATGCGATGAGAAGCGCAACGAAGCCGATCGCGGCGAACAACGCCTGCTTCTTCAGGTGGAAGGCGCTGTCCCCGTATGCCACGTAGTCGGCCACCGAAGATGCCGAGTACACCATCAGTATGCCTGCGAGCACCAGGGCGACGGTCGACCCCAGCAGCCAATATCCCGATCGTGTGAGCGTTCTGGGACGACGGGTCATGCGCTCTCCACCATCCGTCCCACGATCTCCTTGAACCTGCGGCCGCGCTCCTCGTAGCCGATGAACTCATCGAACGATGTGCAGCCCGGCGAGAGCAGCACCACCCCACCCGGGCGTGCGAGGGTTCGCGCGGCATCCACCGCCTCCTCGAGCCCACGCGCGGACACGACGTGAAGAGCGACCTCATGGAACGCGTCAGCGATCTCAGCGGCCGCCTCACCGAACACCACGACCGAGTCCGTACGAACCTTCACGGCGGCAGCCAGTGGCCTCATGTCGACGCCCTTGTTCCGTCCGCCCAGGAGCACCACCAGCGGTCGTTCACCGAAAGCGGTGAGCGCCTTGAGCACGGCGTCCGGATTGGTGGCCTTCGAATCATTGAAGTACTCGGCGCCGTCCACGGTGCGGACCGGCTCGAGGCGATGCTCGATCGGCCTGAACGACATCAGCCCGCTCCGGATCGCTTCGATCCCCGCACCGGCGGCGCGAGCGCAGGCGGCGGCGGCGAGGGCGTTGCTCACGTTGTGCTCGCCCATGATGCGCAGGTCGGAGACGTCCACCAGTGGATGCTCCACGCCACGCTCCTCGAGCACCAATGTCGTACCGTGGAGGTATGCGCCATCGGCAGGCGTGCTTGTCCGGCTCACGCGACAGACCGTCACGCCCCGCTCGGCCACCGGGTCCGCAAGGGCGCGCGACCCTTCGTCATCAACGTCGATGATCGCGGTGTCGCCTGAGACCTGCCTGGCGAACACCTTGGCCTTCTCGGCCGCGTACGCTTCGAGCGAGCCATGGTAGTCGATGTGGTCGGGAGTGATGTTGAGGAGCGCGGCCACCCGGGGGTGGAAGGTGTCCGTCAGGGACAGCTGGAAACTCGAGACCTCGGCGACGATGATCCCCGCCTCGCCCACCTCACCGGCGACACGCACGGCGGCGGGCCCGATGTTGCCCGCGGGCTCGGCAACGAACCCGGCTTCGCGCAACAGATGGGTCACGAGAGCGGTGGTGGTCGTCTTGCCGTTGGTGCCGGTGATGGCGATCCACGGCGCACGGGAGATGCGGTACGCCAGTTCGATCTCCGAGATGACCGGGGCCCCCAAGGCACGTGCGCTGAGCATCAGCGGAGCGGTCGGGCGTATACCCGGGGACGCGACGACGATATCGCCGCTCTTGACGTGATCCACGCCGAAGCGCACCTCCGCGCCACGCTCCCGAAGCGACTCCGCACATTCGACGACCGCGTCGCCGGTGCCCGAGTCGAGCACCGTCACCCGCACGCCGTCGCGCGCACGCGACAGGCCCCACTCGGCGGCCGCGCGACCCGAGGCGCCGAGGCCGAGCACCACGAGGTGTCCGGTCCAGTCGCGCACCTCAGAACCTCGCTCTCGTGACGAACCAGAGGGCGAAGCCCACGCCCGCAAGCGCGCCGGTCACGATCCAGAAGCGGACCATCACCTTCGTCTCGCTCCAGCCCTTCATCTCGAAGTGGTGATGAAGCGGGGCCATCCGGAAGATGCGCTTGCCTGTCAGCTTGAACGAGGTCACCTGCAGGATGACCGACAGACCCTCGGCCACGTAGATGCCGCCGAGGATCGGGGCGAGCAGCTCGGTCTTGGTCACCACGGCCAGCGCCGCTATGACCGCACCCAGGCCGAGCGACCCCGTGTCGCCCATGAAGATGTCCGCGGGATAGCTGTTGTACCAGAGGAAGCCGAGGCACGCCCCGGCGACAGCGGCGGCGAACAGAGCGAGCTCCAGGTTGTCCTGCGCGAACGCGATCGCCACGAACGCAAGCATCACGATCATCACGGTGCCCGCGGCCAGACCATCCAGCCCATCTGTGAGGTTCACGGTGTTCGAGAACGACAACACCATGAAGAACACGAGACCCAGATAGAGCCAGGGCAGCTCGAGGGAGAATCCCCCCACCGAGACCGACGACTGCCATACACCGAGGTCGATCGTCCCCACGAAGGGGATCACCACTTCCGGGCTCACGTGCGCCCAGTTGACCGCGAGCACGCCGACGGTGCTCGCCACCACGGCCTGACCAGCGATCTTCATCTTCGCCGTCAGTCCGAGCGACCGCGCCTTCATGACCTTGGCGTAGTCATCGATGAAGCCGAGCATGCCACAGCCGAGCAGCGCGACGAGCGATATGACGCCGGCGCGTCCCACCTCGCCCAGACTGAGGTACACCAAGGACACTACGAGCAGGATGAGCACGCCACCCATCGTGGGCGTCCCTTGCTTCACCAGGTGCCCCTGCGGACCGTCGGCACGCACCTGCTGCCCGATGTTCCGGAACTTCAGAAGTCTGATCCATACGGGGAACAGCACGATGGCAAGCAGCAGCGCCAGAACCATGGCGACAAGGATCTGGTAAGTGGGATAGCGAGCTATCTCAGGAAGCAGGCTGAACACGCGGGTCCATCATCCCCTCGACTACCGTCTCCAACCCCATGACGCGCGACGCCTTCACGAGCACGGTGTCACCGGGCTCGACGACGTCGTCTATCACTTCCGACGCCTCGTCGGCGTTCGCGCAGGGACGCACCACGTCTTCCGGCATCCCGGCCGCCTTCGCTCCGTCGGCGATGCGTCTGCCGAGCTCCCCCACGCTCACGAGGACATCGACCGCAGACCGCGCGACCTCTTCGCCCAACTCGAAGTGGGCCAGCTCGGTGAGCGTGCCCAGCTCGGCCATGTCGCCCAGCACCGCTATGCGGCGGCCGCGCGTTGGAAGGTCCTGCAGCGCCCCGATGGCGGCGCGCATGGATGTCGGATTCGCGTTGTACGCGTCGTTGATCACCGTCACACCGCTCGCCGACACGAACGTCTCCATCCGCCAGCGGGAGAACGTGGCTCCCTCGAGCCCTCTCACGATCTCGATGAGCGGAACGCCCAGATAGCGACCTACCGCGGCCGCCGCGAGCGCATTGTAGACGTTGTGCTTGCCCGGCACCGCAAGCGTGACCCCGGCGGCGCCCTCGGGCATGGCCAGCGTGAACGACGGCATCCCCGCCGGCGTGACGACGACATCGCACGCCGTGATGTCGGCATCGCTTCCGAGCCCGTAGGTGATGACCTCGGCGGAAGCGGTCGCGGCGAGGGTGGCCGACCAGGCATCGTCGCCGTTCACGAACACCTGCCCGTCAGCCGGGATCGCCTGCACCAACTCGCCCTTCGCCGACGCGATGGCTTCCTGGCTCCCGAGCACCTCCATGTGACTCACGCCCACGTTGGTCACGAGGCCCGCGGTGGGGCGCGCCACGTCGCAGAGGTGTGCGATCTGGCCAGCGCCGCGCATCGCCATCTCCACCACCAGAGCCTCCGTGTCGGCGCCAGCATCCATGACGGTGAGAGGCACACCCAGCTCATTGTTCCTGTTGCCGCTGGTGGCGACGACCCGCATCGTCGTGCCGAGCACGCTCCGCACGAAGTCCTTCGTGGTGGTCTTGCCGGTGGATCCCGTGATACCGATGACCGGACAGGTGAGCCTGTCCCGGTGCCACGCCGCCAACGCCTCGATCGCCGCATATGCATCATCGACCGCCACCAGGGCGGTCTCCCCGCGACCATGGGCGGCGACCGCCTCACGGACCTCATCCGCGTCCCTGGTCACCACGACCACCCGTGCGCCCCTGTCGAGCGCGTCGGGGACGAAGCGATGGCCGTCGGTGCGCTCCCCCACGAAGGCCACGAACGCCGACCCGGGTTCCACCTCGCGGGAGTCGATCGCGAGACCGTTGATCATCGTCTCCGGCGTACCGCTGATCAGCTCGCCGCCCGTGAGTTCCACCAGTGTCTCGACCGAGAGCCTCAGCATCGTGCTCTCAGCTCCTCACGAGCGACCTCTCGATCGTCGAAGTGGATCGTGCGGTCGGCGAATATCTGGTAGTCCTCGTGCCCTTTTCCGGCGATCAGGACGGCGTCCCCTTCACGCGCGATGGCGAACGCGCGCGCGATGGCGGTGCGGCGATCCACTTCCACCTCATACTCGCACGGCGTCCCCTTGAGACCGTCCTCCGTGCGCAGGATGATCCCCACAGGATCCTCGCTCCTCGGGTTGTCGCTCGTCACCACCGCTATGTCCGAGTTCTCCCCGGCGGCCTTGCCCATTAGCGGCCGCTTCTCCGGGTCCCGGTCGCCACCGCAACCGAACACGGTGATCACCCGCCCCGGCGTGATGTCGCGCACGGCGGCGATCGCCTTGGCGAGACTGTCCGGTGTGTGCGCGTAGTCCACGAGCACCACGAACGGTTGCCCTTCGTCGATCCCCTCGAGGCGACCGGGAACCTGAGGCGCCGACTCCAGACCGCGCACGACGATATCCAACCCGATACCCATCGCAAGCGCGCTTCCGGCGGCAACCAACGCGTTGCTCACGTTGTACGCACCCGCAAGCGGGAGCGTGACCTCGGCTTCGCCCTCAGGCGTCACGAGGTGGAAGGTCGTCGAATCCGCGGCCGGCCGCTCGTTCTCTGCCCGCACCATCGCCCCGGCGGCCCGCCCCACGGTCCAGACATCGTCGAGCGCGGCACCCAGCCCCGCTCCACGCGGGTCGTCGATGTTCACAACGCGCGCACCCACTTCAAGGTCGGTGAAGAGTCGTCGCTTGACCGACCAGTACTCGTCGAGCGTCCGGTGATAATCGAGATGGTCCTGCGTGAGGTTCGTGAATGCAGCGACGGCGAACCGCAGCGCATCTACCCGGTGAAGGTCGATGGCGTGCGACGAGACCTCCATGGAGACCGCCTCGACGCCCGCCTCCACCATGCGCGCGAGCAGGGCCTGCAGGTCCGCCGACTCGGGTGTCGTACGCGACGATGACTGACGCTCGCCGGCGACACGCGTCTCCACGGTGCCGATGAGGCCGGTCGTCCGACCCGCCTGTCTCAAGATGCTGTCCATGATGTAGGTCGTGGTGGTCTTGCCGTTGGTGCCGGTGATCCCCACGACATCCATGCGGCCCGACGGGTGGTCGTGGAACGCAGCTGAAGCGAGCGCGAGAGCGCGCCTCGCGTCGTCCACCACGATCTCCCACGCGGCAGTGCCGAGCGGCCGTTCGCAGACGATGGCCACCGCACCCCGCGACAGCGCATCGGCCGCGAAATCGTGCCCGTCGTGACGGTGTCCCGGTATGCAGAAGAAGACGTCTCCCGGACGCACCGCGTCGGAGCGATACGCGATCCCGGAGACGTCTGTGCCGGCGTGTCCATCCATCGACCCCGCCGCACCGCCTACAAGCTGTGAAAGCGTCCTCGTATCCACCGGTTCCCGTCGTCTCTCCGTCGAGTCATTCTACCATCGGACATGCGGTCGGCCTCACTGGCCATCCCCCTGTGACGCACCCGTTACCGGGCTTCCCGGGGGTATCTTCAGGTGGTCGACACAGTAAGCCGCGATGCGTGCGAACGTGGGCGCTGCTACCGTTCCGCCGTAGATCGCCTCACTCGGCTCATCGATGTTCACGATGATCAGCACGCGGGGGTCATCGGCAGGCAGAAAGCCCGAGAACGACGCGACGTACTTGCCCTTGGCGTAGCCTGCGACCCCGTCCGTGCGCGCCTTCTGCGCCGTCCCCGTCTTGCCCGCCACCTGATAACCAGGCACCGCAGCCGCCGCGCCTGTGCCCTCGTTCACCACGTCGGCGAGCACCACGCGCATGGCCTCAGCGGTCTCCGCGTTGATCGCGCGCTCGGTCTCCAGGACAGGACCTTCCTCCACCTCACCGCGCGTCTCCTTCAGGAAGTGCGGCGTCACGAGATAGCCGTCGTTCGCGATCGCGCTCAGCGCCCGCGCAAGTTGCAGCGGAGTCACTGAGATACCCTGGCCGAAGGTGATCGTCGCGAGCGAGGATGGCGACCACTGGTCGGTCGTGGGCAGCCATCCCTTGACCTCGCCCGGGTAGTCGACCCCTGTGACAGCGGTGAGACCGAAACGGGCGAAGTAGTCGTATAGCCCGTCTTCACCAAGGGTGAGACCGAGCTTGACGGCGCCCACGTTGGATGACTGCGTGACGATGTCGGTGAGCGACCACGTGACCGTCTCGCGTTCGTGCGATTCGTGTATCGTCCGCCCTCCCGCCTCGATGGTGGGCGGCAACTCGAAGGTGGAGTCTGGACTGTGTAGGCCCGCATCGATGACCGCCGCCGCGGTGAGCGACTTGATTGTGGAGCCCGGCTCGTACGTGTCGACGATCGAACGCGCGCGGTAGGCCTCTCCCGCCGCCTCGCTGAAGCGGTTGGGGTTGAACTGAGGGACCGAGGCCATCGCCAAGATCTCGCCGTTGCGCGGGTCCATCACGATCACGGACCCGGCCTTCGCGCCCCACTCCTCTACCGCCTCGGCGAGCGCCACCTGCGCCTGGTACTGGATGTCCTTGTCGATGGTGAGCACGATGTCCTGCCCGTCCACCGCCTCTTCCTCGTACGTGACGCCTCCCGGTATGGGGCGGCCCCTGTTGTCGCGCTCGGCGATCAACCGACCGGGCGTGCCCGCCAGGAGGTCGTCGTAGTAGAGCTCCAGGCCGGAGAGACCCTCGTCGTCGACACCGACGAACCCGAGGACCTGGCAGGCCAGCTCGTTGCTCGGGTAGACGCGCCGCGAGTCCTCGATGAACCCGAGACCCTCGACCTCATGCTCTCTCAGCGTATCCGCGAGCGCGACATCCACCTTGCGCGCGATGTAGACGAAACCCGTGTCCCGGGAGAGCTTCTCTTCGTACGACGCCGGGTCACCACCGATCGCCGATGCGATCATCTCTGCAGCCCCCGCCTTGTCGGCAACCGCGTCGGGAACGGCATAGATGGTGCGCGCCTCCATCGACTCGGCCAGGACCTCGCCTTCCCGGTCGAAGATGAAGCCGCGCTCGGGGCTGATGGTGATGTCCCGCGTGCGCTGCTCGGTAGCCGCGGCAGCATACTCGGGACCCTTGACGACCTGGATGTAGATGAGTCGGCCACCCACTGCCACGAGCATCGCCAACAGGAGGCTCAGAAGCCACAAGAAGCGCCCGGCAGATAGCGGGCGCTCCGGGCCGGCTCCGCGTCGCCGACGTCCTGTGGCGGGCGGCGCACTCATCGCAACGTACCAAGCCCCATGTCGCCGACGAGCAGCACCTCGGCCTCGCTGGCCGCAAGATCCGCCAGCGTAGCGACCACACGCTGAGCCGCCTCACGCACCGGCGCGGGCTCGGTGTCGACATCGTCGACCAGCGCGTCCTCTCCCGGGGACGCCGCAACGGCGGCCGCGGGCATCTCCAGGTAGCACACCTGGGCGGGTCTGGTCATGTTGAGCGTCTGACAGGCGAGATCCTCGATGCGCGACGGCGATGCCAGGGCGCTCCTGTCGGCTTCGAGCGTCCTGCCGACCTGGCGCTCGGCCTTCACCTCGCTCCGCAGTTCCCATGCGTCGATCGACGCCTCGGCGGCGCTCGCCGCAAGCGAGACCCGAACGACTCCTGCCGTCATGAGGATCACCATGCACGTGGCGACCAGCCTGAACGTGCCGATGGCCGCTGCACGCGTGCGGGTACGACGAGACCCACCGCGCACGACCTTGAGTGCCGGTCGCGCCGGTGCCGCGGTGCGCGTGATCTTGCGTGCCGCTGCGCCCACGGAGGTGGGCCTCCTTCCCGCTCGTCTTCCCGCCCGCAGGCGGGACCCCTTGGTGCCTTAGCGCTTCTCCGCGATCCTGAGCTTCGCGCTCCGAGACCGCGGGTTACGATCGATCTCCTCGGCCGAAGGCGTGATCGGCCGCTTGGTGACTATCCGGACTACCGGCTCCCTGCCGCACCTGCACACCGGCAGGTCTGGCGGACAGATACACCCCTGAGCGCTGTCGCGGAACACATCGCGGACGATTCCGTCCTCGAGCGAGTGGTAGCTGATGACCGCGATGCGCCCTTTCGGCGCGAGCCATGCGATCGCGCTACGGACGCCTCGCTCGAGCTGCTCCAGCTCGTGGTTGACCTCGATGCGCAGCGCCTGGAAGGTGCGCCGTGCGGGATGGCCCCCGGTCCGCCGTGCGGAAGCCGGGATGGCCGCCTTGACCACCTCCACCAGCTTGCTCGTGCTGGTGATCGGATGGGCGCCCCGCGCGGCTACGATGAAGGCTGCGATGCGCGAGGCCCACCGCTCCTCGCCGTACTCGCGGATGATGCGCGCGAGCTCGGCCTCGGAGTACGTATTGACGATGTCAGCCGCGGTAGGCTGCGACGACGAGGGATCCATCCGCATGTCCAGCGGAGCATCCTCCTGGTAGGTGAAACCGCGGCCGACATGGTCGAGCTGGGGAGATGAGACGCCAAGATCCATCAGGAACCCGTCAACATACGGGACCCTCGCCTCGAGCAACAGCTCGTCGAGGTCCCCGAAGTTCCCCTTGAGGAGCACGATCGTGGGAAGTTCCTGCTGGCCGAGGCGGAGTGTGTCTGCTGCTGCGGTGAGTGCGGCGTCATCTTGATCGATGCCCACCAGTATCCCGGTGGGTGCTATAAGCTGTGCGATCCGCTTCGTGTGTCCTGCCCCGCCTAAGGTACAGTCAACGAAGATGGAGCCGTCGTGTAAGGTCAGCTGCTGCGTGACCTCGGCCAGCAAAACTGGGGTGTGCCGGTATTCCATTCTCAAGGACCTTAGAGAATGCCGAGTTCAGCGAGTGAACTCGTCACTTCCTCGATGCGCCCTTCCGCCTCGCCGTTGTAGTCCGCCCACGCCGACGAGTCCCAGATCTCTATACGGTCGCCGTTGCCGATGACCGTGACGTCGCGTTCGAGCTTGGCGTACTCGCGAAGGTTCGCGGGTATGCTGATGCGTCCTGCCGAGTCGAGATCGTCTTCCTTGGCGCCCGCCGTGAAGAAACGCCGCACCTGGCGGAAGTCCTTGCCGAAGTCCCCCCGCTCCATCAGCTGCGCGAGGAACGCCTCGAACTCGGCGGGAGAGAACACGTACAAGCACTTCTCGATGCCCTTGACGACGACGTAGCTGCCCGCCATCTGGCTTCGGAACTTGGCAGGGAGCGACAGCCGCCCCTTGGCGTCCAGCGTGTGCTGGTGTTCGCCGAGAAACATCCGTCCTCCCCACTCCGCTGCTCATTCGGGCACCACGGTGGCGCTCCGATGTCACAACTGTATGCCACACTATCCCACTTTGCAACACTTTTGTGGTCTTTTGCTCCACTTGACACCTCTCACGCCACACACCGCTCCCCCGAACGCGCGCGAACCACACCGCCGCGGTATGCGTCTTAGTGGGTGACAGGCAGGATTCGGACCCTGACAGTGGAAGAACACGTGTGACGGGCACATCGCCCGTGCGTGTTGCCCGGTAAGGTGGGCAGCGCTAGAATCGAGGCAACACACAGGTGCGATGGAGGTGAACAGCCCCTATGTACGGATGGTTCCTGCTCGGACACAACGTCCCCGGCACCTACTACAACGTGCTCATGATCTCGTTCATCCTGGTGATCGCTGTCGCGATCGGCTTCCTCGTCTATGCGGCGAAGCAGATGAAGAAAGAAGCTGAAGCTTCGGAGAACATCGACACGAAGTAGCGCACCGCTTCCACTGTCTTGTCCGAACGCCCTGGATCCTGTCATAGCAGGTGAAAGGGCGTTCGCGTCATCACGGGTGCGAACGCGGATGAGAGGAGCTCGACGATGATCACGCTCCACCACACACGTCGATGGATGACCGTCGGCGTCGCCCTGGCGGCCATCGCCCTGCTCGCCGCCGGCTGCGGCGGCGGATCCGACATGGCCGTGGAGGAATCGGTCCGCGGTGAGTACGCGGTGACCGACTCAGCGGCGGCGCCACCCGGGGCTGATGACGGCTACTACGCGGCCGAGCAGGAGGCCGCTGCGGGCAAGGACGTGGGGGCCGACAGCGAACGCATGATCATCCGCTCGAAGACCCTCAGGCTCGAGGTCGAGAGCACCACCGAGGCGATCGACGATCTTCGCGCGTTGGTCAAGACGCACAACGGCATGATCCAGGACCTTCAGGTGGCGACCGACACCGACGACTGGCTCTACCGGTACGACGAATACGGCTCGGTCGCGGGTGACGGTGCGGCCCTCCGCGGCTGGGTCACCGTACGCATCCCCGCCGACTCGTTCGACGCCTTCATCGACCAGGCCATCGACCTCGGCGAGGTGAAGTTCCAGGCCGAGGACTCGCAGGATGTCACGCAACAGCATGTGGACATGTCGGCGCGTCTGACGAACCTCCGCGCGGAAGAGGAGCGGCTGCGCGAGTTCTTCGACGCGGCGAAGGACGTGGAGGACATGCTCGCCATCGAGACCGAGCTCAACCGCGTGCGGCAGGAGATCGAAAGCCTCGACGCGCAGGTCAAGTACCTGGAGCGGCAGGCCGCCATGGCCACCGTGACGATCGAGCTCACCGAGCCGCGCCCGGTGGTGCGGCCGCAGGGCGATGACTGGGGTTTCGCCGACGCGATCACCTCGGGCATCCGAGGAGCAGCGGACGTGCTGACGTTCCTGATCGCATTCGTCATCGGTTCCGCCCCGCTGTGGATCGGCGGACTGATCGTCTTCTTCATCGTGCGCGCCATCATCAGGAGCCGGAAGAAGAAGCGGGTCGCCGCGCAGGCGCCGACGGACGATCGGCAGGCGTGATCGACCCGTGATGCCGCGCCTCCGGATCCCGCTGTGGGCGGCGGTCGCCATTCCGGCCGCCGCCTACGCGATCCGATCGATCGTGAGAGGTTCGCTCGCCCTCGATCTACCCGAGGACGCCGTCGTGGCCGTCGTCCTCGTCGCGCTCCTGTCGCTGGCGGCGCTTCGTCGCCGCACCTCGCACGAACGCGGCGACGACTTGCCCCCCGAGATGCACGGCGGTGACGACCCCGAAGGCGGCAAGCGGTAGCGCGACGAGGTCGGATCCCGGCTCGAGCCCGCCGGTCCCGGGCGCCCCGGCTCCGCCCACGAGCGTCAGCCATCCCCCGAGCCCAACACCCAACGCGGCGCCAAGCCCCCATGAGACGGCCCAGAACAGGGCGTCGCCCGGATGTAGCCGACCGTCGTTCACCACGGGTCCCATCCCATCAGCCCTTCTTGTACGGCACCCCTACGGCCGCCGGTCCGACCGCTCTGCCGATCACACCCGCGAGCACCACCACCGTGACCACGTACGGCACCATCAGGAAGAACTCGGGCGGAAGGTCGATGACATCGCGGAACGGCTGCAGCTTGATCTGAAGCGCGTCCGCGAAGCCGAAGAGCAGAGAAGCGAGATACGAGCCCACCGGCGTCCAACGCCCGAAGATGTTGGCCGCGAGCGCGATATACCCTCGGCCATTCGTGAAACCTTCCTGGAACACCCCGACCTGCTCGATGCTCAGGTTCGCTCCCGCGAGACCGCCCAGCGCGCCGCTCATGAGCACGGCCACCCACCGGCCGCGCGCGACGCTCACGCCAGCGGTGTCCACGGCTCTCGGATGTTCCCCGAGCCCACGCAGACGCAATCCCCAACGCGTGTGATACATCGCCCACTGGGCGACGAGCGCTATGGCGATCGCAAGGTACACGAGCGGGGTGTGTGACAGGAACACCCCGTTGATCCATCTCCACACCTCACCGATGAACCCCTCGCCCATCGCCCCGAAGCTGAACACCGGCGGGAGCGTCTCGATAGGCTGGGTCGTCCCCGGGTGCCCGTACCAGAGTTCCATCAGGAACCCGGTCAGCCCCAACGCCAGCAGGTTGATGGCGGTGCCTGAGACCACCTGGTCGGCACGCAGGTTGACCGACGCGACGGCGTGCACCGCGGAGATCGCGACACCGCTGACCAGGGCGACGAGGACACCGAGCCACGGACTGCCTGTCGCCAGCACGGTGGCGGTCCCGAAGAACGCCCCCACCAGCATGATCCCCTCGAGCGCGATGTTCACGATGCCCGAGCGCTCGCAGATCGTCCCGCCTATGGCCGCGAGCGCCAACGGAGTGGCGATACGGAGTGCTGCCGCGAACAGGTCAGGCGTGATGACGTCACTCAGCACCGCCGGTCGCCTCCTTCTGACGCTTGCGGATGAACCAGTTCACGAGCCCCTCGGCGGCGACGAAGAAGATGACGAGCGCCTGGATGATCAGGATGATCTTCTGCGACACGCCCGCTTCAAGCTGCATCGTCCCGCTCCCGGCCGACAACGCACCGAACAACAGAGCGGCCGGGATGATCCCGAGCGGATGATTCTTCGCCAGCAGCGCGACCGCGATCCCCGTGAAGCCCACGCCTGCGGAGAACTGGTCGAAGATCCGATGGTGGAGCCCCATGACCTCGACGGCCCCGGCAAGGCCGGCAAGCCCACCGGATATGCACAGCGCCTTGACCGTGGTCCACTGCACGGAGACGCCGGCCGTCTCGGCCGCCCACGGGCTCAGTCCGACCGCGCGGTTCTCGTACCCGAGCGTGGTGTATCGCAGCACCAACCACACACCCACGGCGACCACGATCGCGATCAGGATGCCGACATGCGCGCGTCCCATATCCAGGAAGGGCAACGCCTCGAGAACCCCCTCCGGGAAGATCGACTGGAACCTCGGGATCTGCGCTGACGTCGTGAGCGTCTCGGTCTGAGGTATCTGACCCGGCGCCTTGAGCGGACCGGCAGTGAGCCACGAGACCACGTACCGCGCGACATGGGAGAGCATCATCGTGGTGATGACTTCGTGAGCGCCGACGCGTGCCTTGAGTATGGCCGGCACGAAAGCCCACGCCGCGCCGGCGAACGAGGCGAAGACAAGCAACACCGGTACGGTGATCAGCGGCGAGACCCCGGCCATCTGGACGCCGAGCCAGGCGGTAAGAAGACCGCCCATCATCAACTGACCCTCTGCCCCGATATTGAAGAGACCTGCCCGGAAGCCGTAGCCAACCGCCAGCCCCGCGAGTATGAGCGGCGTCGCCCTCAGTACGGTCTCCCCGACCTGCTTCGGACCGCCGAAGGCTCCCTTGAACAAGGCTGCGAACGCGGCGACCGGATCGTATCCGGAGATCCAGATGATGAGCGAGCCGACGGCGATGGCGAGGACGGCGGAGATGATCGGGGTGCCGATCTTCTGAACAGCCTCCATCCACGCACGTTGGGCGGTCACGGCATCCCTCGAGCCGCTCATGCGTCCGCCCCCGATCCGGCGGCCTGTGCGTCTCCGGCGTCATCCACCAGCTTCGCTCCTCCGCCTCCGGTCATGTAGTAGCCGAGCGTCTCCGCGTTGGCTTCATCGGCGCTGAACTCCTTGACTATCCGGCCCTCGTACATCACGAGCACGCGGTCGGCAAGCGATAAGACCTCCTCGAGCTCGAGGCTCACGAGAAGGATCCCCTTGCCTGCCTGACGCTCGGCGAGTATCTGTCTATGCACGAACTCGATCGCACCCACGTCCAGCCCGCGCGTCGGCTGAGCCGCGACCAGGAACTCGGGATCGCGACCTATCTCGCGAGCGACAACAACCTTCTGCTGGTTGCCTCCGGACAGGCTCGACGCGATGACCTTCTCCGATGGCGTACGGATGTCATAGTCGGCGATGCGCTTCTTCGCCATGGCCGTGATCTCCCGGGGGTGCATGATGCCCTTTGTGGCATAGGGCTCCACCCTATGATCGCCCAGCACCATGTTCTCGGCGAGGTTGAACGGAAGCACGAGCCCGCGCCGGTGCCTGTCTTCGGGGATGTGTGACACCCCCGCCTCGATCGTGGATCGGGCATCGGACTTCGTCAGATCCGTGCCCTTGAGCGCTATGCTGCCCGACTCGGCGTCCCGCAGGCCCACCAGTGCCTCGACGAGTTCCGTCTGGCCGTTCCCGCTGACACCGGCGACGGCGACGATCTCTCCGCCGCAGACGTTGAAAGAGATGCCTGACACGGCCTTGAGGCCGCGGTCGTCCTTCACGGTCAGATCGCGGACGTCGAGCACCGTGTCGCCGCACGAGACCGGCTCCTTGTCGATCCGAAGGACCACGTCACGGCCGACCATCATGCGTGCCAGACCGACCTCGTCGGTCTCCGACGGCCTCACCTCACCCACGACCGCGCCGCGGCGCATAACGACGATGCGATCGGCGACCGCCATGACCTCCTCGAGCTTGTGCGTGATGAAGACGACGGACAAACCCTCGTCCACGAGGGATCGAACCACCGCGAAGAGCTCGCGGACCTCCTGCGGAGTAAGGACCGCGGTAGGCTCGTCGAGGATGAGCACGCGAGCACCCTGGTAGAGCGCCTTGAGGATCTCGACCCTCTGCTGCAGCCCTACCTCGAGATCCATGACCCGGGCGTCAGGGTCGATATGCAAGCCGTAACGCTTCGAGATCTCGGCGACACGTGCCCGGGCCGCCTTCATATCGATGACCCCGAAACGTCCGGGCTCCCTGCCGAGCACGATGTTCTCGGTGACCGTCAGCGGTTCCACCAACATGAAGTGCTGATGCACCATGCCGATCCCGAGATCGATGGCCTGTCTGGAGGATCGGATCCTCACCGGCTCCCCGTCGACCAGGATCTCCCCTTCGTCCGCGGACAAGAGGCCGTACACGATGTTCATCAAGGTGGACTTGCCGGCGCCGTTCTCACCGAGCAATGCGACGATCTCGCGTTCCTCGAGCGCGAGCGACACGCTATCGTTGGCGACCACGCCCGGGAAGACCTTCGTGACGTCGCGCAACTCGAGCACCGGCATCGGCGTTCCTCTCCAACGATCGGACACCTGGTACGCGGGAGGGGCGACCCGCTCTCGCCGGTCGCCCCTCAAGTGTAGCGTATCGGACACTGCGCGGGTCTCCCGTCGCAGGTCGGTAACGCCGTCCTAGAGCTCTTCCGGAACGACCACCGCACCGCTGATGATGTCGTCCGTGGCCTTCTCTACCGCATCCTTGATCGACTGCGGGACCTTGGACTCGAAATCGTGCCACGGCGCAAGGCCTACGCCGCCTTCCTCCAGGCCGAACGTCTGCATCGTCCCGGCCGGGAAGTCTCCGTCGACCGCGGCTTTAATGAGATCGAACACCACGACGTCGATGTTCTTCATCATCGAGGTCAGCATGACGTCGCCGGAGTTCGCGATGGTGTTGTACTGGTCGGCGTCGACACCGATGAACAGTGCGCCCTTCTCCTGGCACGCACGCACCGTGCCCTCGCCGCATCCACCAGCGGCGGCGTAGATGACATCCGCGCCCTGCTCGATGAGAGACAGGCCGAGCTCCTTGCCCTTGGCTACGTCATCCCAGCTACCGGTGTACAGTCCGATGACCTCGATGTCCGGGTTCACCGACTTCGCGCCAGCCTCGAATCCTGCCTGGAACTTCCGGATCAGCGGGACGTCCATACCGCCGACGAAGCCGATGACGTTCGCGTCGTTCAGGCGCTCATCGAAACTGTCCTGCGTCGCAAGACCCGCGACCACGCCCGCCAGGTAGCTGCCCTCGTGCTCCTTGAAGCCGACGCCCACCACGTTGTCGGGAACCGGATCGAAGAAGCCGTCGATGTTGATGAACATCGTATCGGGATACTGTGGCGCGATCTTCGAAACGGTGTCGGTCAACAGGAACCCTGTGGCCACCAGCGGACTGTAGCCCGCCTGCGCCAATTGCTCGAGGTTCGGCTCGTAGTCGTTGATGGTCGCCGACTCGAGAGCCCTCACCTCGACGTTGAGCTCGGACTCGGCACGCTCGAAGCCCTGCCACGTCAGATCGTTGAACGACTTGTCGCCCAGGCCCGCCGTGTCGGTGATCATCGCGGTCTTCAGAGCGGGCTCTTCAGCGACCGGCTCCTCCTGCTCGCTCACCGGCTCGTCGGTCTCGGGCTCCTCCTCGGCCGCACAGCCGGGCACGAATGCCACCACGAGCATCAGTGCCAGGAGCAGGGTCAGGATCCTACTCGTCTTCCCGTTCACGCTGCGATCCGCCTCCTTATGCAGAAACTGGGTACGCCAGATTCATTCTACCCTCCGGCAAGGCGCTCTACCATGCCAGCGGGGGCTATTTCCTGAATCTGCGTGAACGGGACACACGGGGGTGTGAGGTCATCGCGGGGTCACGCGGAGAACCCGGCGGGAGCCGCCGCATGCAGGGCAGCGCGCGGGAGTGGAATGCGTACGGAGTGGCGCTAGCGGAGCCGGGCGCGTGGGTGGGTCGTGAGATACTCCTCACGCACATGCGTACGGTCGACGTGCGTGTACACCTGCGTGGTGCTGATGTCCGCATGACCGAGCATCTCCTGGAGGGCCCGCAGTTCAGCTCCGCCCTGCAGCATGTGAGTGGCGAACGAGTGGCGCAGCGTGTGTGGATGCAGCTGCAACCCTACCCTGGCGCCGTAGTCGCGGACGATGCCGAAGACCGCCTGTCTTGTGAGGCGTCCACCCCGGACATTGAGGAACATCGCCGACGGATCCTGGCGCGTGCTGGCCTTCTTCGCCCGCAGGTACGGACGCCCGTGACGCAGATACTCCTCGATCGCCGTGACGGCCGCGCTCCCTACAGGCACGAGCCGCTCCTTGCTCCCCTTGCCGAAGACCCGCAGGAACCCTGCCTCGGTATCGATGTGCCCGAGGTCGAGCCCGGTCAGCTCGCTTACACGGAGACCACACCCGTAAAGCGTCTCCAGCACCGCACGATCGCGGTGACCTACAGGTCCTTCAGGGAACGGCTGAGACAGCAGACGCTCGGCGTCCTCCACGGAGATCACGTCGGGAAGCCGCTCCGGCACCTTCGGCAACGTGACATCGAGGGTGGGGTGGTTGTCGGTGAGCCCCTCGCGGACGAGGTACGCATGGAAGCTCTTCACCGCGGCGACCTTGCGCTCGACGGTGCTCGCCGCCATCCCTTTCTCCTGGAGCATCGACATGAATGCGATCACGTCGTCCCGCGATGCCTCCAGCGGCTTTGTCGCGCGCCGCTCAAGATGAGCGAAGTATGCGTTCAGGTCGCCCCTATATGCGCTTATGGTGTGACTCGATGCACCTCGCTCAACCGCGAGGTAGCCGAGGAAGTCGTCGAGCAGCGTCGTATCCATGCGGGAACAATACCATACTTTCGGAGCGAACGGCCGCTGTATGAAGATGAGCGGAAGGTTCCCGTACGGGGGATTCGAGGGCGCCTCCACCACATCCAGGTCCGGCGTCAGGGGGTCCCGTACCCGCCGTCCGGATGCACGCCCACGACCCCCGCGGCCGCTGCGGCAAGGAAGAACGCGGGGTCGTCGTCGTACGCCCTGCCCATCGTCCGCACCTCCACGCCGCGCATGTCGGGCATCGCGCGCACATCCACGTCACGCCGCTCGTGAAGACGCCATACCGAAGCGTTGCCGAGCGCTTCATCCACGGACGTGGCCATCGCCGGGTCGAGCGCAGGCACCGGCACCACTGCGGACGCAAGCGCCACAGACGCGAGCGCAGTAAGCGACTGGTGGCTCACGGGAACGTGCCGTGGCCGCGGATCGGCGAACGACAGACGGAGCACCGCTATCGGCCTGCCGCCGAGCGCGGCGGCCGCGTTCACCGCCTGCCCCTGCGCGACGCCGCTGTGCCCGTACGGCGTGGACGTCCCCGGGATGCCGGGTCCGATCGCGACGATCGCGACGTCAGCAGCCGCCACAGCCCGAGCGGCCAGCAGTCCTGAGTACAGGTTCACGGCTTCCAGTCCGCCGCCGAAGGCCTGCCCGCAGGTGACCGTCTCATCCACGAGCCCCGCATCCCGCATTCGCGGTACCAGCCGTGAGAGCGCGATCGGCAACGCGGATTCATCGGTCATCACGTACACGACGCGCGCACGGGGCGACCGTTCCTTCACGGCCGCCGCCACCACCGGGACCTGGCTGTGCAGTCCGCAGCAGACCACCGGCAGGCCACCGAGATCGCGCGCCTCGGACATCGTGGCGTGGTGTTCGCTGGCCGGCTCCTCCACGCTCAGGACGTCCCGCTGCAGCGGTGTGTAGCGCAGTTTCATGATGTGGCCCAGCGACGGATCGTCGAGCACGACGCCCGTGCCGGCACGCGCGACCACGAAGTGCTCGCCACCGGTGCCGAGACCCAGGTCCACGGCGGTCGTGTTGCACAAGACCCGCTCGCCGGGCCGGCAGACCCCCGTGAGAGAACCGTACGCCACTGCGGCCGCCCCCGCCGTGTCACCGTCGAGACGGACGCGAAGACGCTGTGCGCCGCTCTCCGACGATCCAGCGCTCTCGACAGTGCCCCAGACGAGCCGCATCGGACTACTCCCCTGCCGTGCGAGCCATCGCCACGAGGAGATCGGCCAACCGCTCGAGTTCGACGACAGCGAGCGACTCATCGGTCGAGTGCACGTCGGTCATGCCCGACCCGAGAACGAGCGTCGGGGTACCGTGCGACGCGAACACGTTGGCGTCGCTGCCTCCGCCGGTCGCGTAGCAGCGCGGCGTCACGCCGATCGACACGCATGCCGACTCCACCGCCCGGACCGCGGGAGCGCCGTCCGGGACCGAGAACCCCACGTAAGCGAGCGTCCATTCAACGCTCACGCTGCCGCCGTGCTCCGCCGCGGCCTCCCGCATCGCCGCATCCATCGCGTCTCGCACCTTCTCGGCCATCGCACGATCGAGCGACCGGCACTCGCCAGTGAGGGTGCATTCCGGAGCGACCACGTTGGTGGCGCTCCCGCCGGCAATGGTGCCGACGTTCGCCGTCGTCTGCGGGTCGAGGCGCCCGAG
Organism: Anaerosoma tenue; assembly: GCF_023161965.1. NCBI lineage: Bacteria > Bacillati > Actinomycetota > Coriobacteriia > Anaerosomatales > Anaerosomataceae > Anaerosoma > Anaerosoma tenue. Next base: position 499,473 of record NZ_JALNTY010000001.1, read on the forward strand.
GTCCATCCGCTGCACCGCAGACGCCGCCATCCGGATCGCCGAGACGCCCTTCTCCGGCTCGACACCCGCATGCGCGGCGCGTCCGCTGAAGACCGCCTTGAACGTGTGATGGCTCGGAGCGGCGGTCACGATACCGCCCACCGGACCATCGGCATCCAGCACGAGACAGAGCCCGGCGCTGGCGTCCTCGGAAGAGAGAGCCTTGGCGCCGAGCAGCCCGTCTTCCTCGGACACCGTGAGAAGGACCTTGAGCGAGCGATGCTCCCCGCCCTCCTCGGCCAGACGGCGGGCCGCCTCGATGATCGCGGCGACACCCACCTTGTCGTCGCCGCCCAGCACGGTCTCGCCGGCGCTCCGTACGACACCGTCGGCCACCACCGGTTCGACGCCCTCACACGGCTGGACGCAGTCCATGTGCGCCGAGAACGCGAGCACGCCGCCCGGCAACGTGCCGGGGAGGGTCGCGATCAGATTGCCGCTGTCCGACCCGGTGACGGCCATCGTGTCGTCGAATCGCACGTCGAATCCTGCTGCCGTCAGCGCCTCGGCCGCATACGCGGCCACTACGGCCTCCCGCCCCGTGGGGCTGGAGATGCGCGCCAGATCGAGGAAGGTCTCGAGTACCCGGCTCATCAGCGGTCCTGCCGCGCAGTCTGATGCGCCACTGCCGCGCCGATGAAGTCCCTGAACAGGGGGGCCGGCCGCGTGGGCCTGCTCTTGAACTCCGGATGTCCCTGCATACCCAGGAACCAGGGGTGGTCCGGCAACTCCACCATCTCGACGAGCCGCTCGTCAGGCGACAGGCCCGAGATCACCAACCCGGCGTCGGTCAGCTGCTGGCGGTAGGCGTTGTTCACCTCGAAGCGATGCCGATGGCGCTCGTAGACCACGGCCTCGCCGTATGCGTCGTATCCCTTGGTCTCCGGGAGCACCTTGCACGGGTACGCACCCAGCCGCATCGTGCCTCCCATATCATGCACGTCGTGCTGTTCACGCATCAGATCGATCACAGGATGTGGCGTCACCGGGTCGAACTCTGCCGAGTTGGCGTCTTCAAGTCCGGCCACATGGCGGGCGAACTCCACGACAGCGACCTGCATCCCGAGACAGACGCCCAGGTACGGCACGCCCTGCTCGCGAGCCCATCGCGCGGCCCTGACCTTGCCCTCGATGCCGCGCACCCCGAAACCGCCGGGCACGAGGATGCCGTCGAAGTCGGCAAGCCGGCCTTCGACCTCGTCGGGAGAGAGGCTCTCGGCATCCAGCCAGTGGATGTTCACCTTGCGATCGTGGAAGACCCCCGCGTGGTCGAGCGCCTCGTTGACCGACAGGTACGCGTCGGGAAGCGCGACGTACTTGCCCACCAGTGCGATGTCCACCGTCTGCTTCAGCGAGCGACGGTGCTCCACGAACCCGCGCCACTCGCCGACGTCGAGCTCCCCGCAGTCGAGATCGAGCCGGTCGATGACCATCGCATCGAGCCCTTGCTCGTGCACGGTAAGGGGCACCTCGTAGATCGACGGCGCATCCTCGCACGAGATGACGGCCTTCGTGTCGACGTCGCAGAAGAGCGCGATCTTGCGGCGGATGCCCGCGTCGATCGGTCGGTCGGACCGACAGACGATGAAGTCAGGCTGGATGCCGATGCTGCGGAGCTCCTTCACCGAGTGCTGGGTGGGCTTGGTCTTGAGCTCACCCGATGCCGCGATGTACGGCACGAGGCTCACGTGTATGTAGCACACGTTGTCGCGTCCAACGTCCTTGCGCAGCTGACGGATGGCCTCGAGGAACGGCAGCGACTCGATGTCACCCACGGTGCCGCCGACCTCGGTGATCACCACGTCGGCCTGCGTCTGCTCGGCGAGCCTGATGACCCTGCCCTTGATCTCGTTGGTGATGTGCGGGATGACCTGCACGGTACCGCCGAGGAAATCGCCCTTGCGCTCCTTGGTGAGGACCGCCTGGTAGATCGAACCGGCGGTGACGCTGCAGTCGCGCGTGAGGGATTCGTCGATGAAGCGCTCGTAGTGGCCAAGGTCGAGGTCGGTCTCGCCGCCATCGTCGGTCACGAAGACCTCGCCGTGCTGGAAGGGGCTCATCGTTCCCGGGTCCACGTTCAGATAGGGGTCGAGCTTCTGGATGGTGACCTTGAGACCACGCCCCTTGAGCAGCCGTCCGAGCGATGCGGCGGTGATCCCTTTGCCGAGTCCGGAAACGACACCGCCTGTCACGAAGATGTGCTTTGTCATGCTCGCTGCCCCAGTCCTCTCGCTCGTCGTCCGTATCGCATCGTACCGCACCCTCGCCGTGCCCCGTCAGCCGGACCTTCACAGCGTCCAGCCACCATCTCCCCCTCCATCCCCGCTCCCCGCATCGGAGGGCATGCGGCCGAGCCGGTCGATCGCCCGCAGCGGCGCCACCCTGTCCACGATCGCGCTGAACGAGACCCGCTCGGAGAGCAGGTTGAGCGCAAGCAGCACCGTAGCGGCCACGGCGAGCCAGGGCAGCGGAAGCGCAGATGCGAGCAGATAGCCCACCACGGCGCCCATCGCGTTGCTGCCGGCATCCCCGAGCATACCCTCTTCGCCGAGGTCGAAGCGCCATACCGCCACAACCGGACCCAGCAGGACGCACGCCATCAACACGACCGAGACCGCCGAATCGAGGGCGCTCCATGCGGTGACGCCCAACTCCGCGAACGATGCCGCATAAGACACGTACCCCTCGACCGCGTCCAGCACGAACACGGGCGCAGCCACGAGCGCCAGTGCCGAGTACGTCTTGAGCGCGCGACCGGGGCGCAGATCGGTGAGGTTGATGAGGTTGGCGGCGGCGGCGATCGTGAGCGTGGCAAGGACCCACACGCCGAACGTCTCGCCCAACCCGACAGCTCCGCGCGACCATGCGATGTGCCAGCCGTAGACCGCTGAGGCGGCCCCGATGCCAAGCAGCTTCAGCCCTCCCGTGGTGAGCCTCCCGCGCACGAGCGCGGAGAGGTGGCCCTTGAACCCCTTGTCGGTGTGAGAGCCGAACACGTCGTCGGCCAGTCCGAACAGCACCGAGACGGTGACGAGCATCAGGGGGACGCCGTAGAGCGGAAGCGTGAGCGGTCCGTCGTACAGCGCGAGAGCGTGACCCGATGCAGGGTCTCCGGCCGCTGTCGCGATGACCTCCATCACCACGCTCATGAAGAGCAGCGACACCGACCACACGACCCACACGACGCCCAGGCCCACATGCACGCTACGGCCCCGGTAGTTCGTGGAGAGTCGGCCGGACGACGCCAGAGCCGGGGACAACGCGCGCATGGCAAGGAACGGCACGAGCGCCCCCGCGACCAGGCACGCGGCCGCCGCGATCGCGTAGGCGAGCGTGGCGCTCACGTGACGCCTTTGGGCCGGGCGATGAACGACGACAGCATCAGATGCAGGAGGCTGCCGGTGATGTAGAGCATCACGAGCGCAGGGATGACGATGCCGGAATCCTCGGTGAAGTACCCCACAAGGCTGCCCCACAGCGCCGCCGTGACCGCCACACCGAAGGCGGGGTATGCGGCGAGCGTCTCGGCGAAGATCCCGTGCGGGCGCCACCTCATGTATCCAAGGAACGCCAGGATCGCGATCATCAGGATCGACCAGTTGGTGGCACGAAGCACCCGCCAGTTCGTCTCAGCCTTCCGGACGACGATCCGCCACAACTCCTCGAGCCCACCCGCGTCGGCGCTCTGCCACGCACGGCCAAGGTGCGTCTGGGTTGCGCCGTCGGAGAGGTCGTAGAGGGAGAAGGCGGCCACGAAGGCCACCGCGATCGCAACGCCAAGAAGGAGCCAGCCGACCGTCATACGCCTGCCATTCAGGCCGAGCCACAGGATGCCGAACGCGGCGGTCCCCCACGCCACCAGACCGACGTTGGCTCCGAGGAACGGTGCAGCCGTGATGAGCACGATCGCAAAGCCGGCGATAGCGGGCCCCCATGCCCGCAGATGGTGGGCCCACCGCGCCTCACGCCTGGCGTCCGCGAGCAGGGCGAGTCCCGCGAGCGCCCCACCTACCACGATGCTCGCGCCCTCGTTTCCGATACCGTAGTAGCGCGCTCCGAGCAGCGGCGAATAGCTGAAGAGGCCCGAATACGAAAGCGGCGCCCCGAGGAGCTGGTCTGTGAGCAGCACGCCTGCGGTGCCGAGCCCCACCACGGCAAGCGCCATGGCCGCACCCCACCGCCGCTCGATGAGCAGGGCGAACACCCACACGACGGCCGACGTCAGGAGGAACAGCCCTACCACCGCACCGGTCGAATCGGGACGCGGCACGATCAGGAACATCACCGTGGCGGCAAGGGGCATCGACAGCAGCAGCAGGATCACATGACGGAACACCGTGCTAAGCCTGCCTCCCCATGACTCGCTGAAGCGGCGCATCCGCCCGAGCAGCGCCGCACACGCCAGCAGGACCGCCACGGTGACACCGATGTATCCCGTCTGGATCGCAAGGCGTACCGTGTCCACCGCAACGGCCGTGTCATTCATCGCCACGAGACGTTCGACCCGTGTCTCGAAGGGGTCATCCGTACGAGCACCGGTGACGGCGTTACCGCGAATGGAGACCGGCCTGTCGATCCCGAGGAGCGAGAGCACCGTCGCCGAGACGTCGAGGTCGGTCATCAGGCCCTCGCGATGGGTGGATGAGGACGACACGAGTCCCGCGGGGAGACCCGGGCCGCCGATCAGCACCGGCCCGAACCCGCTCGGCCCGCTTGCCGGCCGACGCTGAGCGTTGGATAGGACCATCAGCACGCCGTCATCGGGAAGACCGGCGAGAGCCGTCTCCACAACGGCGTCGAGCGTCCGCAGAGCGGCCGTCCGCTGTGCCTCCGCGACATGGGGGGCGACGTCAGGGGCGTACCGGTACGCCCGTTCGGCGTCACCAGCATCGAGGACCACCAGCCCCGGCCCGTTCGCGACCGCGGGCTGGCGCATCACACGCTGGTACTCGGCGGCGATGCTCTCGACGTCCGCCCTGATGCCGAACGGAGCGTTCACGTCTTCCTCGATCACGTTGATGGAGACATCGCCATAGCGGACGAGGCCGCGAGCGTCCATCGCGAGTATCGCGGCCGGACGGCTGCGTATCGGATCGCCTCCCGCCACTCCCCCATCGGAGTTGCCGATAGCGGCCGTCACGCCGCCCGCGTTGACGACAGCCTGTCCCAGCGCTCCGGGGATCGTCTCAAGCGTTGCGATGTCGTTGGCGCGGATCGTCCTTGGAAGACCGAGGTAGACCACCTCGGCGTTGCCCGTAGACGACCCCATCAGCCGCCGGTAGACCTCGCTCGCGGTCGCGGAGCCATGCATCGCCGATACTCCGAAGGCGGCGGGCGCCGACGCGTCCCAGGCCGCCGGAGCCCCGGCGGACATCGTCAGCGCCACGTGTGATGGCGTGAGTTCCCGCGCATAGCGCGAGCTGCTGCGGATGTTCATGTCACCAAGCGCCGCGGCCTCGGCGAACGCCCGGGTGTGCGGCATCTCACCGCTCGTCACGTCATCCCAGGTCACATACGGCGCCAGGACGACGACGACGGTGCGCGCCGACGACTCCGCGCCGAACGCCGGGACACACGTGATGAGCAGCGCCACCAGCAGCGCTCCTGCGATCCGGCGTCCCATCCGTGTCATGGTGGCTCCTCGGCGTTTCAGGGCATGGCAAGACATGCGTGCGTGTCAGGGGGAACATGAGCGAATCGAACCGTAGGTCGACCCGGTCCGGAGTGCCCGTCGCTCAGTATACCGAAACGTGACACCGCTACGGTAACAGCCTGTCGTCGGCTACACTTGGCCGAGACCGGCCGTCCCGAGGAGGGCACCCATCGCTCAACCATCGATAGCGCGATCCACAGCGTTGATGTCAGCCTCGACGCTGGTGTCGCGTCTCACGGGTTTCGTGCGCACGTGGGCCATGGCGTTCGCCCTCGGCGTAACGGCCATAGCCGACTCGTACGACATCGCCAACAACCTCCCTAACATGCTCTTCGAGCTTCTCGCCGGCGGCGTGCTCTCGAGCGTCTTCATCCCGATGTTCATGGAGCGGCTGCAGAAGCACAGCGAGGAGGATGCCTGGCGGTTCGCCAGCTACGTCCTCAACATCATCATCGTAGGTCTCGGGGCGGTGGCGCTGCTGGCGACCGTCTGGCCGCAGCCGTTCGTGCGTTCGCAGACCCTCACGATCCCTCCCGAGCAGGCGGAGATGGCCACCTGGTTCTTCCGCTTCTTCGCCGTCCAGATCATCTTCTACGGCGCACAGCTCGTCTTTGCGGGCGTGCTCAACTCGTACCGCAAGTTCCTCGCTCCAGCGGTGGCGCCCATCTTCAACAACCTGGTCGTCACCGTGACGCTCCTGGGCTTTTACGTGCCGTTCCGCGAAACCGCCCCATCGCTCGCGCTGACGGGTCTGGCGGTAGGCACCACGCTCGGTGTGGTCACGATGGCGCTCGTGCAGATCCCCAGCATCATCAGGCTCGGCGGGCGATACACGATGCGCATCGACTGGCGTCACCCCGCCTTGCGGACGGTCGCGGTCAAGATGGTCCCCATCCTGATCTATGTGATCACCAACCTCGTCGCGGTCACGTTCCGCACGAACATCGCAGTGGCCACCGGTGAAGGCGGACAGGCCGCCCTCCGTTACGCCTGGCAGTTCTATCAGCTCCCGTACGGCATCTTCGCGGTGGCCCTGGCGACGGCCATCTTCCCCGAACTCACCGAACGGGCGAACGCCATCGATATGGGGGGCTTCAAGCGGATGTTCACCCGTGGCCTGCGGTCCACCATGGTGCTCATCATGCCGCTAGCCGCGCTCCTCGCGACCCTTGCCACACCCGTGATCACGATGTACCGCGCAGGACGGTTCACCGCCAGCGATGTCCCGGTGGTCGCCGACGTGCTGATGTGGTGGGCGCTCGGCCTGACCTTCTACGCGGGCTACATGTACGTGCTCAAGTCGTTCTACTCGCTGCAGGATACGAAGACGCCGATGCTGACCAACATAGTCGCCACCACGCTTCACGTAGGACTCTACGCGTTGCTCGCAACGGGAGCCGGACTGTGGGAAGGACTGGGCATCATCGGCGTGCCGATCGCCGACGGCATCTTCTTCTTCCTGCACATGACCGCGCTCCTCATCATCCTGAGACGCCGAGTCGGCTCGTTCGACGGTCGCTCCTCGCTCAAGACCTTCCTTGTCGTCGCGCTCGCCTCTGCCGGCGGCGCCGCGGTGGCATGGGTGGTCGCGCGCGTGAGCGCCGATGTACTGGCGCTTCCCGGTGGCTTCCTGATACAGCTGTTCATCGCTGGCGCCCTCGGACTCCTCGCCGCATACGGGATCATGGCCGCGCTCCGCGTACCGGAGCTGACGGACGTGTTCGAGCCGCTCGCACGGCGGCTCAAGCGGGGACGGAGACGTCCGTGAGCGTGATAGCGCTGATACCGGCCCATGACGAGGCCGACCGGATCGCGGACACGGTGCAAGCTGCACGCTCGGTGGGCACGATCGACCGGGTGATCGTGATCGATGACGCCTCCACGGATGGGACCGGCGACGTCGCAAGAGAAGCGGGGGCCCAGGTGCTCGCGCTGGACGTCAACCACGGCAAGGGAGGAGCGCTCCAGGCAGGCCTCGATGCGGTGGCCGACTCAGCGGACGTGATCGTGCTCCTCGACGGCGATCTTGGCACGACCGCGGACCAGGCCGGCCTGTTGCTCGAGCCGGTGCTCGCCGGTGCCGCCGACATGACCATCGCGACCCTTCCCCGGCCTGCGGGATCCGGCGGCTTCGGACTGGTGAAGGGATTGGCGCGTACCGGGATCAAAGCGCTCTCAGGCTACGAACCCACGGCGCCGCTCTCGGGACAGCGCGCCCTCTCACGGGCGGCCTGGCAGGCAGCCACGCCCTTCGCCCAAGGCTACGGCGTTGAGGTAGGCCTTACGGTGAGAGCCGCGCGGGCAGGACTACGACTCATGGAGGTTCCCACCACCATGGGCCATGCGGCGACCGGCCGCGACGTTGCGGGGTTCGTGCATCGCGGACGTCAGTTCGTGCAGGTAGCTGCCGCGCTGGCCCGCCTGGCGTCCGGCCGGGACCTCTAGGCGCACGGCACCGGCACAGGTCCTACGGGGTCATCGCCGGATAGTACCCGTCTGCACCATCGCCCGTGCCGTAGTATCCGCTCGCCCTTCCTGCCAGCAGGTATACGAGCGAGAGACGACCCTGCGGGGTCTCAAGATGATCGACGGCCGACACCCCTTCCCCGTCGCACACGCTGGCGACACCACCCGGAGTCTCCGAGAGTTCGGCCGCGGCAGCATGCTCACCGTCGGCGATGATCCGCTGTGCAAGGGACAAGGAGAACGGGTCGCAGCCCTCTGATCCGGTGCCTGCGATCACGACGGCGTCGACCGTGAACGTGCCGGTGAGGCTCTCCGTCGCCATCCGACCGGTCGAGACGAGCAGCTCGGTGAGCGGACGTTCGCCGCCTGCGCGCCACTCGGCATACAGCAGCTCCGCGACCTGCTCACGAAGCGCCTCGCCGGGCTCGGCCATCTCGATCCCCTCGCCGAAGAGGAGTCCCGCAAGACCCTCCGGCTCCGTCTGGTCAAGACCGAGCGCCGGCGTGTTGAGCGTGACCACATAGGCCGCTCCTCCCGCCGACTGCACGGTCTCGCGGACCGCCTCCACGCTGTGCGCCTGACCGGCGGTAGCGAGCACCGCAACGTCGGCGTCGCTCAGGAGGCCGTCAACGAGCGGACCTACGACGTCCTCGGCGAATGCACGATCCCTCTCCAGACCCAGCGAGAGCGTCTCGTTCTCGGCGGAGATCTCATCGAACCGGGCCTGGAGCTCCCGCACCACTTCGACGCCTTGATCGTCGAGCATGCCGCGTTCCGCGACCACGGTGCCGAGCAGAAGGCCGAGGGCCAGCGCGAAGAACACGGCCACCAGCGACGCGATGTGATATCGCAGGTTGTACATCGTGACGAGCCTCCTAGAGTCCGATCAGTGTCCGGAGCTGCAGCAACATCAGGTTGAGGAACGCGCGCGTACCGGGCGAGATGATGACGGCGACAGAGAGGACCGCCAGGCCCGCGAACGAGAGCACCAGCAACTGCATCGGGCTTACCGATGCACGATACAACCTGCTCACGCCTTTCGCGTCAACCAGGCGCGGTCCCACCCTGAGCCGAACAAGGAACGTCGATGCCATACCCTTGCGGCCCTTGTCGAGCTGCTCCAGCAGGTTCCAGTGGGTACCGACAGCGACTATGAGTTCGGCGCCCGACTCGCTCGCCAGCATCAGCGCGAGATCCTCGCTCATCCCCGCGCTGCGCCACTCGGTACCCGTGAGCCCCGCAGATTGCAGCCGTTCACGCCCGGGACATCGCCCATCGACGTATGCGTGGACGACCAGGTCTCGTGCCTTTGTGAGAGCCTCATCGCTCACCGAATCCATGTCGCCGATGATGATGTCCGGCTTGAGCCCGATCTCGAGCAGCGCGTCGGCGCCACCATCCACCCCGATGAGGACCGGCTTCATCTCACGGATGTAGGGCACGAGCGTGCGCAGGTCGTTCTTGTAGTCGTATCCGCGAACCACGACGAGTGCGTGCCGGCCCTCGATATGCGTGCGCAGATGCGGCACGGCGACCGGACCGGTCAGCAGGTCGCGCTCCTTGTCGATGAACTCGATCGTGTTCCGTGCGAACGCGTCGAGTTGCTCATCCAGACGCGCGGTGGCCTCGGTCATGGCCGCCTCGACGCCCTCGATGGTAAGCCTCGTACCGGAAGCCACCGCTTCACCATCGCGATAGACCGTGCCGCGTGATACCTCTATCCGATCGCCTTCGGTCACCCCTTCGAAGACCTCCGGACCCACCGCGTCAAGGATCTCCACGCCTCCGCGCAGAAGCAGCAACGGGCCCAGGTTCGGGTAGCTGCCGGAGATCGACGGCGAGGCGTTGATCACCAACTCAACGCCGGACTCGAGGAGCGACTCCGCGCTGAGGCGATCCATGTCGACGTGATCGATGATGGCGATGTCGCCATGCTCGAGCCGTTTGACGAGGTCCTTCGTGCGATGGTCCAGTCGTGCGGTCCCATATACGTACATCTCTGGCTACCCTCTCACCATGTCAGCGACCTGCGCGGAGAGCAGCTCGCGCGCGTGTGCGATACCCGCCTCAGAGGTGCCGCCCGAGAGCATTCGGGCCACCTCGGCAACGCGCTCATCGCCGGTGACGCTCCGGACGGTGGTCACCGTACGGCCATCGTGCTCCTGCTTCTCCACGACCATCTGGACGTCGGCACACGCGGCTACCTGGGCAAGATGCGTCACCACGAGCACTTGGTGGCTCCGGGCGAGTCTCGCCAGCCGCTCCCCGACCGCGTGTGCAGTGGCGCCGCCTATCCCGGCGTCCACCTCGTCGAACACCAGGACCGGCACCGCGTCGGCCTCCCCCAGCACGCCCTTGAGGGCGAGCATCACCCGCGAGACCTCTCCGCCCGACGCGATCTTGGCAAGCGGCCGGAGCTGTTCTCCGGCAGCGGACGTGAACAGGAACTCCACCCGCTCGGGGCCGTCCGACGTCCATGACTCGAACGGCAACGCCGTCCGCTCGACGCCGAACTGCGCATGCGCGAGCGCCAGATCGGAAGCGGCTTCGCCCAGCCGTGCCACGAACGGCGCGGTGGCGGCATCACGGACGGCGCGAAGGGACTCCGCGGCCTCACACAGGACGGCCGCCGCTTCCTCAGCATGCCGCTCGGCATCCGCCAACCCCGCCTCACCCGCCTCGAGGACGTCGAGTTCCTCCGAGGCGCTCTCCCGCATGGCGATCACGGCCGCCACGGTCCCACCGTACTTGCGGGTGAGCCCCTCTATGCGGTGCAGCCTCGCTTCAGCGGCATCCAGAGCTTCCGCATCGTGGTCGATGCTCTCCGCATACTCAAGGACCTGTGCCGCGAGCTCCTGCAGCTCGATGTCCAGTCGGGAGACCGTCTCCGCGAAGCCGTCGAGCGCGGGATCCAGGCCTCGGACACCGCCAAGCGCCGCGAGCGCGGCCGAGAGGCCGTCCGAGGCGCCCCGCTCCTCTTTCAGCGCCTGCCATGCCGCGTATGACGCCTCCGCCAGCCGCTCACCATACCTGAGCCGAGGCAGCAGCGCCGTCAACTCCTCGTCTTCACCCGTCTGCGGCTCAACGGCATCGATGTCCCCGATGACGAAGCGGAGGTAATCGGCCCGCTGCTCCCGGTCGGCGAGCGCCCCACGAAGCTCATCCAGACGCGCGACCGCCTCCCTGGCCGTCCGCCGGGCTTCCCGATATCGCGCGAGCGCCTCCGCGGCCTCCTCGCCGATGTAGCGATCGAGATAGCCGGCGTGACGGGCCGGCGACAGCAACGCCTGGTGCTCGTGCTGGCCGTGGAGATCCACCATCGGGCCGAGTGTGTCCGCGAGCATCGCCACCGTTGCCATCTCGCCGTCTATGGAGCAGCGCGACCGCCCCTCGGCGCTGATGCGGCGACGAGCGACGATGTCACGACCGTCGATCACGAACCGCCCCTCCACCACCGCCTCGGCAGCTCCTTGCCGCACCATCGCCGAATCGGCGCGTTCGCCCAGAAGCAGCTTCAGCGCGGACACGAGCACGGTCTTGCCTGCGCCGGTCTCCCCCGATAGCACCGTGAGGCCGGGGCCGAGCTCCAGCCACACGTCCTCTATCAGTGCGAGATCCCGCACATGCAGCTCTGCCAGCACGTCAGACTCCAAAGAAGGTCGTACCGAGGGACGAGTAGAACCCGCGCCCGTTGGCGCGGACGAGGCGCACGTCCTGATCGCTCACGCGTATCCGCACGCTGTCGAGCGTCGTACGGCATGGGACCTGGTCGCCGTCCACGGAGACACATGCATCAGCCCGCGCGAGCGTGGGGCACCGGAGCGTGAGAACGTCGCCAGGCGCGGAGACCACCGGCCGCGCCGCAACGGTATGGGGCGCGACGGGAACGGTCACGATGCCGCGTACCCCCGGCGCCACAGCGGGTCCACCGGCCGAGAGCGCGTACGCGGTGGAACCAGTGGGGGTTGCGGCGATGACCCCGTCGCACAGATATCGTCCGATGACGGAGCCGTTCACATCGACCTCGAGCTCGATCGACCGCGATGTCGCCCCTCGGCCGACGAACACCTCGTTCAGCGCCCGATACGATCCCGCCTCACGCCCACCCGCCATGACGGTGGCCTCGATCGTCTGCCTCCGCTCGATCGAGACGTCGCCCGCGAGCGCCGATGAGACGGCCTCGAGCACGTCCTCGCCACGCGCGCCGGAGAGGAATCCAAGGCGGCCCAGATTCACGCCGAGGATCGGCACGTCGAGCTGCCCAAGGATGTGGACCGCCTTCAGGATGGTGCCGTCTCCTCCGAGGGCGACTGCGAGCTCAGGTGTCCCGATGTCAGCGCGTGCCACGGGGATGGCATCCACACCGCTGAGGTCGACGTCCTCGGCGATCATCACCGGCTCGTAACCTCCGGACCGCAGGTACTCCACCACTCCGCGGGACGCATCGATGGAGCGAGGGTTCATCGGGTTTGGAACGAGCAGTACACGCACGCTAGCCTCCCAATGCGGCATGCGCCGCCTCTACGATCGCATCGACATCCACCTTGACCGGCTCGCCTTCCGGTCTGAGACACACCCAGAACTCGATATTACCTTCCGGGCCCGTGATGGGCGACCAGCCAAGGCCGCACACTGCCCACCCGTCCTGCTCCGCAGTGGCCAGCACCGAGCCGAGAACATCACGATGGACCGCTGGATCGCGCACCACACCTTTCTTACCGATACGTCCTTTACCGGCTTCGAACTGAGGCTTAACCAGAGCGAGACAGACGGCGTCATCGGCCAGGATCGTACGCACCGCCGGCAGGACCTTGCACAAGCCGATGAACGACACGTCTATGACCGCCATGTCGTACGGTCCTCCGAGCCGCTCCGGATCGGCAGTGCGGATGTTCGTGCGTTCCAGCACGTGGACACGAGGATCGTTGCGGAGCGACCAGGCGAGTTGCCCGTAGCCGACGTCAACGGCCGTCACGGAGCGTGCGCCCCGCTGCAGCAGACAATCGGTGAAGCCGCCTGTGGAGGCTCCCACGTCGACGGCGCACACGCCTGAAGGGTCGACGCCGAAGGAGTCAAGCGCCCCCGCCAGCTTGTGGCCGCCGCGCGATACGTACTGGGGCCGCTCGACCACGAGGATCTCAGCGTCAGGCTCCACGGGCGCACCAGCCTTTGACACCGTCACGCCGTCGACGCTCACATCACCGGCGAGGATGACACCCCGGGCCTGCTCTCGCGATCGCGCAAGACCCCTGCTAACGAGCTCGACGTCGAGCCTGCGCGCCGTCATCTAAGATCGCACCTTCCGCTTCGCGCAGAGCCGCCAGCCTCCGCAGGATCGCATCGGTCACCGACTCAGGCGTGAGTCCGACCTCTTCGAGCAGGATGCTCGTCTTCCCGTGCGTCACGAAGCAATCGGGGATCGCGATCTTCATGACGGGGACTGTGATCGCCTCTTCAGCGAGGGTCTCCATCACGGCGCCGCCGAAGCCGCCTTCACCGGTGTTCTCCTCCAGGGTCACGATGAGCGGCCTGTCGGCAGCTCTCCTAACCGCATCGCGGTCGAGAGGCTTCACCCAGCGCATGTCCACCACTTCAGCCGTGACGCCGTGCGCAGCGAGCGACTCGGCCGCACGCTCGGCGGTCTCGACCATCCGCCCGATGGCCAGTAGGGCGACGTCCTCCCCCTGACGCACCGTCTCGGAGACACCGGGGGTGAGCATCCGCCGCTCAGCGGGCAGCGCCACTCCGCGACCAGCGCCTCTCGGATACCTGATCGCCACCGGGCCGTCCATGGCGAGTGCCGTATGCAACATGTCCGCCAGCTCGGCCTCGTTGGACGGCGCCATCACGGCGAGACCGGGAACGGCCCGCAGGAACGTGAGGTCGAAGACGCCGTGGTGCGTAGGGCCGTCCTCGCCCACCAGGCCCGCTCGGTCGAGGCAGAAGACCACGTGGAGACCCTGGAGAGCGGCGTCCATGATCACCTGGTCGTAAGCGCGCTGGATGAAGGTCGAGTAGATCGCTACCACGGGTATCTGGCCGCCGTGTGCGAGCCCAGCGGCCAGACCCACCGCGTGCTGCTCGGCTATGCCTACGTCGAAGAACCGGTCCGGAAAGCGCTCCGCAAACGCCGTGAGGCCCGTTCCCGCCGGCATGGCCGCCGTGATGGCGACGATGCGCTGATCGCGCTCGGCCTCGGTCACGATCGCATCGCCGAAGACTTGCGTGTAGCTGAGCGGTTTGGGGCCGCCGCCGTTCGCACGGCCCGTCTCCACGGAGAACGGGCTCACGCCATGGAACTCGTCGGGGCGGTCCTCAGCGTGCGTGTATCCCATGCCCTTGCGCGTGACCGCATGCACAAGCACGGGACCGTCGGCGCTCTTGGCCCAGGTTATCGCGTTCTGCACCTGGGCGATGTCATGACCGTCGATGGGGCCGACGTACTGGATGCCGAGCTCCTCGAAGAGCATCCCCGGCACGATAAGCTGCTTCACCGACTCCTTGGCGGCCTCGCCGGCAGCCACCATCGCCGCACCGACCCTTGTGCGAGCGAGCGCCGACTCGACATCATCTCTGAGGCGACGGTATCGGCGGTCGAGCCTCACGCGCGCCAGGTAGCTCGACAGGGCCCCCACGTTGGGCGCGATCGACATCTCGTTGTCGTTCAGGAGCACGATGAGCCGCGAGCCCAGGTGGCCCGCATGGTCCAGCGCCTCGAACGCCATGCCCCCGGTCAGCGATCCGTCGCCGATCACCGCTACGATGGTCTCGTCCGTGCCGTTCAGATCGCGCGCAGCGGCGAGACCCAGCGCCACCGAGATCGACGTGCTCGCGTGCCCCGTGTCGTGCACGTCGTAGGGACTCTCGGTGCGCTTCGGGAACCCGCAGACGCCGCCGTACGTGCGCAGCGTTCCGAATCCCTCCCTGCGCCCAGTGATGAGCTTGTGGACGTACGCCTGGTGGCCTACATCCCAGATCACGCTGTCAGCGGGGCAGTCGAGCGCCCGGTGAAGGCCCAGCGTGAGCTCCACGACACCAAGGTTCGGCGCGAGATGACCGCCCGTCTCAGAGACGGTAGCGATGAGAGTCGCCCGGATCTCGGCAGCCAGCTGCGTGAGCTCCTCGCTGCTGAGCGCCTTCAGAGCGGCCGGTTCGTTTATGGAATCAAGAATGGGCGTCTGTGACACTGATCAGGCACACTCCCGTGCGTGGGGGTCGCGGCGGCACCCTGGATTCCCATCGTACCACCCGCGCGCTGCACGAATGCCAGCGCCGCAACCCTGCCGTAACTGGCCGGTCACTCTGCCGATGAGTCGGCCTGCTGCGCGTCACCCGTGGCATCGGCACCCTCATCGGGGTCCGCGCCGTTGAGCGGCTGACCCGGCACATCGTCTTCAGCGGCCGTGCCTTCGATGTCGGGAACGACCACCTCACCGGCCCCGGACGCATCATCCGGTCCACCGGTGCCGTCGACCTCTCCGCTCCCGGGCGCAGGAGCGGCACTCATGTCCGTGTGGTCGACGAGCTCGGTGCAGATATTCGCGAGGCGGACGCCCTCCTCGAGCAGATCGAGGCTCTTCTCGAGCGACGTGTCCTTCTTGCGCGCCTCTGCGGCGATCTCCTCCAGCCTGACCCGCGCGGTCTCGAACGTGTACCTCTCATCCGCCATCGCCGGTCAGACCCCTTCCTCATGTTCCACGTCATCGGTCACGTCGTCCGGTACCGGCTCGCCACGCAGCTCCGCGATCTTGCCGAGCACCCCGTTGACGAACTTGGGCGAATCGTCACCGCCGTACGCCTTGGCCAGCTCGACGGCCTCGTTGATAGCCACCGAGGCCGGAACGTCCTCCTCGAACATGATCTCGTACACGGCCAGACGCAAGATGTTCCGGTCCACGAACGGCATACGCATCAACGACCAATGCTGTGAGGTGGCTTCGATGCGCGCATCCACCTCGCCCTGGCGCGCCTCTGTGCCGAGCACGAGCTGGCGGCAGTAGTCGGAGGGCTCCCCGTCCTCGTCGTTGAACGATCGGGTGTCGAGTATCGACCGGACGTCCTGCCCGGTGATATCGCGCTGGTAGAGTATCTGGAGCGCCTGACGGCGCGCGCGGGTTCGCTCGAGCATCATCTACCCGTACCCGGTCTACCGTACGTCACTGCTCGTCCGGGAAGACGACCCCGTCGACGTACACGTCGACGGAAGCGACCGCCTGGCCGGTGTGCGTGAGCAGGGCGTCCGTGACCGCACGCTGGACCTCGGTCGCCACCTCACGCAGCGGCCTGCCATACGATGCGCTGATCCGCACGCTCGCGGTGAGTTCGTTACCCTCTCCCACCTCGACGACCACACCGCGAGCCGCACCCTTGGGCACAAGTCCCGCGAGTCCGCCCGCAGCCGGCACGATCGCCGCCACGCCCTCCACGGACTGCGTAGCCACCTGGGCGATGGTCTCGAGGACGCCCGGGGCGACCCCGATGCCGTCCAGCGTGATCTCCTCAGACATCGTGCCCCTCCTCGGGTCGGGAGCCGTCGATCACGAACGCGTTCAGAGCAGCCTGGTCGACATGCTGCTCAACGTAGTCAGTATAGACCTCGGCCTTCACGAAGTGCGGTTCCTCCACCACGAACTGGTGGAACGGGATGGTGGTGGGGATGCCGACGACGATGAACTCGTCGAGCGCCCTGCGCGCACGGGCGACCGCCTCATCCCGGGTCTCGCCCCATACGATCAGCTTGGCGAGCAGGGAATCGTAGTACGGGGGCACCATGTACCCGCCGTACACGTGGCTGTCCACGCGGACACCGAACCCTCCCGGCGGGTTGAAGCACTCGACCATCCCGGGGTGCGGCCTGAAGTTGTGTATCGGATCCTCGGCGTTGATGCGGAACTCGATAGCGTGGCCGCGAAGCGTGACCGAATCCTGCGAGGCATGTGTCATGCGGTCGCCGGCTGCGATCCGGATCTGCTCCTTGATGATATCCACGCCGGTGATCTGCTCGGTCACGGGATGCTCCACCTGTACGCGCGTATTCATCTCCATGAAGAAGAAGCTGCCATCCGTGTCGAGCAGGAACTCCACGGTGCCGGCGTTCACGTAGTCGACCGCACGAACCGCCTTCAGGGCCGCTTCGCCCATCGCCGCCCGCAACTCCTCGCTGAGCGCGGGTGAGGGCGCCTCCTCGATCAGCTTCTGGTGACGCCGCTGCACCGAGCAGTCACGCTCGTAGAGGTAGATCGCATTGCCGTGCGTATCGGCGAGCACCTGGATCTCGATGTGCCGCGGCCGCGACAGGTACTTCTCGAGATACACCTCGTCGTTGCCGAACGCGGCGGCGGCCTCCGTCTTGGCCGCGGTGAAGTTGTGGACGAGCTCCGACTCGTCGGCGGCCACACGCATGCCCTTGCCACCGCCGCCCGCGGACGCCTTGATGAGCACGGGAAAGCCGACCTCGCGAGCGAAAGCGAGCGCCTCTTCGGCCGTTTCGACGATGCCGTCGCTGCCAGGGACGCACGGCACTCCGGCAGCCATCATCGTGCTGCGTGCCACCGCCTTGTCGCCCATCCGCTCGATCGCATCCGCCGAAGGACCCACGAACACGAGGCCTGAGTCGGCACATGCGCGGGCGAAGGCCGCGTTCTCCGCGAGGAACCCGTACCCCGGGTGCACGGCGTCGGCGCCGCTCGTGAGCGCCGCGGAGATGATGTTGGGCATGTTGAGGTAGCTCGCCGACGATGGCGCCGGACCCACGCACACGGCCTGGTCGGCCATCCGTGCGTGGAGAGAGTCCCTGTCAGCCTCCGAGAAGACGGCCACCGACCTGATACCCAACTCCTTGCACGCGCGCACGACGCGGAGTGCGACCTCCCCGCGGTTGGCGACGAGCAGTGTCCGTATCGCAGCCACTAGGCGACCGGCTCGTAGTAGAAGAGGACCGCACCGTACTCGACAGGCTGCGCGTTGACGGCGGCCACCTCACGGATGACGCCGGCCTCCTCGGCAGCGATCTCGTTCATGAGCTTCATCGCCTCAAGGATGCACAACGACTGGCCCTCGGCCACGGTATCGCCCACCATCACGTACGGGTCGGCGCCCGGCGACGGAGACGCGTAGAACGTGCCGACCATAGGCGCGGTCACCGCACGCCACGTTGCGGGTCGCCCGGCGGTGGATGTGGTATCGACCACCTGGGGCGACTCCGGAGCGGCAGGCGCCGGCGGAGCGGGGACATGCTGGTGATGTGACGGTTCGACCGACGTGCCGCCCTTGCGGACGACCACGCGGGCATCGCCCTCCTCGACAACGATCTCGGTGACGTCCGAACTCTCGATGAGCTTCACGAGCTCTGCGATGTGATTCACGTTCACTGCGTCGTCCTCTCTGGCATGATCGATCTCGCGCCCGGTCATGAACACAGCGCCTTCGGCCCCCTCGCGATGACGCTCGAGGAACGCTCGCGCCTCGTTGGGGAACAGCGCGTACATCAGTACGTCTTCTTCAGTGTGCGCAAGGTCGCCGACCTCGGCGGCCACCTGGTCATACGTGGTCGTCACCAGCGATGCCGGACGGACATCGGCGGGCAGCGGTTCCGCATCGCGCAGGACGCTCGCGACGACATCAGGATCCATCGGACCGGGCGCCTTGCCGTACAGTCCGCGGATGTAGTCCTTCATCTCCTGCGGGACCACCGACCACCGCTTGGCGGTGAGCACGTTGATCACCGCCTGCGTACCCACGATCTGGGACATCGGCGTCACGAGCGGCGGATACCCCACCTCGGCGCGGACCTTTGGGATCTCAGCGAGCACGTCGGACAGTCTCGAGCTGGCGTTCTGTAGCTCGAGCTGGCTGATGAGGTTGCTCATCATGCCGCCCGGGACCTGATGGCTGAAGACCTCCATATGCAGCAGCGAGGTGACGCCTCGCTTCAACTGCTTGGCCTGTCTGATGTCCTCCCAGTACTGTGCGATCTCGAAGAGCAGGTCGAGATCGAGGCCGCTGTCGTAGGGGCTCTCCTTGAGCGCCGCCACGATCATCTCCACCGCCGGCTGACTGTTGCCGAAGGCGAGCGCCACCACCGCAGTGTCTATGATGTCCGCACCGGCCTCAGCGGCCTTGAGGTAGTTCATGGGCGCCATGCCGCCGATGTAGTGACAGTGCACGTGGACCGGCAGTCCCACTTCGTCCTTGAGCGCCCGCACCATCTTCTCGGTGCGGAAGGGCGTGAGCATGCCCGCCATGTCCTTGATGCAGATCGTGTCGGCGCCGAGATCCTTGAGCTGCTCGGCATAGCGGATGTAGCTGTCCAGCGTGTGCACCGGGCTGACGGTGTACGAGATCGCGCCCTCGAAGTGCGCGCCCGATTCCTTGATGGCGAGAGCTGCAGGCGTGATGTTGCGGATGTCGTTGAGCGCGTCGAAGACCCTGAACACGTCGATACCGTTGCGGTGCGACGCCTTCACGAAGCGATCCACGATCTCGTCGCTGTAGTGACGGTAGCCGACCAGATTCTGGCCGCGCAGCAGCATCTGGAGCGGCGTGTTGGGACAGTGCTGCTTGATGACGCGAAGCCGGTCCCAGGGGTTCTCGTCGAGGAACCGCAGCGCGGCATCGAACGTCGCGCCGCCCCACACCTCGAGCGACCAGTAACCCACCGCATCCATCTTGGGCAGGATGGGCAGCATGTCGCCGAGCTCCATGCGGGTGGCCCACAACGACTGGTGGGCGTCGCGGAGCGTCGTGTCGGTGATCTTGACCGGTCGCATCGCACCGTCCTCTCAGCGGGTAGGCGTGGACCACCGCAGGAGCACTTCTGCCTGCGGGGCCGGTCGGAACAGTATAGCGGAGGCTACACGCGCGTGATATAGGACCCGTCGCGCGTATCGATCTTGAGCGTATCGCCCTGTTCCACGAACATCGGGACCTGGACGACGGCGCCGGTCTCGAGGGTGGCGGACTTGGTGCCGCCCTGGACCGTGTCACCCTTGAATCCCGGGTCGGTCTCGGTGACCTCGAGCTCCACGAACATCGGCGGCTCCACACCGATCATCTCGCCGCCGGCGTAGACCACCTGCACCTCGTCGTTCTCCTTGAGCCACTTGGCCGCGTCGCCAACGAAGTCGGCCGCGATCTCGAACTGCTCATAGGACTCGGTGTCCATGAAGTGATACGCAGAGCCGTCCGAGTAGAGGTACTGGAGACGCTTCTGCTCCACCCGTACGTCGTCCACCTTCTCGCCTGCACGGAACGTCACGTCGTTCACGCGGCCGGTCTTGAGCTCCTTGAGCTTGGTGCGCACGAATGCGCCGCCCTTGCCCGGCTTGACGTGCTGGAAGTCGACGATGATGTACATCTTGTCGCTGTACATGATGCACATGCCGGTCTTGAACTGGTTGGTGGCGACAGCCATATGTGGACCTTCCTAGATCTCGATGAGTTCCTTCGGGGCGTTGGTCAGGCGACGGTGACCCCCGTCGTCAACGACCATCAGGTCTTCGATTCTAACACCTGCCACACCTTCGACGTAGACGCCTGGCTCGATGGTGACGACCGCGCCGTCGCGCAGCGATTGAGTGCTGCGGGGGCCGATCGTCGGCAGTTCGTGGATATCCAGACCCACTCCATGCCCGATGCCGTGCGTGAAGTAGTCCCCGAAGCCGCGCTGCGCGAGCACGTCACGGCCCGCCTTGTCCACATCGACACAGGGCATCCCCGCGCGTACGGCTGCGATGCCGGCCTCGTTGGCGGCGAGCACCGCGTCGTAGATCCGGCGCTGCTCGTCCGTTGGCTTGCCCACGCACACGGTCCGGGTCATGTCGGAGCAGTAGCCCCCCACACGTGCGCCGAAGTCGAGCACGATCATGTCACCCGGCTGCACCTCCCGCGGGCCCGGGATCGCGTGCGGGTGCGCTCCGTTGGGGCCCGACGCGACGATCGGCGAGAACGGCATGCCCTCGGAACCGTTGCGACGCATGGTGAACTCCAACTCGAGCGCGATCTCGGATTCCGTCCTCCCCGGCACGATGTATCCGAGCATGTGGTGGAACGCCTCGTCCGCGATCGCGGCCGCAGCCGCGATCCGGCCGACCTCTTCGTCCTCTTTGATCTGACGGAAGTCCTCGATCAGGTGGTCGATGACCCGGACGGCGCCCCTGAACTGCTCGGAGATGAACTTGAACCGGCCATAAGGCACGCTCGACTCGACGGCGAGCGAGTCGACGTCCATGGCGTGGAGCTCATCGCAGACCTCCACGTACAGGTTCTCGCGTTGGATGCCGACCTCCCATGGCCCGCCTTCGGCCGCCGCTGCCGCGGCGTCGGCATATCGCATGTCGGTGTAGAACCGGGTCACATCGGCGGTCACCAGACATGCGCCATTGATCCCATCGTCTATGACGCCGTCGAAGCCCGTCAGGTACCGAAGGTTGGCCGGAGCGCTCACGAGCACGGCCGTCGCCCGCTCATCCTCCATGCGTCGGCGGAGCTTGCGGATGCGTCCTTCTATGTCCATTCGTCCTCCTTGCGAAGATGCCTCACGAGACGCTCAAGGCCCGCGGTGTAAGAAGCGGGTCCCAGGCCGCTGATCTGATCGATACACACTGGTGCCGTGACGCTCACGGCGCGGAACTCCTCACGAGCCCCGATATCGCTGAGATGCACCTCGACCACGGGGAGACCGGTTGCCGCGATCGCGTCACGCAGCGCGTAGGAGTAATGCGTGTACGCTCCCGGGTTGAACACCGCCCCGTCACACTCGCCCATCGCCTCATGCAGCCGGTCGATCAGCGCCCCCTCGTGGTTCGACTGGAAGAACATCACGTCCACGCCGAGGTCACCCGCGGTATCGGCCACGAGCGCCTCGATATCATCGAGCGTCTTGGTGCCGTACACCTCCGGCTCACGTCTTCCGAGGAGGTTCAGGTTCGGCCCGTTCATCACGAGTATCCGCAGCATCATGCCTCCCGGTCGATCACGGAACGCCATTCCTGCAGCGCACCCAGCACAGTGGCATCGTCGAGCGCCACCACCCGCCAGCTTCCCGGGCGTTCGACCAGAACGAAGCGCACAGCGCCGGAACGCGCCTTCTTGTCGGACTTCATGGCCGAGAGCACGGCATCGGGAGTGAAGCGCTCGACGGCGTCGCCGACCTGCTCCAGGAACGCCTCACGAGAGCCGCCGATCCGCGCAACGAGCCCGTCCACCCTCTCCGCCAGTGAACGCGGCGCATCCGCCACATCCACCGCCAGCGTCATGGCGAAGCGCATGCCCTCGGCCACCGCAAGCCCGTGCGGCAACCTGTCGTATCCGGCAAGCATCTCGAGGGCATGGCCCAGCGTATGGCCGAGGTTCAGGCACTCGCGCGTGTCCGACTCACGAAGGTCGGCGCTCACCACGGCCGCCTTGAACGAGGCCGCGTCATGCACCGTCTGCCTGATCGTGGCTGCGTCACGCGCCATGATGCGCTCCGTACGCGACTCGAACAACTCGAACGCGGCGTCGCCGGCGAGCACCGCCGCCTTGGCTGCTTCCACCAGGCCGTTCGTCCACTCGGACGCCGGAAGCGTGTCGAGCAGCGCTGTGTCGGCGAGCACGAGCCGTGGCGGCCAGAACGCCCCCGCGAGGTTCTTACCTGCGCGTAGATCCACGGCGGTCTTGCCGCCGATCGCGCTATCGACCTGCGCGAGCAGCGTCGTGGGAACCTGCACGACCTGCACCCCGCGCATGTAGGTCGCCGCGCAGAAGCCGGCGATATCGCCCACGACACCGCCCCCGAGAGCGACCACGCATCCGCCGCGGTCGAGACCGGCTGCCGCGAACTCCTCCAGCAACACACCCGCCGTCTCCCAGGACTTCGACCGCTCGCCGGGTGCGATCACGTGCACCGACAGCGTGGCGCCTGAGCGTTCGATCGAGGCCGTCACACGATCGCCGACGAGATCGCGGACGTGCTCGTCAGTCACGAGAGCGATCCGCCGGGCGCCGGTGACGTCCCGGATCCTCGCGCCGATCTCATCGATCAGTCCGGGTCCCACCACGATGCTGTACGCATCCGGCGACCCGGCCTCCCCTACCGGGATGCTCGCCGAGGTGAGCGAGCCGACGACCGCGGCGACGTCGTCGGCCACATCCTCGGCCGGCCGTCCCACTGTGTCGATCACGTGGTCGGCCGTGCTCGTGTAGAGACCGAGTCGTGCATCCAGGATCGCGCGGGCCGCTGAGACACCCGCCCCCGCGAGCAGCGGACGACCGGCGGCGTCCCCCACGCGGGCGATCGCCTCCTCGGGCGTCACCGACAGGTACACGACGGTGCCAAGGCCGCGCAGAAGCGCCCGATTGTCTTCGCGCAGGATCACACCGCCGCCCGTTGCCACCACGGCGGCCGGCTCCCGCTCCAGGGAGCGGAGCGCGTCGTGTTCGGCGCGCCGGAACCCGGATTCGCCGTGCGTGCGGAAGATCTCGCTCACCAGCGCCCCTTCGCGCTCCTCGATCATCGCGTCCAGGTCCAGGAACCGGCGCTTCAGGCGCGCAGCGACGAGCCGACCCACCGTGCTCTTGCCGGCACCCATGAACCCTGTGAGGAAGACGTGGCTCACCAGGCGATCCTCTCCCGGTACGCCGCAAGCGCCGTCCGCATGTCGTGGAGGCAGGCCCCGCCAAGAAGGCCCTGGTATGCGTCGGCGAGCACGAGCGCCACCTCGGCCTCGGCCACTACGGCGGCTGCCGGTACCGCGCACACGTCGGAGCGTTCGCGGGCCGCATCAGCGACCTCGCCGGTACTGATGTCCACGGTCCTGAGCGGCCGCATCAGCGTAGGTATCGGCTTCATCGCCGCACGCAGCACGACCGGCTCGCCCGTGGTCATGCCGCCATCGATGCCGCCCGAACGATTCGTGGCGCGCCGCAGCCGGCCGCTCTCACCCAGCACGATCTCGTCGTGGACGGCCGAGCCGGTGCGAGCCGCGGCGGCGAACCCGAGGCCGAACTCCACGCCTTTGATCGCGGGTATCGACATGACCGCCGAGGCGAGACGCGAATCGAGCCGCTGTCCCTGCTCGGCATAGCCGCCGACACCGGGCACCAGCCCCTCCACGCACACGGCGAACACTCCGCCGAGGCTTTCGCCCTGCTGACGGGCATTATCGATGGCGGAGCGCATCTCGGCGGCGACATCCGCGTCCGGACACGACACATCGCTCGTCGCCACCGCTGCCGGGTCCGCCTCCTCGGGACCGAGCGCCCCGGTAGCCGCCGGCCCGATCCGCTCGACCCATGAGCGCACCGATACGCCGAGAGCCGCGAGCAGCGCACGTGCGACAGTCCCCGCCGCCACCCGCGCCGCGGTCTCCCGGGCGCTGGCCCGCTCGAGTATGTCGCGTACGTCGGCGGCGCCGGTGCGTTGCACGCCCCCGAGATCGGCGTGACCGGGTCGCGGAGCCGTGACCGCTTCCACGCCGTCACCACTTCCCCACGGGTCCATCACCTCGGACCAGTTCGCCGCATCACGGTTGACGATCCTCATGGCCACCGGGCTGCCGAGAGTGCGCCCGAAACGTACTCCTGCCACCACAAGCGCACGGTCTGTCTCGATCGCCATACGACCGCCACGCCCGTATCCTTGCTGGCGGCGGGCCAGGTCGTGATCGATCGTCGCACGGTCGAGCTCGATACCGGCCGGCACGTCGGAGACGATCACCACGAGCTCCGGGCCGTGTGATTCCCCTGCCGTTGTGTACCGCACCGCATCGCCCCTCTCGTATCGGTACCTGGATTCTACCGCAGTGGCGGGCCGGCCCTACCGTACGCCTCGCGCTTCCTTCAGCAGAGACACATCGGGCGCCGCATATGCGACGCCCGACAAGGATCGTGTGCTGGGCCCTGCTACTTCGTTATCCCCTGACCCACCGCCAGGGTCACCTGGATGTCGCCGTAGAGCATGGTCACGCTGGTGGAGCTGACCCGCAGCACTTCCCACGGTGTGTCCGGGATACCCTCTCCGGGCCCGAGCGTGTACGTGGTTCCGTTGTACCGCAGCTCCGCCTTCATGATGCCGTCTTCGGTCACCACACCGTCGAGATACAGGACATCGAGCGTATCAGGAGTGACGGTGTCGGTGTCGCCCGGGTCAGTGGTAGTCGTCGAATCCGTCGATGTGCTTGTTGTGGGGAGCGGCTCGAGCAGCGGATCGAAGATGTCCCTGAACGTGAAGACCTCGCTGTTGCGGACCTCGGCAGCCGGTGCGGCCGCCTCGACCGTCATCGTCGAGTCTCCAGAATCGTCTTCAGCCTGGCCGGTCTCAGTGACCTCGACCACAGCGTCGTCGATCGCATCGGAGAAGAGCGAGCCGAGTATCACCGCCGCTACGACACCACCGATGATCGCCAGCAACGCCAGGGCGCCGACGATACCCACAAGGCGCCCCCCGGGGGTCGAGAAGAAGCCCGGCTTCTTCTCCGGCACATCGGTCGTCTCCGGCGCCTGCGCTCCGGTCGCATCCATGCGGTCATCAGACATAGCGGTCACCTCCTCGCTGCTCGATCATTGGGCGGCCGGAGCCTCGGTCGAAGCCGCGGCCATGACGTACACTTCGATGGTGCCTGATACGTCGATGTACGCGTCCACTTCCTCGGTCTCCGGCACATACGTGAACGTCATCACGGTCACTCGCGTCCCACGGTCGAGGTTGTTCACCCGTCGGCAGAAGTCGATGACATCCGCCCACTGCCCCGTGCAGCCCACCGTGAGCTCCACCACGTCATACGCCTGTGAAGAGCCGTCTTCGGCCACCGGCGCTGCCGAGATGTCGCCTACGGAGATCGTGGGCAACTCCACGCCCGCCGCGTTCGCCACATCCTGAAGCTCGATGATCACCGAGGGAAGCTGCGGCGAATCGGGCACCTGGTTGGCGATCTGCATGAGCTCGACCTCATTGGCGGCTGCCTGAGCCTTGACGCTCTGACGGCGCGCCAGCAGAGCCTGGGCCGTCTGCAACTCCGTCTGGGCCGCTGCGATCTCCGTGTCCACTGCCGAGGCCTGCTGGAACTTCGGCAGGATCGCCAGGACCACGAACGCGATCGTAAGGACCGCGATGACGCCGATCGCGATGTACATCTGCATCTGGGCTGAAAGACGGTTCATCGCAGACATCCTCCGCTACGGGGCGAACGTACTCGGCGGGGCAGGCTCACCCGTCGCGGGTCTGTTGTATCCATGTATCGCATCACTCGGCCTCACCCTCTGTGGCCGGGGGCACGACTTTCGACGTGATGGTGTACTGGATCGCGTCCTGCTCGGCGAACTCGGTCTTCACCGAGCTGGCGAGCCAGACGTCGCTGAGGTCTTCGAGGTCCGCAAGCCTCACGAGCGCTTTGGCGATCGCCTTGTGGCCGAGGTCCGGGACATCGTCCGGGGAGTCTATCGCGTACCCCGCGAGAGAGATACCCGCATCTTCATCAACGGCCATCGTCTGCACCCACAGGTCCGAGGGGAGCACCAGCGACACCTCGTCGAGCAGCTTCGCCCAGTCGATCCGGCCGCCGAGAGCCGCCTGGACGGTGGCCTGGCGCTCCTCGAGCTCGCTTGCCCGGGTCTCGAAGATGGCGAGTTGATCGGCCTGCGCCTGGATGGCCTGGGCCTCCTGCTGGACGGCCGCGAGTTCGTCCTTCTTGTTCTGGAGCCTGTAGTTGGCGACACCCCACACGCCCGCAAGGAGCACCGCGATCACGATCGCCGCAACGACGACCCATATGATGCGGCGTTCCGCCTGCCGGCGCTCGAGTATCTCCGGAGGAAGCAGGTTCACACGCATCATGACTGCAACCCCCCCAACGCCAGACCGATCGCCGTGACGGCACCCATCCTATCGGAGCCGAGCGCCTGCTGGGCGCCGGAAGCAACGTTGATCCTCTCGAACGGGTCGGCCACGAGCACCTGGGCCTGCAGCCCCTTCTCGAGATACGAGGCGAGGTTCCGCAACTGCGCGCCGCTTCCGGTAAGGAGGATGCGCTGGATGCTGCGCACCTGCGCCGTCTGCGTGAGGTAGTAGTCGAGCGATCGCCGTACTTCAGCGATGAACTTGTTGACCTCCCGCTCGATGGACTCCTGCACCACCGGCACGTACTCGGGATCCACCCCCTGGATCGCGGTGTCAGCGCCGGCGTCGATGCTCGGCAGTCCGACGCGGCGCTTCAGATCCTCGGCCTCGTCGAACCCGATATTGAGCACGTTGGCCACGGCGTGGGTGAACGTGCTGCCAGCGAGCGACGATATCCTGTTGAAGCGCGGCACGCCGCGTTCCACCACGGTGATATTGGTGAGGCCGGACGAGATGTGGATGATGGCGGTGGCCTGGCCGTCGTCGTCGGGCAGGACCTGATCGCTATCGCCCATCAACGCACGCACCACCGCGAACGAGGAGACGTCGATCTGGTCGAGCTTGAGTCCGGCCCCCTCGACCGCCGACACGGTGTTGGCGATCATCTCGCGGTGCGCGGCGACCAGCAGCACCTCCATCATGTGCTCGTCGCTCTGCGTCATGTAGTCGCCGATGATCTGGAAGTCGAGGATGGAGTCCTCGACGGCCATAGGGATGTAATCCTGAGCCTGATACTGGATCGCGCTCTGCAGCTCGCCGCGCTCCATGAACGGAAGGTCGATGAGCCGCACGATCACGCGCTGGTTGGAGACGCCGACATTGACGTTCTTGCCGCGCACCTTGGAGTGGCGCCAGAGGTCCTTGATCGCCGCTGCCACAGCGCCCGTGTCGACGATCTCGCCGTCAGCGACTGCGCCCATGGGAACAGGAACCGAGCCATACCCGGTCAGCGTGAAGCCGGAACCGGTCGACTTGACCTGGGCGACCCTTACGTGATCGGTCCCGATGTCGAGACCACAAGCGGTCTGACCTGAGCCGATGGAGAGGGAACCCAACGGTGTCCTCCTTCTGCTTCTGCTGCTACGGCAAGACTGCGACTGGTACTGCTACTGCGACGTTCCCCCGGACTGACGTGCTCCATATGCAGGCATCCGAGAATCTGCATACAGCACATAGTTGGGACTATCGAACATCAGTTCATGCCGGGTTGTCAATAGCGGCCGGTCGTCACGCATGGCTGATCACCCTCGCGTCCACAGTCCTGGCGCGAGCAGACCGGAGCCGGAACCGGGTAGCGAGTCGGGCAGATAATCGGGAAGCAACGGGTTGGTGACCAACGTGCAGTTGTTGGCCGTGAACTCCATCTGTGTGGCGAGGACGGTGCCCCTGACCAGCATGTTGTTGGTGGTGAAGTGCGCTGTGCCGAGGCAGTAGTACGCGCCCGCATAATCGGGCAGGATGTCCCTGAGCGCCTCGCGGTCGGAGGCCGATGTGCCGGCCAGCGGGTTGTTGCCTCCCTGGTTGAACCAGATGTCGCCGGGCGTCACCAGTCCGAGCGCCCATTTGTTGTTCTCCCCCTGGACGTTCGTGCCGTAGGGCCGTAGATCGCACTCCATCGCGATATCGCCATTCGCTACGATCGTGCCATTACCGACGTACGTGATCGGACCCGCACTGCGATCGAACGTCACCGGGCCGTCCACGAATACCGTGCCGCTGATGTACAACACGCCGGTAGCCGCGTTGTAGGAGAAATCGTCCCAGCGGTTCGCCGGATACGAGTCGACGCCGGTCGGCCCCGGGCCGGCGATCATCACGCCATCGGTGGTGTTCACCGAACCCCACGCGCCAAAGCTCGTGTTCCCGATCGTGAGCGCAGTGGCACCGGTCCCCAGACTGCTCACCACACCGCTCTCCGGGCCGATGAACTTGTACGGTTGCGATGAACCGGGGTTCGCCATCGCCCTGCTCCAGGTGGTGGTGTTGGGCGGTTGCATGTTGTCATACCGCGCGGGGTCGTTCTCGATGTCGGTCTCGAGGTTGATGAGATCGGTCGACCCCATGATGTTGTCGAACGACTCGTCCTTGGCCAGTTGTGCCGACTCCTCGATGCCCACCTGGTCGAGCGGCGGCAGCGAGATCTCCGGAACCCTCGATACACGCGTACCGACGTACACGCCAACACCCTTGCCCGTACCGCTTCCGGTGTTCTCGGGGATGGCCGGCAGCCCGTCGGTAGGGATGCCGTCGCAATAGACCTTGATCGGCTGCACCTCGATGCCGAGCCAGGAGTTCGGGTTCTTGCGGCGTATCACGCCGTTCTTCACGAAGAGCGGACCCTCGAGCACAGCCATGTTCGCCTGGATGTTGAGGTCGCCCTGCATGTAGAACGGGCCCACGATGCTCGACGTGCCGTTCAGCGCCGAGGAGCCGCTCATCAGCGAGTCGGAGCCGGTGGAGAGGTTCATCTCCCACAGGTTGATGAAGTAGAACCGCTGCTGGACCGTCTCGGTCACGCCATCAGGACCCGTTCCCACCGACGTGAGCACCCACTCGCTGTCGCCCAGATCCTCGATCGTGATCGAGTAGGCCCCGTCCGGTGTCGACCCCACGATCGGACCGCCTGCGGCCATGGCCACGGCAGTTGCCTCCGTGAACGTGGACAGGACCTCGTCCAGCCCGCTCGAGGCGACGCGGAACGCCTTGGTGTCGTTCTCCATCTGCACGGACTCGTGTAGCGCCTGGCTCGCGATGGTGTAGCTCGTCACCGCCAGGATCGAGATGACCACGCCGATCCCGAGCACAGTGACGAGGGCGACCCCGCGGTCGTCCCTGATCATCGAACGCAGTCTGCGCCCCATTCTGACCCGCTCCTTCAGCATCAGCTGACCTCAGTTCCGTATGAAGACCGTGCGGCTGTCGCTCAGTGTTGAGTCACGGTACGACACCATCAGCGTGACCTCCACGTGTGTGGCGTCGTTCGCCACATCACTCATGTCCGTGATCTCGCCATCAGGACCGTAGTACCGGAACAGCGGCACACCTGCTGCGATGTTGGCATTCGACTCCGACCACACGGTCTGCTCGGCCGTACCACTGGCGGCCGTCCCCCGCGTGACGAGTAGCTGCGTTCCGTTCACTTCGAACTGCCAGCGCTCCTGAACGCCATCCGCGTTCTGGTCGGTGAAGACGGCGACCCGGTTCTGCTGGACACCGGGGTAGCTGACATCGAACCCGAGGGACTGGGTGAACACCTGATCGACCAGGTCCAGCGGCGCGGCTATCTCCTCGCTCACGAGCGCCTGCTCGTCGCTGAAGGCCGTGCCGCTCATCGCGATATGCATACCGCCGTAGGCGACGCCCATGATGATGCCGAGCAGACCGATCACGGCGATCAGTTCGCTGAGCGTATAACCGTCATCGTGGCGAAGAGACATCGTCACCACGTTCCTTCAGTGAACGTGTACGTGCCGGAAGCGCTGGACGCGGTGCTCACGGTGTTGGAGACCACCGTCTGAGCGGTACCGCCACTGTAGCCCTCAGGAGTGAACGTGACCTCGACCCGGTACGAACGCACCGGGAAGCTCATGTTCTTGCCGCTCACCTCGACCGTGTCCTCACACGTTGCGGATGGCCCTGTCTGGACCACGGTCTCAGCGCCATCGGTGATCCGATAGAACGTATACGTGATGCCGTCGGATACCGGGAACTGCGGCAGTGAGCCACTCAGGTTCGACGTGACGACGTAGGAATACGTGCTCCCCTGTCTGCTGGCGTCCACTGTGTAGGTGCCTGAAACGAGCGGCCGTGACACGAATATGGTGTTGACCCAGCCGGAGCGCCAACGCGGACTCTTGGCGCGCACGTGTGTGATGTAGCGCCGGAAAGGCAGCGTTTCGATAGCGTGAGACATCGTGTCGCCATCGTAAGCGCTCGCGTCGGACCACTCGTACGAGTCGACGTAGTTCCAACCGAGCCACGACTCCTCGTAGGTATCCCACAGATCCTGCCGGTGCCAGACCACATCGTACCCCTCGGCGCCGTGAGACCCGTCCATCACCTTGGGCCAGGAGATCGATGTGCTCGTTGCCGACTCAGGCAGCGCCGCCACCGATGCCGGGGCAGGCGGCGCGAAGTTGTCCACGAGGTAGTAGCGGACCACGTCGTCCGATCGCGCCGGGGTGGCATTGTCGGTGACGGTGGCCTTCAGGGTGCGCCACCCGTCCTGTACCTGTCGCACGTCATACGGAGCACCCACCTCCGGATACACCGTCTCGATCTCGTTGGTGTCCCACATGAACAGCAGGAGCGTGGAGCTAAACGACTGTGTGCCGCCAGGCCAGACGGCAGGGTCTCCATCAGGGTTCTCGCAGGGGAAGCCGTACGACACCTGCACGCTGGCGATAGTCCGGCCTTCGGCAGCGGCCGCCTCGACGTCGATGTAGAACGGCTGTGCGGCCGTGCTGTACTGTTCGGGCTCAAGCCCCAGCGGGGCCCACGAGGTGTCCCAGGCCACGGCGCGGTCAGGCGGCATCAACGAACCCCAGGTGATCGTCGGGTCCAGCGCGTCCGAAGGCGTGGTGAGGAACTGTTCCCTGTCGCGGACCGTCACCTCTGTGCTGGTGTTCGTCACCCCTCCGCGGCCATCGGCGATGGTGATGTCCACCACGAGCGTCTTCAGGGCGTCGTTGCCCACCACGGGGGTGACGGTGGGATGGATCGTGATGGTATACCCGTTGGTCACCTGGACCGTCTCGGTGGTAAGCACGCCACCTTCTGTCACCAGGGCGACATCCTCGAACGGCAACGCGTGCACCGACTCGATGTACGCGTTGAGCGCGTTGGTGAGGATGTTCTTCTCTTTAGCCTGGGCGCCCATCAGCGTGGTGCGACCCACAAGGCCGAGCACACCCGATAGGATGATGAACATGATGACCGCCGCCGCCATGATCTCGACGATCGTCATACCGTCATCGCGCCGCGCCCGTTCCCAGATGCCCCTCATCTGTCCCACTTCCATCCAACACGCCATGGACGACATCGCACTATGCGCATGCCGCTGTTGCATGGCTCTGTCTGCTGTATCGGCAGTGGCCGCGCCTCACTTGAGCGTCCGGCTTCCTCGCCGAGCATTCTAGCAGCCCGTTCACGCGATACCCACGAGGCTCAGATAGCCGCTCACGAGCGCAGGTCCAAGGACGGCTGTTATGGCAGCACCAGCGGCAAGCCACGGGCCGAACGGGACACGCCGTTGCGAGAGGTCGCGCCCACGCGCGATGACCGCGCCGCCGACCGCTCCGAGGAGACTGGCGACGAAGAAGGTCACGAGAACGTACGGACCAAGGAACAAGCCGAGCGCACCGAGCAACTTGACATCTCCCATACCGAACCCGCTCCGCCCTCGTATCGCGCTGTACACGAATGCGATCATCGCTGGCAGACCCGCACCGAGCAGCACCCCGATGAGCGAGAGGGCGAGCGGGTGCGCAGCCACACCGCTAGCACCGTCCGCGGTAAGAGGCACGACATGCGCCCCACCGAGCTCCGAGAGAAGAGCGCCAAGAAGCCCGACGGCTGCGAGCGTGGCGACGAGCGGGTTCGGCAGCCGCATGTGCTCGAGGTCGATCAGCGAGAGCGCGAGCAGGAACCAGAAGAGCGCCGCACCGAACAGAGCGCGCGCACCCGGCCCCCACACGAGAGCCGCCGCAACGAAGAGCGCGCCCGATACCGCCTCGACAAGCGGATACCGCGGAGCGATCGGCTTGTGGCAGTGACGGCAACGGCCACGCAGAACGAGCCACGAGACCACAGGGATGTTGTCGTACCAGGCGATCGGTGTGTCGCAGCCGGGGCAGTGCGAGCCGGGGTGCGCGATGGACTCACCGCGCGGGACACGCCAGATCACGACGTTGGCGAAACTGCCGAACAGCAGCCCGAAGAGTCCCATCGAGAGAGTGAAGTACCACCCGGGGATGTCGAACGCCACGCCACACCTCTCGTTGCACGGATGTCAGCGCACAGCATACCGCAGATGGCACCGGGCGAAGCAAAGGACCGGCGGTCGCCCGCCGGTCCTTTGCTCACGTGCACCGGATGAACTCCGGCTTGGTGAAGGCTACTCGTAGTTGTGCTCTCCGCCAGTACCGTCTCCGTCGACGTCAAACACACACGAGAAGTCGCCATCGGTAACCGTGTATGCAGTCGTACCGTCAGACGGGCACACGGTGGAGCCGTCCCAGTCCTTCACGTAGATGCCTGTCGTGCCGTCGGCCGCCTCCGCGGTTCCGAGCGCAGCCTCGGCAGTTGCCAGGTCATCAATGGTGGTCTTGTCGTTGTTCGGGTTCGCCGCAGCCCACTGCTCGGTTGCACCGTCGAGGGTACGCAGGTTCGACTGGCAGGCGCTCCTGCGCGCCGAATCACTGGCCGCGTTGAACACAGGGATAGCGATAGCAACAAGGATACCGATAATGAGAACCACGACCATGAGCTCGACGAGGGTGAAGCCCTCATCCTTCCTGAACATCCGCATCGATGTTCACCTCCCTTTCACTTGCGGACATGAGCGGGAATCCCCGCTAGTACACTTATCGGCAGTGCGGTTCGGGACTTTAGAACGAATCCCGCAAAGTCAGGCCACCATCGTGACGGCCTGGAACATCGGCATGTAGAGCGCGATAACGATGCCGCCAACCACAACTGCCAGCACGACCATGATGATCGGCTCCATGGCCGAGGCGAGACCGTCGATCGCGGTGCCCACCTCTTCGTCGTAGAAGTCGGCGATCTTGATGAGCATCTGGTCGAGCGCTCCGGTCTCCTCGCCCACGGCCACCATCTGCACGACCATGCCGGGGAACACCGGCGATTCGCCCAGCGGTTTGGCGATGGTCTCGCCTTCCTTGATCGCTCCCCGCGCCGACTTGAGGGCGCGGGTGACCACCTCATTGCCTGCGGTGTCAGCCACGATATCCATCGCCGAAAGAATCGGGACGCCTGCCGCCACAAGCGTGCCGAACGTACGGGTGAAGCGGGCCACCGACGTCTTGCGGATGATGTTGCCGGCCACGGGCATCCGGAGTTTGATGCCGTCCCAGATGAACTTGCCCGAGTCGGTCTTGGTCCACTGCTTGAACACGAAGAACAGGATCACGAGCACGATGGCAGTGATCACGCCCTTGATGCTCGCAACGTAATCGGACATGGCAACGAGTACCTGGGTCGGAAGCGGCAACTCCTGCCCTGCGCCACTGAACATCTCGATGAACGTCGGCACCACGAACACCATCATCGCGATGACCACGACCACCACAAGGATGGAGATGACCATCGGGTACATCATCGCGGACTTCACGCGTCCCCTGAGGTGGGCGTCCTGCTCGAAAAGGTCCGCCACGCGTAGGAGCACCTCGTCGAGCACACCGCCGGTCTCGCCTGCCTTCACCATGTTGTAGAAGAGCGGCGGGAAGATCTTGGGATGCTTCATCATCGCCTCGGAAAGCGACTGACCGGCCTCCACGTCACGGTTGAGTTGCGCGATGATGTCGCGCATCTCCTTGTTCTCCGCCTGATCGGCGAGGATGCTCAGGCACTTCGTGAGCGAGAGGCCCGCGTTGATCATCGTCGCGAACTGTCGCGCGAAGATGGTCACGTCCTTGATCTTGACCGACGTGCCGAACTGGATCTTGTTGAGTTGCGCGAGACGGTCCTCGTCGAGGTCGAGGATGATATAGCCCATCTGGCGGAGTTTGGTAGCGACCGCTTCGCGGCTCTCCCCCTCGAGCTTGCCGCTCACGACCCTGCCGGTCTTGTCACGGACGTTGTACTTGAAGGTGGTTGTGGCCATCACCCACTCCTTAACCAGGGATCCCCTGAACACGATAGTACACTCGGCATGCCAGAGCACGAACTGAAGGGCCGCCCGTCACACGATGACCCGCGAGACCTCCTCGATCGAGGTCTGGCCCTGGCGACACTTCTCGAGGCCGTCCTGCTTGAGCGTGAGCATCCCCTGCTGCATCGCCACCTCGCGGATCGCCTCGGCGGTGGCCTCCTTGATCGTGAGGTCGCCGATCTCCTCGGAGATCATCATGACCTCGTGGATACCGACACGTCCGCGGTAGCCGGTGCCGCCGCACTTCTTGCAGCCTTTGGGCCGCCATAGGCGCTCGGGCAGCGCATCCTCGGCGAATCCCGCGTCAAGCGCCAGCTGCTTGCTCGGCTTGTACTCCTCTTTGCAGTCGGAGCACAACCGCCGTCCCAGGCGCTGGGCGAGCACGCAATCGACCGCGGAGGCCACGAGGAACGGCTCCACGCCCATCTCGGTGAGTCGGGTGATGGCGCCGGCCGCGTCGTTGGTGTGCAGCGTGGAGAGGACGAGGTGGCCGGTGAGCGCCGACTCGATGGCGATCTTGGCCGTCTCCTGGTCGCGGATCTCACCCACGAGGATGATGTCGGGCGAACAGCGCAGGAACGAGCGCAACGCCCGTGCGAACGTGAGGCCGGCCTTCACGTTGGTCTGCACCTGATTCACGCCTGCGAGGCGGTACTCCACCGGGTCCTCAGCTGTGAGGATGTGTTTCGCGGGCGTGTTGAGGACGTTGATGGCAGCGTAAAGGGTCGTCGACTTGCCCGAGCCGGTGGGACCGGTGACCAG
This sequence comes from Anaerosoma tenue, assembly GCF_023161965.1. Taxonomy (NCBI): domain Bacteria; kingdom Bacillati; phylum Actinomycetota; class Coriobacteriia; order Anaerosomatales; family Anaerosomataceae; genus Anaerosoma; species Anaerosoma tenue. The sequence goes on from NZ_JALNTY010000001.1 coordinate 535,158, forward strand.
AATGGCGCCGTAGGGCTTGCGGAAGGACGACTCGAACCGCTCGAGCGCCGACGGCAGGAAGCCGAGGTCCGTCAGCCGCAGCATGATGTTGTCCTTGCGCAGGATACGAAGCACCACGCGCTCGCCGTAGACGGTGGGCAGCGTGGACACACGGAAGTCCATCGCGTGCCCGCCGATGGTGAGCGCCGTGTGACCGTCCTGCGGCTTGCGGGTCTCGGCGATGTCCATGTCGGCCATGATCTTGAACCGCGATATCATCGCCTGCTGCGTGGACTTGGGGCTCCGCATCATCTCGTGCAGCACACCGTCGATACGGTACCGGACGCGGAGGTCCTTCTCCTGCGGCTCGATGTGGATGTCGCTCGACCTGTCAGCCACAGCGCGGTTGATGATGTAGTTCACGAGCTTGACCACTGGCGCATCGTCGGTGATCTCGGTCATGTCCTCGAGCGTGAGCTCCGCCGTGTCGCCCCCGGCGTCGAGGTCTTCCTCGCTCATCGTGGTGGCGACCTTGTAGAACTCGTCGACAGCCGCGACGATGCTGTCCTTGGTGGAGATGGCCGGGGCGATCTCGTACCCGGTGATGATGCGGAGGTCGTCGAGCGCAAGCACGTTCTGCGGGTCGGCCATAGCAACCACAAGGTGGTCGTCTTCGATCTCGATAGGCATCAACGTGTAGCGGATCGCCAGCTCACGCGGTACGAGGGCGATCGCGTTGGCATCGGGACGCTTCACCGAGAAGTCGATGTACGGGATCCCGATCTGCTTGGCCATCACCGACAGGATCCCGCCCTGCGTGGCGTATCCCAGGTCGACCAGGACCTTGCCGAGCGGGCTCCCGGTGACCTTGTGGATCTCTATGGCGTCTGCAAGCTGGCGTTCGGTGATGATGCCCGCGCGCAGGAGCAGCATCCCTAGCCGCTCACCGGCTTCAGCCACGAATCATCGCCCCTCTGCGATCGGATACGACGTAAGCGGTACACCCGCATGCCGATAGTACGACAGATGCGGTGCTCCGCGACAGACGCCGATGCCGGCCTCAGCGATCGCGCGTGGCGTGCAGGTCGCCGAGCAGGATGGCGGCCAGGCGCTGGAACTCGGCATGGCTTCTCGTGCCGGGCTTGACGCCCACGCGTCCCGGACCCGCCGTGAAGTGCAGCTCGACCGGCGCCACGAGCGAGTACTCGGGGATGGAGGAGGCATCCACGACGGACGGCTCTGCGACAGCCGTTGCCGGTGCAGGCTCCCGTACCGGCGCGGCGGCGGGTGCGGGCTCCGGCGTCGGTTCGGAGGCCGTTGCGGGTTCGGGCTCGGGCACAGGTTCGGGCTCGGGCACAGGTGCAGGTGCAGGTGCCGGAGCGGGCGACGACAGTGCCTGACCGATCGACGGCGGGGGCATCAGGGGCGGCGCCTCGAATGAAGGCTCCGGGTCGCCGACCGACTCGGCGGGGACAGTCGCCTCCTGCTGCCCGGACGGCATGAGCGGCTGCTGCTCCTCGGCCACGCGCATGAGCCGCTCGAGCTCGTCGCCGAGCGAGTAGCCGGGCATGGCGGCCACCGCTGGCTGCGATGCGGGTTCGGTGGCGGGCATTCGGGGCGACAGAGCGGCTGGCGAAGGATCCGCCGCGGGTGCGGGTGGTGCGACCGCGGGTGTCTCCGGGGCAGGCGGAACTGCCGCCTGACGGGCAACGGGCTCCTCCACCTCTGTGGAGACCTCTGCGTGATCGCGTACGGTCAGCGGAGGACGAGCCGGGCTCACGTGTTCCGGTTCGGAGCGGTGCACCTCGGGGATACGGAACGGAGCGACCTCGGCTTCCCGGGATATGACCGGCGTTGTCGCGCTCGATCTGCCGCTCGCCACGGGGCCACGCGGAACAGCGGCACCCTCCCGGGGCGCCGCGAAGAGATCGCCCGAATCCTCGGCGAGATAGCGCGCCTCGGCATCATGCTGGTCGTCATGCTCCGCGACGTGGCTCGCCCTGCGTACCGCGGCACGATAGCTCGCGATCGCGTAGACGAGATACGCGAGCAGGACGACGACGAGCAGCGCGATCCCCCCGAGGATGTAGAGCCCCTGGTCCATCACCCTCAGTCCATGCTGTCGAGGATCCGATAGAGCAGCCCCAGCAGGACCGCCTTAACGCTCTCTTTCTCGCGGGCGTCCACCGGCAGCAGCGGCACGGTGTCCTCGAGCGCGATGGCGGAGCGCACCCGCCGCAACGTCTTGACGTCGGTGGCCGGGACCTTGTTGGCCGCCACCACGAACGGCACGTCGGACATCTCCTTGAAGAAGGCGATCATCGCCTTGGCGTCCTCGAACGAGCCTTCATCCTCGGCATCCACGATCAGCACGAATCCCAGCATGCCCTCCGAGAGCGTCTCCCACATGAAGGAGAACCGCTCCTGACCGGGAGTGCCGAAGAGATACAGCACCACGTCGTCGGAGATCGTGATGCGGCCGAAGTCCATGGCGACCGTGGTCTCGCCGCTGCCCTCGCCCGAGGCGTCGCTGATCTGGCGCTCGGTGGAGAGCACCGTGATCTCGCTGACCGCCTTGATGAAGGTCGTCTTACCGGCATTGAACGGACCGGTGACGATGACTTTGACCGACTGCATGCGCGCTCCGTCCCTTGTCAGAGATCCTCGATGCCCTGGATGATCTGCTCGAGCAACTCTTTATCCACTGTCTGGTCGATGTGGAGCCTGCCGCCCTCTCCCGGCTCGGGTATCGCATTCACGGTGGTCACCGGTCGGGCGCGACCGGTACCTCCGCCGGTCAGCGCGGTCAGCTCGTCGCCGAGACCACCGCTCAGACCGCTGCCGGTATCGAACTCCGCAAGGAACGAGTCGGTTGAGATGTACTCCCCGGTGCTCTGCTCCTCGCCGAAATCGGTCTCGGACGCGATGACCCCCGAACCTTCTTCGGCAGACGCGCCGAGCGACTCGAGCAGCGAGTCGAGATCCTGGTCGGACCCGCCTTCGGGCGCGGCGGTCTCCGCGACGCCTTCCTCCGCAGGCGCCTGCTCTACCGGCGCCTCCTCTGCGGGCGGCTGCTCTACCGGCGCTGGCTCCTCGGAGATGGACTGCACGAACTCGGCCCAGTCCGACTCCGACCCGCTCTCCACCTCGACCGCCGCCTGCTCCATCTCGGACATCGGTGGGCGGCTCTCGCTCACGGGCTCCGGCTCCAGCAACTCGGGCGGATACTCGCCGAGACCAAGGGTGCGCAGGTCGCTCTCGAAGTCGCCGGTAGGCATGAACTGCGATGGCTCCGTCTCCGCCACCGGCGGAGCGGGAATCTCGGCGAGATCCGACTCCGGTATGGCGCCGAAGCCTACGTCGTCACTGTCCGCCGCGGGCGTCTCGTACGTCTCGGCCTCCGCAGGCGGCTGGTGCTCCTCAACGACCGAAGATGGTTCCTGATCCTGGACATCATCCGCCGGTGGCTGTGCGATGCCCATCTCGGCGAGCAAGGCCGACTCGTCCCACGCGTCCTCCACCGTGGGAGCGTAGGGCACGACCGGCGTCTCATCGGCGGTCTCCGGCTCGTACCCGAGCTGGGGGAACTCATCGAGGGGCTCCTCAGGCGCGGCCGGCGGCTCCTCCTCAAGCGTCTCAGCAGCAGCGGCATCGTGCGGGGAGAGGACCGCCTCCATCATCTCTGTGAAGACCGCCATGTCATCGTCGCTGGGCGGTTCCGCGCCCACCGAGAGGAATTCGGGCATCTCCGGAGCGGCGCGCACGTCCTCCCCCGCCGGCGCCTCCTCCGGCTGCTTCTCGACCGCCGTGTCCTCCGGGGCGTGCACTTCGGGCTCCGACTCCACCACTGCGGATGCGTCCGCCTCGGGTTCGGACGCCGACGGGCCGGACGCTTCACGCTCAGCACGCGCGGCGGCAGCACGCGCCCGCTTCTCCTCGCGAGCGGCACGCTCGGCCCGCAGCCTCTCGACCTCCTCATCCGACGGCACCTCGAGCAAACCTGCCGAGAAGAGACCGTAGATGACGCGCGCAACCTCGAAGTCGGTGCTGCGCACCTCCTCGGCAAGCTCACGCACCGAGCGCGTACCGTCGATCAGAAGGAGCAGGTTCCACTCCACGGGCTTCAGCGAGATCTCGAAGGTTCCCTCGCCCGGAGCTGTGGCCATCTTGAAGACCATGTCAGCCGACGGGACCTTCTTCTTGATGCGGTTCCACTCCTCGAGCCGCCGGCTGCCCTCCATGACGATGTTCTCAACGGAGACCGACAGGCCGATGTCCTCGTGCAGGACCTCCGGCAAGACCTCGAAGTCGAAGTCGCCTTCGTCCCACCGCATGATGTCGAAGATCGTGTCCTGGATCTGCTCCTGGACGAAGGTCTCGAGGACGTGCTGGGTGATGTAACCCTCGCTCACCAGGATCTCGCCGAGCCGGCGCTCGCCGCCCTCGGCCTTGTGCATCTCCAGCGCACGTTCGAGCGCCGCCGGCGTTATCCGCTGCGCGCTCACCAGCCGATCGCCAAGCAGCTCATGGCGCCAGTTGGACTGCGCGAAGAACACGTCGCCGTCGCGGAACCAGATACTGCCTTCCGCGTCGGGACGGACGATGCGCAGCACTCCGGTCTTCCCGCTCAGCTGAACGAGCTGGAAGACGTCTGGAAGACTGAAGTCCTTGAGGTTGCCGCGCAGTGCCATCGCTTCGAACCGTCACTCCCCCGGGGCATCGTATAGTGCCGGTGCGTGCGGATCAGCCAAGAACGTTGCCGATGCGCTCCGCTATAGCCTTCATGTCGTACAGGACGAGCCCCAGTTTCGCGCTGGGATCGGCCATCGCCGTGAGGACCGCCCTGCTTCCTGCGGCGATCAGCAGCACGTAGCCGTTCTCCCCCTCGATGAAGACCTGCGAGAGGTGACCCCTGCCGAGTTCGGCCGCCGCGCGCTCGCCGAGACCGAGGATCGCGGCCGACATCGCGCCCACGCGGTCGGCCTGCATGCCCGCCGGCAGCGCCGACGCCATCGTGAAGCCGTCAAGGCTCACAAGCGCAGCGGCCTGGATGTCGCCGTCCTCGCGCATGAGCTCGTCGAGCGCCTGCGCCAGCTGCTCCTCGCGGCTCATCTGCCGTGTCGTGGCCTGTGGACGCGCCGCCTGCGGCTCCGCGGGCTGAGGCGCCGGAGCAGCGGCCGGCGCAACGGGAGCGGCCTGCCGCGCCGGCTGGGCCGCCGGCGCCGGAGCCTGGGCGGGAACGGTCTGCGCGGGCTGGGGTGTGACCGGAACGACGACCGGCGCGCCGAGCAGGTCGTCGTCGTCGTACGACTCGTCATCGGTGTCGCTGATGAAATAGTCGCCGATGCCCTTGTCCACCATCGTGTCGTCACCTCCGGGAGCGGCCGTCAAACAGACCGGGGGGTCGTAATGGCGTGCGCGACCAGACCCGACCTGGGGCAAGCAGTCTCAGTCTCTCACGTCGCCGATACCGAAACAACCGGGAAAACGCAGGTCGGACGTGCTAGACGACCACCCGCATGATCTCTTCGATCGAGGTGAGACCGGCCAGGACCTTCTCGAATCCGTCGTCACGGAGCGTCTTCATGCCCTCGTCCACGGCGATGCGGGCGATCTCATCACCGGACGCATGATCCACGCATGCCCGCTCGATAGACTCGGTCACGGTCATCACCTCATGCACACCCATCCGACCCTTGTAGCCGATGTCGTTGCACTTCACACAACCGACCGCCCGATAGAGCTTCGGGGGTCGTCCGGGCTCGTACGGGAATCCGATCCGCTGCAGCACCTCTTCCTCGGGGACGTACTGCTCCTTGCACTCCTTGCACAGTCGCCGGGCGAGCCGCTGGGCGAGCACGCAGTTGATCGCCGAGGCGGAGAGGAATGGTTCCACGCCCATCTCCGTGAGACGGGTGAGCGCCGAGGGGGCGTCGTTGGTGTGCAGGGTGGAAAGGACAAGGTGCCCCGTGAGAGCGGCCTCGATCGCGATCGTGGCGGTCTCCTTGTCGCGGATCTCGCCGATCATCACGACGTCGGGGTCCTGGCGGAGGATCGACCGCAGAGCCGCCGCGAACGTGAGGCCCGCCTTCTCGTGTACCTGCACCTGAGAGAGCCCCTCGAGACGGTACTCGACCGGATCCTCGACCGTGATGAGGTTCACGGTGGGCCTCGTCGTCTTGTTGATGGCGGCGTACAGCGTGGTGGACTTACCCGAACCGGTCGGGCCCGTCACCAGAAGGGCGCCGTACGGGCGCGAGATCGCCTCCATCACGCGCTCCATCGGCTGCTCAAGGAACCCGAGGTCCTCGAGCGACATGAGGATGGCGTCCTTGCGCAGGAGACGCATGACCGACATCTCGCCATGGACCGTGGGCAGGACAGCCACCCGGAAGTCGACCGACTTGCCGTCGAGCATCACGCCGAAACGGCCGTCCTGCGGTATGCGGCGTTCAGCGATGTCCATGTTGCACTGGATCTTGAGCCGGCTCATCAGCTGTCTGTGTATCTTCTTAGGGCTCCGCATGATCTCCTGGCACACGCCGTCGATGCGGAACCTCACCCGGAGGTCGTTCTCACCGGGCTCGATGTAGATGTCGCCGGCGCCCTGGCGGATGGCCTCGGTCACGACGTGGTTGAGGATCTTGGCGACCGGCGCCTCCTCATCCTGCACATCCACGCGGTCATCCTCGACGGTGGCCGACACGTCTTCGATGTCGCCGACCATCTCTTCGACGTTCGCCTGCATGCTCTGCTGCTTGTCGAGAGCGGCCAGCAGATCGCTCTCCGTGGCCACGACCACGCGGATGTCGTATCCTGTGACGATACGGATGTCGTCGATCGCCAGGACGTTGGCAGGATCGGCCATCGCCACCACGAGCTCGTCGTCCTGCACCTTGATGGGGAGGCATGTGTGCCGCCGCGCCAGATCGATGGGAAGCATGGTCACAGCGCTCGCATCGACATCGATGGCGCCGAGATCCACGAAGGTCAGCCCCATGCTCTCAGCAACCGCCTGGGCGATCGCGTTCTCCTTCACGATGCCCTCGCCGACCAGGACGCCGCTCAGCGACCGGCCAGAGGTGTCCGAAAGGGCAGCGTCGAGCTGCTCCTGCGTGATCACCCCGGAGTCGACCAGAACGCGGCCGAGCCGCTTTCCGGAGGCGGCCATCACGAGTCATCGCCCCCGCCGGCGCCGGTTGAGAGCGCCTCGAGCGCAGTCTCAGCGGCGGCCCGCATGACATCGCGCGGGGTGCGTGACTGCGCGACCTCGCCGCCGGCCCAGATGTCGATCGCGAGGGCTCCCTGCGCGACCAGCATCCCGAGTCCGCCGATGCCGTGTGCGCCCACCTGAGCGGCAGCTCGCAGGAGCGGCGTCTCCGGACGCTGATACAGCATGTCGAGCACGACCTGGCCTTCGCGGAGCCATGACGCGGGAACAGGGCTCGGGTCGTCGAGACTCATGCCCACCGGCGTCGCGTTCACCACGAGATCGGCGCTGCGCACTGCGTCAGCTGCTGATCCATCCAGGGGATAGGCCGTCGCGGTGGTGCCACGCAGATGGTTCGAGACCCTCGCGAGCACGGATTCCGCACGCGCGGGATCGCGATTCACCAGCACCACACTGGAGCTTCGCGCAAGGATGAACGCCGTCACCGCGGCGCCGGCGGCGCCGCCTGCCCCGATTATCGCAACACTCGCCCCAGCCGGATCGAAACCCGCGTCATCCGCCAGCGACTCCAGCATACCGCGCCCATCGGTGTTGTAGCCGATCAGGCGGCCGTCGACGCAGTGGACCGTATTGACGGCGCCCGCCATCTGCGCGAGGGTCGCCGTCTCGTCGCACAGCTCCAACATCGCCTGCTTGTACGGCATGGTCACGTTGAAGCCCACGAACGGCAGACGTCTCGCGGCCTCCGTGAACGCGAGCAGGGCGTGTTGGTCGGTTACGCCGAAGGGCAGACACGCCCAGTTGAGGCCGAGCGATTCGTAGGCAGCGTTGTGCATCACGGGCGACAGCGACTGCGCGATCGGCCAGCCGATGACGGCGGTCGGTCGTGTCCGTCCGTTGATGATCACGCGCCACCTCTCCCTGTCATCGCCCTCAGGCCTCGGGGTTCCTCCCCGCCATTATGCGCTGTTCCAGCCGTCGAAGCACCCGGGTGTGAGGCAGGTCCACGTGCGTGAGGGGCTCCACCAGGACCGTCACCGCCCCGGCGCAGTTGCCGCCGAGGATATCCGTGAACAGCTGATCGCCGATCATCGCACACGCACCCGGCTCCGAGCCGAGCAGTCTCATAGCCCTGCGTATGCCGAATGGCAAGGGCTTGCCCGCCTTGGGCACCACGGGGAAGCCGAGCGCCGCGGCCCGCTCGTGGACGTCATCGTGCCAGTTGTTGGAGACGAAACAGACTGAGAACCCCCGACCGGGCAACGTAGCGAGCCAGTCACGGATCTCAGGCACCACGGTGGTCGAATGATGTGGCGAAACGGTGTTGTCGAGATCGAGCAACAGCGAATCGACACCGGTGGCCTTGAGCGCGTCGAGATCGATCGCGCACACGCCGGTCACGTAGTGGTCGGGTCTGAACAGCGCGCTCGCTCCTTAGTGGTCCGGGACTCCGTCGTGGTCATGGTCGTGGTCCTCATGGGACAGCTCGTCACCCAACTCCTCGTCGAGACGCTCGAGCCGGTCCTGCACGAGCGCATCGAGGTCGTCCCTGTCCGCCTGCCGGAAGATGTCCCCCAGCAGCGGGTACCACTGGTGCTGCTGGATCCCGTCAAGCCACTCGATGTCATCTTTCAGGACACGCTCGGCGATGACCACCGCCGTGTCGAGGCCCTCTCCGTAGAGATACTCCATCTGGGCGAGGTTCGACAGGAGAAGACCCGCGCGAGGGTTCGCTTCCACGCCTCTCTCGGCCATCACCAGGGCTTCTTCCACCCGGCCGTTGTCAGCGAGGATCCACGAACCCACGGAGTAGGCCTGCTCCTGATGAGGGTCCAGCGCTATCACCAGGCTGATCGTGCTCAGCATGTAGCGCTGCTCACCGATAGGGATCTCCGAGTAGTAGCCGTGCATGACCGGGTGCAAACGGTTCCACAGGGCGGCGGCCGCATAGGTCTTGATCCCGGTGAGGTACGACGACGCGGCGCGCCCGACCGCCTCGTTGGTCTCGGCTCCCGACGCCTCGGGCACGAGCGAGTCGGCCATCGCCTGACCGCCGAGCACGAGCGCCAGGCACACCGCCGCGACCACGATGTAGCGCTGCAGGTCGCGCATCGGACTCACAGGTCCCTTCGGGAGAAGAGCGCCACCCCGACCGCGAGAGCCAGCCCGGCGAAACCCGCGAACACGGCCAGCATGCTCGCGACATACAGCGCGGGCACCCCGGACCCGTGGGCGACGGGATTGACCACGTTGAACGCGTCCAGCGACGGATAGAAGGGCCGAAGAGCGAGCGCCCCCTCCCCGCCGAGGAGCGTGGAGCGGGAGTGCCCGATGAACAGCATTGCCAGGCTCGCCGTGACCACCACGACCGGGCCTGTGATCGCCGAGACCGCCACCGCGAACGCGGCTATGACGCCCATCTCCAGCCAGACGGCCAGGGCCCCCTGCCATAACTGCCACATCGCGTCACCGTACCTCAGCACGGCGATGACCTGCTCCACGGCGGTGAAAACCGCTATGGCGCCGCCCGTCACCACGAAGACGCCCAGCCATGAGCCGACCAGGTATTCCCACCTGCCGACTCCTTTCGAGATCACGTTGTAGACGGTCCTGTGCTCTACCTCCGAGGGGACGCGGTTCGCGGCGAGCGACAGCGAGAGCACCAGCGCGGTGGCGAACGACAATGCGAGCGCCACCTCCCGGTAGACCGCGTCCTCCACACCCAGCCCGTAGCTGGGCAGCGACGGTATGGCCATCGCGAGCAGCGCGGCGAACACGAACACGATGTACACGACCTTGCGTCTGAGGCTGTCCGCCACCACGCCCCTGGCGATCGTCCAGATCCGGGACATCATCGTGACCCCACCTCCCCGGCCGAACGTGTGAGCAGCCTGGCGAAGTAGTCCTCCAGCGAGTCCCGCACGGGCGAGACCGACACGATGACGCCGCCTGCATCGTCGATCGCGTCGACCACAGCACGGACGGACTCGTCCGGGACCGAGAACACCGACACACCACCGGAAACGGCTACGTCTTCGGCCAGGTCACGCACCTCGGGCGGGAGTCCCGCCTCCAGGCCGCGCACGCGTATCGACGTACGCCCCTCCACGTTCAGGAGCGCATCCAGTTGGCCTTCGGCCGCGACGACGCCCGCATTCATGATGGTGACCTCATCGCACACCGCCTCGACCTCGGAGAGCTGATGTGAGGACAGCAGGACGGTGACGCCCCCGCCGCGCAGTTCGAGCATGAGGTTTCGGATGTCACGCTGGCCGACCGGGTCGAGACCGGACGCGGGTTCGTCCAGCACCACCACCGCCGGGTCGTTGATGAGCGCCTGCGCGATCCCCAGCCGTTGCAGCATGCCCCGCGAGAACGCGTCGAGCGTGGTCTTCTCGCGACCCTGCAATCCCACGCGCTCCATCAGCCGGGACGTCCGCTCGACGATCTCATCCCGCGGCACCCCGGCAAGCTGCGCATACAGCCTGAGCGCCTGGTCGGCTCGCAGATGCTGCGGGAAGTACGGCTGCTCGGGCATGAACCCGACACGGCGGCGCCCCTGCGGATGCGTGGAGTCCTCGCCAAGGATGCGGAACTCCCCAGCACTCGGCTTCACCAGGCCTAGCAGCATCTTGATGGTCGTGGTCTTGCCAGCGCCGTTAGGACCGAGCAGACCGTGGATAGTGCCTGGCGCGACGGCGATATCCACACCACGCACCGCGTCGCGCTCGGGCGCGCCCACTATCGGTTTGTATCGCTTGCGAGCGCCTGTGATACGTATGGCCGATGTGCTCACGACATCCATGACGTTCAGGGGGTCACCTCTCTCGACTTCTCCTTGGCTTCAAGGAACTCCTCATACGTCTCCGTGAAGGTATGCGCTCCGTCCGCGCTCGTGAGGACGTAGTACAGGTACCCGGTCTCGGCAGGCGAGGTGGCGGCCTCCAGCGCCGCCAGGCCCGGGCTCGCTATCGGCCCCGGCGGCAGACCGTCGTACTTGTACGTGTTGTACGGACTGTCGACCTCAAGGTCCTTGTTCAACAGCCGGGGCCGGTTCTCCTTGATGACGTACTCGATGGTCGCGTCGATCTCAAGACGCATCCCTCTGGCGAGACGGTTGTATATGACCGAGGAGACAAGCGGCCGCTCATCGGCGAGACGTGCCTCCCGCTCCACCATGGACGCAAGTGTGACCACCTCATGCGATGTGAGCCCCGCCTCCTCGGCGTATGAGAGGTCGAGGGTGGCGAACTGCTCGGCGAACTGGTCGAGCATCAGGATGATCACGTCCTGCGCGGTGGAGCCCTCGGCGATGCGGTAGGTCTCCGGGAAGAGGTAACCCTCCAGGGACCCCTGGAAGCCGTCGCTCACGAACGGATACTCCTGCTCGAAGGATGGGGCACCGCCCAGGCCGAGCTCTGCGATCTCGTCTGCGGAGATCCCCGTCTCCGCACCGATCCGCTCCGCGATCTGCTCCACCGTGAACCCCTCCGGGATGGTCACCGTCGTGTAGGCGACCGGTGGCCCGGCCACCAGCGTGTCCACCACCTCGTCGTACGCCATGCCCGTGATCAGGTCGTAGACCCCCGGCCGCAGCTCACTGTCGACCCCGTCCAGCCTGGCACGCAAACGGAACATGGCCGCGTTCCCGATCACCCCGGTGTCCGCGAGTATCGACGCGATGGTGGCCGTATCCGCCCCGTCCGGGATCTCCACCTGCACAGGCTCGCCCGCGACCACGTCGGCCTGGGGGGCGAACAGGACACGCCACACGCCGTACGAAGGAACGCACACCAGGAGAGCCGCGACCACGAGGATGACGACCGCCGCCAACGCCCGGCGGCGAGAGCCCGCGTCGGCCGAGTGCACCCCGCGCGCCGAGAACCGGCGCGCAAAGCCCGCCGACCCCCGCCCCGAGTGTTCGCGCCGACCGCTCATCCTGACTCCTGTGACCCGTTCCGTCGGCCATCGAGCCAACTTTGCAGCAGGAGCGCGGCCGCCACCTTGTCCACGGAGCCTCGCTGCTCCTTCTCGCTGAGGCCGGACGCCGACATCATGCGCCGAGCCTCGGCGCTTGAGAGGCGCTCATCGGCATAGGCGAGCGGCACCCCCACGGCCCCCGCGAGCCGCTCGGCCGTCGCCTGCACGGCTTCAGCCTGGGGTCCGGTCTCGCCCGAGAGCGACAGCGGAAGCCCCACCACCAGGCACTCCGGCTCGTAGTCTTCCACGAGACGGGCGAGCGGGCCGATGTCCGAGGCAAGCGAACGGCCGTCAAGCACCGTGAGGGGCGATGCCACGCTGCCCGATGGATCCGACACGGCGACGCCGATGCGGACCGATCCGATGTCCAAGCCGAGAGCGCGCATGCGTTTACCCGACGCCGAGCGCAGAACGGGCCTCGGAGAGCGCCGCCTCGATGCCCGAGGCGTCCTTGCCACCCGCCTGCGCCATCTCGCGACGTCCGCCGCCGCCGCCCTTGATCCGTGGTGCGATGGCTTTGATGAGCGACCCCGCGTCGAATCCCGCCTCCACTGCTCCCGGCGTGCCGGCTGCCAGCAGGAGGGGTGCACCGGACTCGGGATCCTTCGATGCGATCACTGCCGCCGCCGAGTCGCCCAACCGCGTACGTACGACGTCCCAGACACCGCGCATCTCTGCCGCGGTGATGTCGGGGACCTGCGCGATCACCACGGGGTAGCCCGCGTCAAGGGCGCCCTCGGCAAGCGATGCGGGATCGAAGCCCGACAAGTGGCTCTTCGCGCGCTGCGCGGCGTTCTCCAGGTCCTTCACACGCTTCACGAGCGCTCCGGCCCGCTCGGCCACGTCGAACCTGCCCACCTTGAGGACGGACGCCGCTTCGCCGAGCTCGGCCTCGACGCGATCGGTGTACGCCAGAGCGTCGAAACTCGTCACCGCCTCGATGCGGCGGAGGTTGGCTCCCACACTGCCTTCGGAGACGATCTTCAGCAGGCCGATCTCGCTCGACCAGGCCACATGCGTGCCGCCGCAGAGCTCCTTGCTGAAGTTGCCGACCTCGAGCACGCGGACGATCTCGCCGTACTTCTCACCGAAGAGCGCCGTCACACCCATCTCACGCGCGGTGGCGAGCGAGGTCTCGTAGTTGAGGACCTGGTGGTTCTCCATGATCTTGTGGTTCGCCATCTCCTCGATTCGGTGCAACTGCTCCGCCGAGATCGCCTCGAAGTGCGTGAAGTCGAAGCGCAGCCGTTCGGGCGCCACGAGCGACCCCGACTGCCGGACGTGATCGCCCAGGATGCGGCGCAGCGCCCAGTGCAGGATGTGTGTCGCCGTATGGTTGCGGCGGATGCGCTCGCGGCGCATCACGTCTATGGCGGCATGCACCGTGTCACCGACCGAGATGCCGCCCGCCTCCAATATCCCGACATGGGCGACGAGCCCCGGTACCGCGAATCGGGTATCGGACACCGCGAAGCGCGTATCGTCGGCCGACAGCACTCCGGTGTCGCCTACCTGGCCACCCTGCTCGGCGTAGAAGGGGGTCGCCGCAAGCACGACCTCGCCCTCCTGTCCCGCCTCGATCCGCTCCACGGAGGTGCCGCCCACCACGATGCCCACGACCGTGCTCTCCGCCTCGTCTGCACCATAGCCGAGGAACTCGGTGGCCCCGGCCGTCCGGGCCATCTCATCGAACGCGCTCCCGAAAGACCACGACTCGTCCTTCACCGCGGCGCGCCCGCGTTCGCGCTGGGCCTCCATGGCGGCCTCGAATGCCTCGTGGTCCACCTCGAGGCCCGACTCCGCGGCGATCTCCGAGGTCAGTTCATACGGGAAACCGTACGTGTCGTGCAGCGTGAACGCCTCGGTGCCGTCGAGCACGGTCTCGCCCCCCACATGCGCCCGCTCCATGGCCTCGGTCAGGAACGCGAGTCCCTGGCGGAGCGTCGCGCTGAACCGCTCCTCCTCCGAGGCGACGATACCCCGGATGAGTTCGGCGTTGTCCACGAGCTCGGGGTAAGGCGTACCCCATCGCCCGATGACCGTGTCGATGAGCTGCACCATGAACGCGTCGTCCACGCCGAGCAAGCGACCGTGCCTGATCGCCCGCCGGAGCAGACGCCTGAGCACGTATCCCCGCCCCTCGTTGGATGGCAGCACGCCGTCGGCGATGAGGAACGCCACTGCGCGTGCGTGGTCCGCGAGGATCCGGAGCGACACGTCGGTCTTCTCGGCCGCCCCGAGCGAGACGCCAGAGAGGCCCTCGCCCACGGCAACCAACACGCGGAGGTCGTCGGTCTCGAAGTTGGTGTGGACCCCCTGCATGATGGCAGCGACGCGCTCGAGACCCATGCCGGTGTCGATGTTCTTCTTGGGAAGCGGTTCGAGCGTGCCGTCGTCCTGGCGGTCGTACTGCATGAACACGAGATTCCAGTACTCCACGAACCGGTCGCAGTCGCAGCCGGGCGCGCAGGTGTCGAGCCCGCACCCCACCTCGGGACCCTGGTCGTAGTAGAGCTCCGAGCACGGACCGCACGGACCGGTGGGTCCGGCGGACCAGAAGTTGTCCTTGGCGCCCATGCGCACGATGCGGTCCTGCGGGACGCCGACCTCGTCGCGCCACACGGCCTCCGCCTCGTCGTCATCCTCGTAGATCGAGAACCACAACCGGTCCGGATCCATCCCGAGGACGTCGGTGGAGTACTCGTACGCCCACGCGCACGCCTCGCTCTTGAAGTAGTCGCCGAAGCTGAAGTTGCCGAGCATCTCGAAGAAGCTGTGGTGGCGCCCCGTAGTGCCGATGATGTCGATGTCGGTGGTGCGCGCACACTTCTGGCACGTCGTGGCGCGTGTCACGCCGATGTCGCGCGCGCCGAGGAAGACCGGCTTGAACTGCACCATGCCGGCAGAGGTGAGCAGCAGCGACGGGTCGTCCGGCACCAGCGAGGATGAGGGCAGCCGCTTGGCGCCCTTGCTCTCGAAGAACGACAGGAAACTCTCTCGGATATCGGCTGACTTCACGTGGATGCTCTCCTCGGGTGCGCTCGCATGTTCAGGTACGGTCGGACTCTCCGGCCGCGCCGGTCTTGTCCTGGTCGGCAGTGCGGACCTGGTCCTCCGGTGGCGTGTCCTCGCATTCGCACTCGTCTTCGGACGCCTCGGAAGACGCACGGAAGAGCGCTCCGCCCTCCGACGTCAGCTTCGAGTCGGTGTACTTCTCGAAGTAGTAGACGAACAAGCCCTTGCCGATGGCGGCCACAGGGATCGAGAGCAGCAGGCCCGCGAATCCGAACAGGGTGGCCCCCGCAAGCAGCGAGAATATCACCAGCAACGGGTGCAGGTCGACCTGCTCGGACATCACGCGCGGCTGCACGAAGTACTCGGTCACCTGCTGGGCGCCAAGACAGATCGCCACGGCTCCCACTATGTGCAGGGGGCTCACGAACGCCGCGGCGATACCCGCGATGATCGCGGTGAGCGCCGGGCCGATCCACGGTATGAAGTTGAGTACCGTGGCTAGCAGGCCGATGACGAGCGAATACGGCACTCCGATGAGCCACAGGCCGATCGTGACGATCACGCCCGTGACGAGCGAGATGGTGAACATCCCGCGGAGGTAGCCGCCGAGCACGCGGGAGACCGTCCGCGTGACCACGGCTGCCTCATCGTGGCCCTTCGGACCGGCGAGCATGATGATCTCCCGGTTGATCGCGGGGAGGTCCTTCAGGATCCAGAAGCCCACAACGAGCGACAGGACAGTGGTGACGAGCAGCGACACGGCCGACCCGCCGACACTGAAGATCTCCCGGGCAAGCACGCTCGACCACTCGGCGGACTGTCGCGTGATCGTGTCCTGGAGGTTGGCCAACGCGTCTTCGACCCAGGGCGGCATGACGAGGGCCTGATACCTGTCCTGCAGGTCCAGGAAGAGGGTCGTGGCTCGCTCGTAGTACCCCGGGAACGCTTCCACGAACTCGCGCACCTGCTCCACGAGGGCCGGGATGAGGAATCCGAGCATGACGCCCAGAACGGCGAAACTCACGAGGTAGCAGATGCCGACGGCCAGACCGCGCTTGACCCCGCGCCGCTCCATGGCCGCCACCGGACCCCTGAAGATGAAGACGATCACGATCGCGAGCAGGAAGGGCACGAGCGCCGTGGACACCTTGCCGAGGATCCACCCCGCCGCGTACAGCAGGATGCCGATGCCCACCAGCGACCATGTGACCGTGAACACCCGCGACCAGCGGTCCTTGGACTCGCGGCGCAACAGCGGTGCCATCTCAGGCCTCCTCGATGACGATATGCTCGCGCAAGGCGCGCAGCGTCTTCCTCAGCAGGCGGGAGACCTGCATCTGGGATATCCCTAGCATGCTGGCGATCTCCGTCTGCGTGAGTCCCTGGAAGAAACGGAGATACAGGACGTGCTGCTCCAGCGGTGAGAGGCGCTTCAGGCCCTCCGAGAGCGTCGTCCTGTCGTCCACCAGCGCCATCAGCTGATCGTCTTCACCGACATACTCGAGGATGCTGAAGGAATCGTTGCCATCGGAGTTGCGGTCGGTCTCCAGCGAAACGAAGTTGTACGCCTCCGACGTCTCGAGCGCCTCCAGGACGTCCTCGGTGGTGACTTCAAGGTACTCGGCTATCTCAAGTATCGTGGGCGACCGCTGCTCACGCTGTGTGAGCGCATCGATCGCCTGGTTGACCCGGAACGACAGTTCCTGAAGGCGCCGCGGCACCTTGATGGCCCATCCCTTGTCGCGGAAGTACCGCTTGAGCTCGCCGACGATGGTGGGCGTCGCGTAGGTGGTGAACTCCACCTCGCGCTGGATGTCGAACCGGTCGATAGCCTTGATCAGGCCGATCGTCCCCACCTGGATCAGGTCGTCGATCGGCTCGCCCCGGTTGCGGAAGCGGCTGGCCAGGTACTTGACCAGGTTGAGATACATGGTGATGAGCTCGTCACGCGACTCCTCATCGCCATGTTCGTGATAGTGGATGAACAGCTGCCTCGTGTGCTCCTTGTCCCACACGAGCCGCCGCTCTTGTCGGCGCTGGGCTTTAGGCACCGGGCTCTCCCGCAACGGATCCCGCACGGCGGCACAGCCGGAGACTGCACCCTTCGTCACTGCGCTCGATCTCGAACTCGTCACACACGGAACGGAGGATGAACTCCGCATACCCTCCCGGCGCTTCTTCGACGGACCGCGCATCCCGCAGCGGCCCCGCGACGATCTCGAGCGAATCGGGCGACACGAGGAACGTGAACGTAGCCTCGCCGTCCTCACCCAGGCACTGGCTGGCGTAGACGAACGCCTCCTCAGCGGCGATGCGCACGTCATCGACCTCGTCATAGGACATGCCGAGCCTGCTCGCCAGCTCGGCCGCGGTGAGCCGCACCGTCTTGGCATACTCCCCCCGCGTGGGGACGGTAAGTGTGATCCGATCGCTAGCCATGGATCCTCCTTCGATGAGACCCGCAGACGCGCTCATCGTTTGCCGAACGAACGGATGACGCGCGCAACACCCTGCGCGGCGGTGTTGACGGGCGAGCGGATGAAATCGCTCGCGGTGGAGACGGCTTCGGTCACGCCCTCGGCCTGCGACACGATCGCGTCGAGTCGCAGAAGCTCGGCGTTGACGGCGTCGATCGTCACGTCTGCCTTGTCGAGCAAGGGGACGATACGCACCCTCACGTCCTCGACGGCCGCCTGTATGTCGCGCACGGCTCTCACCGCCACCACCACACCGTAGAGAGCGACGAGCGACAGCACGATGGCGACGACCGTGAGCACTATGCTGAGGGTCCCGGAAGCGTCCAAAGCCTGCCCTTCGTGGAACTGCGAGGGTACCCGCTCAGTGTAGCAAAGGGCGTGCGCAGGACCTACGGCTCTTCCTGCTGGCCCGGCCCCTCTGCCGGGCGGTAGTACCGTCTCCCGGTGAGCCCGTCCGGCAGGTACTGCTGCTCGACCCGCGCGCCGGGATGATCATGCGGGTACTGGTACGGCGGATACAGGTCCGCGCCCGGCCGGTGCCGGTCCCGCAGATGGTCGGGCACGCGCTCGGCCCGCCCCTCACGGATGTCGCGTAGCGCTTCATCGATCGCCACGTAGGCAGCGTTGCTCTTGGGAGCCAGCGCGAGGTAGATCGCGGCATGCGCAAGGTTGATGCGCGCCTCGGGCCAGCCCACCGACTCGGCCGCCTTGAAAGCCGCCACCGCGACAGAAAGCGCCCCGGGATCGGCCATCCCCACGTCTTCCGAGGCGAATATCAGCATCCGCCGCGCGATGAACTTCGGGTCTTCGCCTCCGGCCACCATCCGCGCCAGCCAGTACACGGCGGCGTCGGGGTCGCTGCCCCGCATCGACTTGATGAACGCCGAGATCACATCGTAGTGGGCGTCCCCACCCTTGTCGTAGGGCACAGCGCGCACCGCCGTGGCCCTCGCGACCTCGTCCGGAGTCACGACCGGCGCTTCGCCTGGCGCCCTTTCGACGGCTGCGGCAGACGCGATCTGCGCCGCGAGCTCGAGCGTGGTGAGGGCGCTGCGAGCGTCGCCACCGGCACGGGTGACGATCGCGTCGAGCGCCTCCGGCGTGATGCTGACCGAACCCCCAAGACCGCGCACCGGCTCCTGGAGCGCGCGCTCCAGGATGGCCCTGATGTCATCGTCGGTGAGCGGGGTGAACTCGACGATCCGCGAGCGGCTGATAAGCGGAGCGTTCACCTCGAAGAACGGGTTCTCGGTGGTGGCGCCGATGAGGACGACCAGCCGGTCCTCCACCGCATGAAGCAGCGCGTCCTGTTGCGATTTGTTGAAGCGATGGATCTCGTCGATGAACAGCAGCGTCCGGCGGCCGGTCATCTTGAGGCGTTCCCTCGCCTGCTCGATCACCAGCCGGACCTCTTTGACGCCCGCATCCACTGCCGAGAGCTCCACCACGTGAGCTTCGGTCATGCCGGCGATCACGCGGGCGAGGCTCGTCTTGCCGGTCCCTGCAGGACCGTACAGGATGAGCGACGAGAGCGCGTCGATCTCGATAGCGGTCCGAAGAACGGTCCCGGGCCCCACGGCATCGCCCTGCCCGACGAACTCGTCGAGCGTACGCGGACGCATCCGCGCAGCAAGAGGCGCACCTTCGGTAAGGCTCTGCTCGGCCGTGTCGTCGAACAGGTCGCGCACTTCTAGCGCGTGGCGCGCTCGACCTCGCGCTTGATGACGCCGCTCTCGGCGTAGCCCTTCCAGCGCCAGGTGATGAACGAGTCCCGATCGACTATGAGCGTGTACGGCGTGCTCGTGACCCCGAGTTCGTTGGCGTACATCGTTGCGGCCTCGGCGGCGGTGGCATCACCGTTACCGCTCACATCGAACGTCACCATATCGATCAGGCCACGGTAGTCATCGACGACCGCATCAATCTCTTCGCGCACATCGTCGGTGACCAACTGCTCGCTGTCGTAGAAGTAGATGATCATCGCCCTGCCGGCATCGAGTTTGGCCTGGAAGGCGTGCGGTGTGAGCGTGGTGGTGAACGACGGGAACGGAGCGGGCGCGATGTCGTCATCGTTGGCCGAGCGATCGGTCAGATACTCGGGCCCCTCGGGCTCCGCCGGCGCGGGTGCGGCTTCCGGCTCTTCTGTGACTGGTGCATCCTCGGCCGCCGTGTCTTCGGCTGTCCCGCAGCCGATCACGGTGAACGCGAGCAGTGCTACGACGATTGCTACGACTATCCTGCGCATATGTTTCCTCCACCCCTCAGGGTATGGTCGAACCCCGCCCTGCGTGGTCGGCCGGGTGAACCTGCCGCAGCAGGTGGGTGCCCGCACCTCAGGTTCGCGCTTCCCCGAAGGGATACCACTCGCCTGTGGGATGTAGGGCTCCCGGTCAAGAAGTGTTGGCTCAACCGCTGACGCCGGGTCCACGCAAGGCAAGGCACCATCATCGTAGCATCCTCGCCGTGCACATGCACCAGGAACGACCCCCTGTCAGTCGCCGTCACCGGGAGAGGACGGGCGCTCCTCGATGTCCCGCAGCCGTGCGCTGAGCGCACGGTGCGCAAGAACGAAACCGGACGCGAGGATGCCGCCGACCAGGAGCGCGGCGATGACGACGGTCGGATCACCACGGTGATCCCACACGGAGACCACGGCGATGGCCATCAACGCCACCGCCGCGATGATACGTGTCCACCGTCCGTATCCGGCCGACGTGAGGTCCCACCGGTACACGGCGCCCACGACCATGAAGAGCAGGGAGGCCGCGATGACCACCCCCGAGGCGATGAAGACCGACGGTGACATCATGCACTCCTAGTCCGTCTTGAGGTGGACCTCGCGCAGCTGACGCGCGCTTACGGCATCGGGTGCGCCCGTGAGCGGATCCGCGCCGGACGACGTCTTGGGGAACGCGATGACGTCACGGATCGAACTCGCACCCGCGAGCAGCATCACGAGGCGGTCGAGACCGAGAGCGATCCCGCCGTGGGGCGGAGCGCCGAAGGAAAGCGCCTCGAGCAGGAAGCCGAACTGGCGGCGCGCCTCTTCCTCTGTGAGCCCGATGCGCTCGAGAACGCGGAGTTGCAGGTCGGCGTTGTGTATACGCAGCGTGCCTCCCCCGATCTCGTAACCGTTCATGATGAGATCGTAACTGTAGGAGCCCAGCGACAGAGGCTCCGACTCCAGCCGCTCGATGTCTTCCTCGCGCGGCATCGTGAACGGATGGTGGTTGGCCGCGTATCGCTCCTCGTCCGCGTCGTACTTGAACATCGGGAAGTCCACGACCCACAGCACGTCGAACCCGCTGCGCTCGATACCCAGCTCGTCGGCCATCTTCAGGCGAATGACGCCAAGGACCTCCTCGGCCACTGCGCGCGCATCCGCGACCATCAGCACGAGGTCACCGGGCTCCACACCGAGGACCTCGCGCAAAGCGGCCATCTCGTCATCCGAGAAGAACTTCGCGATCGGCGAACGTACCTCGTCCTCCGAGGTGAACGCCACCCATGCGAGGCCCTTGGCTCCCGCGTCGAGCGCCACCTGGTTGAGCGCGTCGATCCGGCCCCTGCTCCAGTCGCCCGCGCCCTTGGCGTTGATGCCCTTGATCACGCCACCGCTGGCGAGAGCTCCGGCGAAGACCTTGAACCCGCTGTCGGCGAACACCCGGGAGAGATCCTGCAGCTCCATGCCCAGTCGCGTGTCAGGGCGGTCGGAGCCGTACCGATCCATGGCCTCGGCGTAGGTGAGACGCCGCAGCGGCACCGGAAGATCGACCGCGGCCTCCTTCATCACCTCGTGCATCACGGCCTCCATCATGGCCAGCACGTCATCCTCGGTGACGAATGACATCTCGATGTCCACCTGGGTGAACTCCGGCTGACGGTCGGCGCGCAGGTCTTCGTCCCTGAAGCAACGTGCGATCTGGTAGTAGCGTTCGACGCCGGCCACCATGAACAGCTGCTTGAAGAGCTGCGGCGACTGCGGGAGCGCATAGAACGCCCCTGGGCTCATGCGGCTCGGGACGATGAAGTCGCGCGCCCCCTCCGGCGTGGACTTGCCGAGGATCGGGGTCTCCACCTCCATGAAACCGTACGACTCGAGGGCGCGACGGAACCGCTGCACGACACGGTCGCGGAGCGAGAGCGCATAGAGCACCTCGGGCCGCCGGATGTCGAGGTACCGGTACCTCATACGGGTGACCTCGTCGGTGTCGATGCCCGGCTCGATCTCGAACGGCGGCGTCTCGCTGGCGTTCAGGACCTCGGCCTCGGCGATCTCGATCTCCACCTCACCCGTGGGCATGTTGGGGTTCTCGGTGCCTTCGGGCCGACGGCGGACGACGCCGGTGAGCTTGACGACCCACTCGGGCCGGACGCGCTCCGCGGTCACGAACGCCGCGCCGGACGCGTCGGGATCGAACGTGCACTGCACGATGCCGCTGCGGTCCCTGAGGTCGATGAAGATCAGGCCGCCGTGGTCGCGACGCTTGGCCACCCACCCCGCCACGGTGACGGTCTCTCCGATCGAGTCGGCGGTTATGGCGCCGGCGATGTGCGTGCGTATCGAGTAGCGTGCGTCGAACATGAAGGCGGTCTCCTCCTAGACGAGCGAGGCGGTCACGGCGGCCACGGCCTCCGAGAGCGCCACGCGGCGTTCCTGCTTGCTTTCCATGTCGCGGAGCGTGAACTCCCCGGACGCGATCTCGTCGGGGCCCACGACCGCGACACGCCTCGCTCCGAGTCGGTCGGCCTGCTTGAACTGCGACTTCAGGCTGCGCCCCTGATGATCGAGCTCCGTGGCGATGCCCGCGTCACGCAGGCGCTGTGCGAGAGCGAAGACCTCTGCCAGCACGCTGTCGTCCACACGAGCCACGAACACGTCCGCTCTCGGTGGCGCCGGGATGTCCACGCCGGCTGCTTCGAGCGCAAGCAGCGTGCGCTCGAAGCCGAGCGCGAACCCCAGACCCGGTGTCGGTGGACCGCCGTACTCCTGCATCAGCCGGTCGTAGCGTCCGCCGCCGCCGATCGCGTTCTGCGAGCCGAGGCCCGCGTCCACCTGGATCTCGAACACCGTGCGGGTGTAGTAGTCGAGGCCGCGCACCAGCGTGGAGTCCTCGACGTATGGGATGCCAAGGCCGTTCAGGTGCGTCTTGACCTCGGCATAGTGAGCGGCGCATGCGTCGCACAACGCGTCGCGGAGCAGCGGCGCGTCGGCCATGACCGTCCGGCAACCATCCTTCTTGCAGTCGAAGGCCCGGAGGGGATTCGACTCGGCACGCCGCACGCATTCGTCACACAACTCGGCCGAGCGGGCGCGGATGAACGCGGCGACCGAGTCGCGGTACGCCGGCCGGCACTGTTCGTCGCCCATCGAGTTCAGCAGCAGACGCATGCTTCCCGCAGGGATACCCAGCGTCTCGAAGTAGCGCCAGAGGACGGTGATGACCTCGGCGTCCGCGGTGGCTCCGTCGGAGCCGAGACACTCGATGCCGATCTGCCAGAACTGCCGCATGCGGCCCTTCTGAGGACGTTCGTATCTGAACATCGGGCCTGCGTAGTAGAGCTTGGCCTGCGCCCCATTGGCCGTGAGATTGTGCTCGAGGGCCGAGCGCACCACGCTCGCGGTGCCCTCGGGGCGAAGCGTGATCGAACGGCCCGCCTTGTCCTCGAACGTGTACATCTCCTTGGAGACGATGTCCGTGGCCTCGCCGATGCCACGGGTGAACACGTCGGTGTGCTCGAAGAGCGGCGTATAGACCGGCTCATAACCGTAGCGGGCGAAGAGCTCCTGGGCGACGCGCTGCATGTGCTCCCATGCCCGCGCCACCGCGGGCAGCATGTCGGCGGTACCCTTGGGGGCCTGAGCGTTCAAGATGCGGCCTTCCGGACGAGTGGGATACGGGCGTGTGCGGTATCCGAGTGTAACGGATGCGCCGCGCAGGGGCTACGCGCGGATCCCTTCGCCCGAGGCCTGGATGCGGTTCCTCACTCGGCGCCACAAGAGCACGCCCAGCACCACCGCCGCGACCTCCACCACGTGCTTCACAGCGATGGCGGGTATGAGATCGCCCCGGATCGCGCCCAGGTCGTGAGAGTTGAATGTGATCACGCGCGGGATGCCGCCGAGGATCACCCAGACGAGAGCCGCGTTCGCGAACCGGCTCAACGTGGGATAGGCGCGCGTGAGCGTGGCGAGGTCTTCCGGAGCGCCGCGGAGCGCCTGGCGCTCGAGCGTCCACATGATGGCCGCTGCCGCGATGAGCGTCGCCGTGGCCACGTCGTGGAAGTAGTTGTTCATGACGATCAGGATGTCGAGCATTCACGGCTCCTTGTCGATGCTGCTGCAGCGGATCGTATAGCAAAGGACTTACCACACGCCGGGTCGCGATGACAGCACACCCGTCGTGCCGTGGCCTTTCTCAGGCACGCGGGAAGAACGGGTTCACGCGACGCTCCCGCGCGATGGTGGTCTCCGCTCCGTGACCGGGGCAGACGCGGGTCTCGTCGGGTAGCGAGGCGAGCCGGGCGATAGACCGACGCATCGCCGCCATATCCCCTCCCGGGAAGTCGGTGCGCCCGATGCTGCCCGCGAACAGGGTGTCGCCGCTCAAGAGGATGCCAGCACCGTAGAGGCAGATGGAGCCGGGTGTGTGACCCGGGGTGTGGATGACGCGAAGCTCGAGTTCCCCGGCAGTGATGACGTCACCGTCCCGGACGGTCCGGTCGGCCTGCGGAGCGGTCTCCGAGAAGCCGAACAGGGCTCCTCCGTTACCCGCGCTCGTCGTGATGCTCGCAGCATCGTCCTCATGCACCACGAGCGGTGCGCCCGTGGAGTCGAGGATCTCGCGGACGGCGCCCAGGTGGTCGAAGTGCCCATGCGTGAGCGTCACGGCGGCCACCCCGCGCGATCCGAGCGCTTCCAGGATCCCGGCGGCATCGTCCGCCGGATCCACCACCAGCACCGGACCGCCGGCGCCGTCGTCGACCAGCCAGCAGTTGGTGTCGAGAGGACCGAGGGTCAGCCGTTGCGCCCTCACTCCTCGCTCCCCTTCCGCCTACCGCCCTCGGGCATGGTCCGGCGGGCGTCGAAGACGCCGTCAACACCACGGACCGTGGCAAGCACCTTCTGCAGCTGATCCATGCTGCCAAGCTCGAACAGGAAGCGCAGATACGCCACACCCTGCCTGTCGGTCGATATCGCGGCCGACAGGACGTTGACGCCGGCATCGGCCAGGGCGATGGAGATGTCCTGGAGCAACCGCGTCCGATCGAGGGCCTCGATCAGGATCTCGACCTGATAGGTGGTCTTGGCCGCAGCGTCCCACTCGACATCCAGTATCCGCTCGGGGCTCCCGGCAACGAGCTCGCGGGCGTTGGGGCAGTCCTCGCGATGCACCGACACCCCGCGACCTCGGGTGACGAATCCCACGATGGGATCTCCCGGGACGGGGTTACAGCAGTGAGCGAGACGCACCAGCACGTCGTCGATCCCCTTCACCCTGACGCCCGTGCCGCTCTTGCGTCTCGACGGACGCGGCGGCGCTACCGGGATCTCAGGCTCCGGCTCGGGCGGAGCGACCGTGTGACCCTCCTTCGCGAGGACCTTGATGAGCTTGGTGACCACCTGCTTGGGGCTTTGCTTTCCTCCGCCGATGACCGCGAGAAGGTCGTCCCCTTGCTGCAGGTTCATCTCCTTGGCGACCACATCGAGCGCCTTGGAGACCGCGCTGGCGCTCACGTGCATCCCTTGCTTGCGAAGGATCTTCCCGAGCTCCTCCTTGCCCTTGGCGAGGTCGTCCTCGCGGCTCGCGCGCGAGAAATGGCTACGGATCTTGCTGCGCGCGGACGACGTCCGCACGATGTTGAGCCAGTCGCGACTCGGCCATGAGTTCTTGTTGGTGAGGATCTCGACGCGGTCACCCATCTGGAGCTCGTACTCGAGGGTGACTATCGAGCCGTTCACCTTCGCCCCCACGCAGTGGTGGCCCACCTCGGTATGGATGGCGTACGCGAAGTCGATCGGCGTGGATCCGCGCCTGAGGGAGACCACGTCCCCCTTGGGGGTGAAGACGAAGACCTCGTCCTCGAAGAGGTCGATCTTCAGCGCCTCCATGAACTCCCGCGGGTCCTTGAGCTCGGTCTGCCACTCCAGCATCTGGCGCAGCCATGCGAGACGCTCGTCGAACGCCTCGTCGGCGCGCCCGCCTTCCTTATAGCGCCAGTGCGCGGCGATCCCGTACTCTGCGGTACGGTGCATCTCCTCGGTGCGAATCTGTATCTCGAGCGGTCGCCCGGCCGGGCCGATGACGGTCGTGTGCAGCGACTGGTACATGTTGAACTTGGGCATCGCCACGTAGTCCTTGAAGCGTCCGGGCACCGGCTTCCAGATCGAGTGGACCGTGCCGAGCGCTCCGTACACGTCCTTGACCGACTCCACGATCACGCGGAGCGCGATCAGGTCGTAGATCTCCGAGAAGTCCTTACCGCGGTGGGTCATCTTCTGATAGATGCTGTACAGGTGCTTGGGCCGACCGGATATCTCACTCGAGATGCCGATGTCCTCGAGCTCGCTCGAGAGCTGGTCGATCACCTGATGCAGATACGCCTCGCGGGCCGTGCGGCTCTCGGCCACCATCTTCTGGATCTGCTGGAACTTGCGTGGTTCAAGGTAGTAGAACGCCAGATCCTCGAGCTCCCACTTGATGGACGAGATCCCGAGCCGGTGCGCGAGCGGCGCGTAGATCTCCATCGTCTCGATCGCCTTCTGGTGCTGCTTCTCGGCCGGAAGCGCGGCGAGCGTGCGCATGTTGTGCAGCCGGTCCGCCAGCTTGATCAGGATGACGCGGATGTCCTTGGCCATCGCGATCAGCATCTTGCGCATGTTGTTGGCCTGCGCCTCGGCAAGCGATGAGAACTTGATCCGGCCGAGCTTGGTGACGCCGTCGACCAGGACGGCGACCTCTTCGCCGAAGCGCTCCCGCACCTCCTTGAGGCTCACCGAGCTGTCCTCCACGACGTCGTGGAGTATCGCCGCCTCGATGGTGGCGGTGTCGAGGTTGAGTCCCGCGAGGATCATGGCGACCTCGAGCGGATGGCTGATGAACGGCTCCCCCGACCTGCGCATCTGTCCCGCGTGGTGCTCGAGCGCGAAGGCGTAGGCGTCGTCGATCCCCCGCAGGTCCGCCGAGGGATTGTACGAGCGTATCTGGGCCTCCAGGCCCTCGAGCGTCACGGACACGAACGGCCTTTCGTCACGGGGCTCTCATGTAGACAGGATACCGTCGCGGGTCGCCCCTCGCGCGGTCTCAGGGTCGTGTGGGCAGGATAGGACGGTCGAACGCGTGCAGCAACTCTTCCGCCGCGGCCTCGAGGGCCCGGTGCCTGAACTCCTCGAAACTCCGGATCTCGTCGATCCCCTCCGCGTATCGTACCGAATCCGCGAGATCGAGTTTGTCTTCGGGCGCCGGCAGCAGCGCCAGACGCCTGTACGCGCCCGCCCCCTCGCTCGCCACGAGGCCCAGCTCCCGGAAGACACCGATGCCGGTCGACACGCCCTTGTCGTTGAGGCGGGACCGGCCGCGCCGCTTGTTGGCGAGCTCGGCAAGCTCGGCATTGGTGATCTCCACCCACCCGTCATCGGTGGGCAGGTCCTTCAGTACGAGGTACAGCGCGCCGAGGTCCTCCCTGGGCGGCGCGGCTGACTCGAGGATCATCCGGTTGAGTCGCGCGTCCTTCTCGCCGAAGACGAGATGGACCGTTGCCAGCTGGCCGTCCCTGCCGCCGCGCCCGCAGAGCTGGTTGAACTCGACCTCGCCCATCGGCAGGTGATAGAGGACCACGTGACGCACGTCGGCGATGTTCACTCCCTCGCCGAAGGCGCTCGTGGCCACCACCACAGTGACGTCACCGTCCCGGAACGCCCGCTCCACGGCGTGACGCGCCTCGCGTGTCATGCCGCCGTTGTAGAAGACCGCGCGATGCTCCAGGTCCGGTACGCGTGTGCGCAGCTGCCGTGCGAGCTTGACCGACGTCTCCCGGCTGTTCACGTAGACGATGACCTTCTCGCCCCTGGCGGCGATCCCCGCGATGTACGCGAGCTTGTCTTCCGTGCCGCGCCTGTCGGAGATCGCGAGGTTCTCGCGTGTCGTGGGGTCGAGCACGACCTCCTCGATACCCAGGTCGTCCCTGATGATCGACGCCACGTCGTCCGGTGCGGTGGCGGTCACCGCGAGGACCACCGGCCTCCCCAGAGTGGCGAGCGCCCCGCCGAGCCGCGCGTACGCGGGACGGTGCCCGGAGCGCGCCAGACCCACGTGGTGCGCCTCGTCGATCACGACGAACCCGATACGCCCGGAGGCGGCGAACCGTCCGGCATGATGATCGAGGAACTCGGGCGTGGTGAGCACCACATCGAGGGAGCCGTCACGAAGTGCGCCGAAGGCCTCGTCGCGTCCCGCCGGGCCCGTTTCGCCCGTCACGACCGCCGCGGACAGGCCGAGGGAAGCGAACCGCTCCTGGAGCACGAAGGCCTGATCCGCCACGAGCGCCCTCAAGGGATAGACGAACACCGACGCCGAACCCTGCGCGATCGCCAGGCGGGCGGCGTGCAGATGGAAGATCAGCGACTTGCCCCGGCCGGTGGCCATCACGGCAAGCGTGGATCGACCCAGAGCAAGATGGGCAAGCGCATCGCGCTGTGCCTGGTGAAGGTCGCGGTCGCCGATCAGCCAACGGGTGAGCTCCTCGTCGAGCTCCACCGGGCTCAGACCCGCAAGGCGCGCCCGCATATCGGCGGCCGCCTGCAACGACTCTTCGTCCGGACCCGCATCGACCGCACGACGGGTAACGAGCACGTTCACACCCAGGCTTTCGCCCTCGCCGCCGCCGGTGATGTCGGCCACTTCGACGTCGTACTCGACACCTGCATCGAGCACCGGCGCGAGTGCCGCCGCCAGCCTGCGGTTGAAGAAGCCCACCTGATCGCCGAGGGGGTCGAACACCGCACACGCGTTGGAGTCGTACTCGTTGTCCGGTTGACGTTCGATGCGGAGCGGGACGCCGGGCTCCAGACGGGCCACGACCTCCTGACGTCCCTCGAAGGTCACGCCGGCGAGCTTGGTATGGAAACTCGTCGCATCGCCGATGCCGGCGTAGTCGCCACGGGCCAGGATCTCGTCGGCGTGTTCGAACAGGTCGTCGACAAGCTCCGCCGCCGCTGACCGGTCACCGGCTTCACGCTGCCTGACGTCCCGGACCAGGAGCTGGATACGTTCGACGCCCCGCCATTCATCCAGCTCCAGCTCATAGACGAGATCGACCGCGGACTCGGTGTCCGCGAGCGTCTCGATGTCGTTGCACCTGAAGGCGATCGACGGCACCGCAGCCACGCCGTCGAACGCGGTGAATCGCAGGTGGTCGCCACCCTTCCCCACCCGTTTGCGCCCGTTCATGAACACCCCGTAGGAGGCCAGCAGCGGGCACCGGTTGGCGAAGCCGAACGGGCCGAGCGCGGATATCTCCACCGCCAGCTCACGTGAAAGCGTATCGAGCGGGACCTCGGCGTCCACATCGATCCGGCCGACGAACACCTCATCCGGCACCTCGGCGAAGCGCCTGCGCAGCGCGTCCCGGAGGTCGTCGAGCGCCGTTGCCGGGAGCGTCGCCCCCACGGCCATCTCGTGTCCTCCGAACCGCGTGAGCATCGGTCCGATCGCCGTGAGAGCGGCATACAGATCGATGCCCTCGACGCTGCGGCCGGACCCCTGGGCGACCGCGTCCTCTATGCAGAAGACGAGCGCCGGCACGCCGTAGCGCGAAACCAGCCTCGAGGCGACGATGCCCCTGACCCCCTCGTGCCAACCCTCACCCGCAACCACCAGTACCCTGTCGCCGGGTCTGTATGTCCTTTCGGCCTCCGCGAGCGCCGCGACCAGTAGGTCCGCCTCCGTCGCCTGCCGCACGCGGTTGTACTCGTCGAGCGCGTGTGCGAGCTCGGTGGCCTCGTCGATGTCTTCCGCCAGCAGAAGCGACAGCGCAGTCGCCGGGTCGGCCATGCGGCCCGCCGCGTTCAGCCGGGGGGCCAGCGCGAATGCGACCTGGTCGGACGTCAACGTCGCGGTATCCACGCCGGCGACCGTCGCGAGTCCCGCGATACCCGGCCTGGGCGAGTGCCGCACCGACTGCAGCCCGTGGGCCACGAGAGCCCGGTTGGCCCCGACGAGCGGAACGATGTCCGCCACCGTGCCCAGCATCGCGAGATCGGTGAGCGATCGCCACACCTCGTCGTCGGCGAGGATCAGGCCGACCTCCCTCACCAGCGCAAGCGCGACACCCGCACCGGCGACCGGCGGACCATCGTCCGCCAACTTGGGGTCGGCGACGGGCACATCGACGGGCACGTCCTCACCGGGCTCATGGTGGTCCGTGATGACCACATCGATGCCACGGTCGCGCAGCGCGCGGACCTCGGCGCAGCTCGAGATGCCACAGTCGACGGTCACCACGACCTCGGGACCCATGGCGACGAGCCTGGTGAGCGCCGGCTCGGTCAGGCCGTATCCCTCGGTGAAGCGGTGGGGCACCATCGCCTCCACGCACCCTCCCAGCATGCGGAGCCCCAGCGCGGTGGTCGCTGCGGCGGAGATGCCGTCAAGGTCGAAATCGCCGAAGACGACGATCCTCTCGCGGGCGCGCACCGCCGCCGCCACCCGTGCGGCGGCAGCATCGAGGCCGGGGATATCCCGGGTGGCCACCCAGTCGCGCTCGAGCGACGGCGTGAGAAAGGCCCGCGCTTCATCCGCGGCGGCGATACCGCGCGCCAACAGGATGCCCGCCGTCACCACGGAGAGCCCTGTCTCGCGCGCAAGGCGCCTGGCGCTGTCGGCGTCCGGGCGCGCGACATCCCAGCGACGGCGGCATGCGGCGGTATCGGTGACGGTCATGCGCCTATTGTAACCGCGGAGACCGGCCCCCGAAGGAGCCGGTCTCCGTATCCGCCCGTACCGGGCCGAGTCTACTTGGCCGCATGCGCCGCGTACTTGCGCTTGAGCGCCTGGAACTTCGGCTCGCGCTCCTTCCAGACCGCATAGAGCGGGCTGGCCAACCCGATCGTGGAGTAGGCGGCCGCCAGCAGGCCCACCGCCATCGCAAACGCGAAGTCGCGCAGCGTCTCCCCGCCGAAGAAGAAGAGCGCGAACACGGGGATCACCTGGATGAGGCCGGTGTTCACCCAGCGCATGAGCACCTGGTTGATCGACTCGTTCGTCATCTCCATGAAGCTCATCTTCGTGAGCCCGGTGGCGTTCTCACGGATGCGGTGGAAGACCACGATCGTGTCGTACAGCGAGTAGCCGAGGATCGTGAGCACCGCGGCGATCGTGTTGGGCGTCACCTCACGTCCGGAGATGGCATACACACCGAGCACGATCGTGGTGTCGTGCAGCAGCGCCAGCACCGCGGTGAGCGACATCTTGTACTCGAACCGGAGCGAGATGTAGATGAGGATGGCGACGATGGAAACGGCGAGCGCCACCAGCGACGCCTCGGTCACGTTGTCGCCCCAACCGGGTCCGATGGTCGTGACGTTCGCGTCCTGCGCGGGAAGGCCGAGCGTCTCGCTTACCGCCGAGAACGCCTCCTGGGCCCGTGCCGTATCGGACTCCGCGGTCCGCACGATGAAACCGCCGTCATCGGTGGGCTGGATGGTGGCGTTGGAGGTATCCGGAACGCCTGCTTCCTCGAGCGCGGCACGCACGTCCTCCGTGGTGACCCCCTCGGCGCCCGAGAGCGTCATCGTGGTCCCACCCTGGAAGTCGATGCCGAACGTCAAGCCCCTGATGAGGAGAGCGGCGATGCTGATCGCGACAAGGGCGCCCGACAGCGCGAAGAAGTACTTCTTCTTTCCCATGAAATCGATGCGTGTCTTAGCCACGGGTACCGCCCCCTTTCACTCCCCAGAAAGCAGGCGCTTTCGACATCGTCCCCTCGGCAAGCATGCGGACGATCGGACCGGTGAACAGGAGCGCAGCCACAAGGTCGATCGCGATGCCCAGTATCAGGGTGAACGCGAAGCCGCGCACCGGACCGATCGCGAGGGCGTAGAGCGCGATGGCCGATACGAGGGTCACGATGTCGGCGTCGATGCTCGTACCGATCGCATGCCGCACAGCCGACTTCGCTGCGCTGCGGTGCGTCTTGCCGGCCTCGATCTCCTCCTTGAGGCGCTCGAATATGAGAATCGACGTGTCGACGGCCACACCGATGCCCAGGATCAGACCGGCGATGCCCGGAAGGGTGAGAGCGAAGGCGTTCATTCGTGAGAGGATGCCGAGCGAGCCGAGCATAAGGAGCGCGTACGCCACGAGCGCCACGATGCTCACGAGACCCAGGCCACGGTAGTAGGCGACCATGAACGCCGCCACCAGTGCGAGTCCTACGAGACCCGCCAGCAGCCCCTGGTCGAGCGATTCCTTGCCGAGGGTCGGGCCCACGAGTCGCGATTCATCTATCGCCACCTCGGCGGGCATGGCTCCCGACTGCAGGATCGCCGCAAGGCCCTTGGCCTCGTCCACGGTGAAACTGCCGGTGATGAGCGTGTCGCCGTCGAGGATCGGCGTCTGGACCGCGGGGGCTGATTTCGCCCGGCCGTCCAGCGCGATCAGGATCTGACCACGGGTGGCCGACAGGCGTGTCGTCACATCACCCCATACGTCGGCACCCTCGCCGCTCATGGAGATAGACACGGCGGGATTGCCGTACTCGTCGGTGGTGACACGGGCATCGGTCACGACCTCGCCCGTCATGAACGGTTCGTACCCCTCGGGATCGAGCTGCGGGAGCGTCGTCTCCTCGCCCGAGTATTCGGCCTCCAGCTGCTGTGCGATCAGGTCGAGCGTGGCGGTATCGGTGACGCTGGTCAGATCCACGAACTCCAGCTTGCCGGGCTCGCCCAGCAACCTGAGCGCGTCCTGTGCGTTCTGCACGCCGGGAAGTTGCACGAGGAAGGACCGCTGCCCCTGGCGCTGCACGCTGGCTTCGCTCACTCCGAACCCGTTCACGCGCTCGATCAGGATCGTCTCCACCCGGCTCATCGTTTCCTCGGTCAGTTCCTCAGCGCCCAGTGGTGACGCCGTGAGCGTGACCGAGAGGCCGCCCTTGATGTCCAGACCCTGCGTTATCTTCTCCTCGAGCGGCCAGAAGGACCACACCGAGACGGCGAGCAACAGGGCCAACGCAATCAGGGCCCAGGCGTTCGTTGGCTTCAGCTTCATCTGGTTCGACTATCTCCTCTTCCTCGCGCCCCGGAGGGCGACCCTATACCTCGAGACGTGACGCCACTGCGGACCGGGCGAACTCGATCACCACGCCGGGGGCGACCTCAAGACCTACCCTGTCACCGTCGATGGTGCGCACCGTGCCGTACAACCCGCCCATCGTGACGACCCGGTCACCCTCGGCAAGCGACGCTACAAGAGCGGCATGCTCCTTCTGGCGCTTCTGTTGCGGACGGATCATCAACAGGTAGAACGCCCCGAAGATGACGACGAGAGAAAGCAGCTGACCGTACTGTTCCATGGTGAGACCTCCATGACTTCACACACGAGCATCGCGCCCTTACGGCGCGAGCGCATCAACGCATCATAGCATCAGTGCGAAACGGCTCCATCAACACGATGCACACGGCCATCGCGTCGCACGGGACCGCAGCCCGGAGCGACTTCAGTAGTCGTCGTGACCAGGGCCGTTCCGCCACTGTTCGAGGAACGCGGAGTAGCGCCCCTCCTCGATCGCAACGCGCGCGGACCGGGCGAGATCGATCAGCACGTGCAGGTTGTGGATCGACAGCAGCGTCGACCCGAGCATCTCTTTCGTGGTCACGAGATGGCGCACGTACGAACGCGTGTAGGTGGCGCACACGGGGCACGAACACGCCGGGTCGATCGGACCGTGGTCGCGCGTGTAGCGCGCGTTCTTCAGATTCATGCGCCCTTCGGACGAGAACGCCGTGCCGGTACGGGCGGTCCGGGTGGGCAGCACGCAATCGAAGAGGTCCACCCCGAGTCCGATCGCCTCGAGCATGGTGGTCGGGTTACCCACTCCCATGAGATAGCGGGGACGATCCGCCGGGAGAGCCGAGGCGACCGGCGCGAGGCTCTCGAGCATCAGGTCGTGCGGCTCCCCCACCGAGTAGCCGCCGATGCCGTATCCGGGGAACCCGATCTCAGTGCAGCGCGCGACGCTCTCCGCCCGCAGGTCGTCGAACACGCCCCCCTGCACGATACCGAAGAGCGCCTGGTCCTCGCGAGAGTGTGCGGTCTTGCAGCGCGCGGCCCACGCAGCAGACCTGCGCACCGCCTCGGCCACCATCGGCTTCTCGGCCGGGTACGGCGGGCACTGGTCGAGTTGCATGATGATGTCGGCTCCAAGCGCCTCCTGGACCGCCATGTTGTCCTCGGGGGTCCAGAAGTGCCGGGCTCCGTCCACGATGGAGCGGAACTCCACGCCATCGTCGGTGAGCTTCAGCGTGTCGGCGAGACTGAACACCTGGAAACCGCCCGAGTCGGTCAGGATGGGCCTGTCCCACCCCATGAAGCGGTGCAGCCCTCCCGCCTCCCGGACGATGTCGGCGCCGGGACGGAGGAACAGGTGGTACGTGTTGGCAAGGACGACCTCCGCCCCGATCTCGCGGAGTTGCGCGGGAGTGACGCCCTTGACGGTGGCCCGTGTCCCCACCGGCATGAACATGGGGGTGTTGATGACGCCGTGCGGGGTCTGAAAGCGCCCCACACGCGCTCGTGTGTCCGGGTCGTGCGCGATGAGGTCGAACGAGAACGATGACATGGGCAGATTCTACCAGGCATCGGGGTATGCTTCTCTCGATGAACCCGTAGCGCCTCAGCACCGTCTTAGGAGAGGTGGGCATGGTCACTCGCGTGATGGGCGACGCCGATCTGGTCGCCGCGGCCGCATCCGGCGATCACAGCGCTTACGCGACGCTCGTCCGTCTCCATGCCGACGCGGTATACGCGCATGCGCTGCGTTTCTTCGGCGATGCGCCGACCGCTGAAGACGCCACGCAGGAGGTGTTCCTGAAGGTGTTCCGCAGCCTTGGAAGCTTCGACGGCCGCGCCCGATTCAGCACTTGGCTGTACCGGGTGACGCGGAACGTGTGCCTTGATATGGTGCGCGCCGGCAAACGCACGCCCCTGCCGCTCGACCCGGTCGATCTCGAGCCAGTCTCACAAGCCGATTTCTCCGACGATGTCGCCTTCACCGATGCGCTCGAGACCGCGATCGCAACGCTTCCGCCTGAGGAGCGCGAGGCTCTTGGCGCCATAGGATTGTTCGGGCTCACCTACGCCGAGGCGTCAGACACGCTCGGGGTACCCGAGGGGACCGTGAAGTCGCGGGTGTTCCGTGCCAGACGGACCCTCGCCCACATACTCCGGGCGACGGAGGGAGGTGGCTTCGATGGACTGCCTCAGCGCGACTGAGATCATCTCGGCGGCACACGACGGAACGCCGGTGGACCCCGGCGTGCTCGCCGATGCGCGCGCCCACTGTGAGACCTGTCCGGAGTGCGCCGCGTTCGCGGAGACCCTCCTGCGGATGGAGCAGGTGGCGCCCCCGCGCGCCCCGATCCCGCTCGTGGAGGGGATCATCGAAACCACCCGGGCCGAAGCGGGTGCGCCCGTCCCACGGCCTGTCGAACAGGACACCGCCTCCGGTTCCACGGCGCCTCTGCAGCGTCCGGGCGGCAGGCTCCTGCCATCGTGGTGGCAGCCCCGCATGACCGCGTTCGTCTCTGCCGCGGCGGTGGTTCTCGTGGGAGTGGTCGCGTCCCTCGCTCTGATCGGACAGGCCGGACTGACCGGCTCGGAGGCGGACCTTGAGCAGTCGCTTGAATCCTTCACCATAGACGCGACCGCAGCGGACGACGCGGGCGACCGTGGCGCCGAGGAGAGCGCCCTGGAAGCCGGGGAGGCGCCAGCGGACAGCGCCACGAGCACGGCAACGCCGGCCCCACCCTACGTCGTCTGGGACGGGACCGTGTACGTCTACGCCGGAGAACTCCTCGAGGCCCCTTCCGAGGCCACGACTATGGGCGTCACCGTGAGCGACCTCGACGAGCCGGGGCGTCCGCGGGAGCGCCCCGTCGTCACCGACCCCGACGACCAGGCGACGATATTCCTGCGCACCGCCGACGGAGGCCTCATGAGCTTCAAGCGAGTGGTGCGGGCGCTCGGGCTGCGCGAATACGCGCTCGTCACGGATCAGGCGATACCCACGTTCGGCACCTGGCCCAGACTGCCTTCGCGGTTCGAGACCCCGGGAACCGACGGCTCACCCGTGTTCACGCTCATCGGCTTCGACGATCGGAACGTGGACGTGTACGTCCCGCCTGGCGGGGACATGTCGGACGGCTTCGCAGTGGCGCCGGGCACGCCTTCCGACGATCCCGCCGCAGGCAATCCGCACTGGACATGGTGGGAGCCGGTCCCGTAGTACGGGGCGCTCCGCGGACGCCTACAGGATCAGCATGGCGTCGCCGAACGACAAGAACCGGTACCGCTCGGCGCGTGCGAGATCGTACGCCCGCATGACCAGATCGCGTCCTGCGAACGCGCTCACCATCATCAGGAGTGTCGAGCGGGGGATGTGGAAGTTCGTTATCAGCGCATCCACCACCCCGAAGGAGAAGCCCGGCAGGATGAAGAGGTCCGTAGCCCCCTCTGCCGCCTCTACGAGGCCGGTCTGCTCGTTGTACGCGCTCTCAAGCGCCCTGACGGCAGTGGTCCCAACGGCGATCACGCGGTCGCCGCGAGCCCGCGCATCGTTCACCGCGTCTGCTGTGGATCCCGGCACGCGGTAGTGCTCCGTGTGTATGACGTGGGCGGTCGGGTCGTCCTCGGCCACAGGGCGGAACGTATCGAGTCCCACATCGAGCTCCACGGTGCCGAGGTGCACACCCGCACGCTGGGCCTCATCGAGCAGTCCACGCGTGAAGTGAAGCCCCGCGGTGGGCGCGGCGACGCTGTGTTCGTCGGTCGCATAGACGGTCTGGTACTGCTCAGGATCGCTCAGGGGTTCTGTGATGTACGGCGGCAGCGGCATCTCGCCGAGACGATGCACGGCATCGATGAAGCGGCCTGAAGCGGTATGGAACTGGATGAGTCTCGCGCCGGAGTCTTCGAGCACGTCGACCACCAGCCCGGTAAGCTCGCCGTCGCCGAACACGACACGCGCACCCGGCTTGAGCCTGCGGCCGGGCTTCACGAGGCACTCCCAGGTGTCGCCGTACTGCTTGCGGAGAAGGAGGACCTCCACCGCCCCGCCGGTCTCGTCCTTGGCGCCGTGCAGGCGCGCGGGGAGCACACGCGTCTCGTTGACCACCAGCACATCGCCGGCCCGCAGATAGTCGAGCACGTCGGTGAAGCGTCTGTGGTCGATCTGCCCGCTCACCCGGTCCAGGACCAGCAGCCTGCAGGAGTCGCGCGGCTCGACCGGGTGCTGCGCGATCAGCCCGCTCGGCAGGTCGTAATCGAAATCATCGGTCCTCACGTGAGCGGCCTTTCGGAACGGATACCCTGGCGGCAGTGTACCGCAGGCGGTCCGCCCGGGGACGCGTCATCACGCCGTTTCATCGACCGTCACCCTCGTCCGCCGAGGCGCGGTCCGCGGCCTCACGGGCGGCCCTCTTCGCTTCCTTGCGCGCGGCTCGCCGCTCCTCGCGTTCGGCCGCTGCCTCCGCCTGGCTCGGAGCGCACCCGCAGTAGTTCTGGCGATACATGCCGAGTTCGCGAGAACGGCGCGTCGCCTCGGGATAGCGCTCCCTGAAGTCGGTCACGATGAAGCGGACACCCGCCTCGACACAGGCGGCGGTCCCCTCCTCGGCGATGGCCTCAGGATCCTGGTACGGGCTGACGCTGAGCGTGGTCGCAACGGCATCGTACCCGCGCCGTGCCGCCTCGGCCGCGACCATGCCGATCCGCAATCGGTAGCACGCCCTGCACCGCTCCGGGGTCTCCGCCGCCGGCGACGTCGCCTCGGCCCACAGGGCGGGCTCGTACGGCAGCTCGATGACGGCGATCCCGGCGTCCTCGGCGTAGTCGAGCAGCGTGTCACGCCGCCGGGCGTACTCCTCGGCGGGATGGATGTTCGGATTGGCGTAGCAGACCACGACCTCGGCGTCGGTCGCGAGCGCGTCGTACGGCTCGAGGAGGCAGGGTCCGCAGCATGCATGCAGGAGCACTGTCACGCGACCATCATCTCCGTTTCGTCGTGCGTACCGTAGTGTACCGCGCGATCCGCCTGTTCACCGGGCCACGAACGCGGAGACCAGCGTGGCGAGTCCGAACACGATGAAGATGACCGACGAGACCCGGGCGATACGGCGCTCCGGCAGTCTTGCCCCCAGGACAGCTCCCGCGCCGATCGCGATGGCATCGGCAAGCAGGAAGCCGAGGGAGGATCCGAGCCAGACCCCCCAGCCCGTCGCGGCGGAACCAGCCTCGGGAGGGGTCACCCCTGCGCCGAGCGCGCCGAGCGTGCGGACCGCCGCGGCGGGGTCGGCGGCGATGGACATCGTCAGCACCTGCGTCTTGTCACCAAGCTCAGCAACGAAGAGCGCTGCCGCGACCGTGAGCACCGCGCCGAAACGGCCGGACAGCCGCGCACCATGGCCTTCCTCATCGTCATCGCCGCGCCACGCCATGACGCCGAAGACGATGAAGAGGGCTCCGGCGACGAACGCGATGAGACGTTGGGGCAGGTATGCGCCGATCAGCCCGCCCCCGAGCACAGCGAGGGCCTGGAGCACGGCAACCGCGATCGCCGCGCCGGCCAGGACCTTGAGCGGACGATGCCGGGCAGCGAAGCCGACGAGCATGAGCTGGCTCTTGTCTCCAAGCTCCGCGAGCCCGACGAGCACGAAAGCTATCGCGGCGGCCGTGGTCACGCCATCAGGCGTTTCGGCGAGCGCGCGTCCGTTCGATCGTCACGACCACAACCAGCGCGGCCACGGCGACCACCAGCGCGCCGATCACGTACGGAAGCAGTCCGCCTGATGAAGCGCCGTCAACGCCGCCCGCAGCGGTCCCGCCCCGCGTCCAGCTCACGGCTATGTCGTACGACTCGCCGGTGGCGAGGCGCTTGCGCTCGAGCGGATGCAGCGTCTGCGCGACGTCGTTGGTCTGCACGTCACCGGACCTCGCCGGTTCGATGACGATGTCCGATGCGCCTGCCTCGGCGATGACCGACGCCGTCACCGGGATCTCCTCGCCCACGTTGGTCCAACTCACGCTGGCGTTGAGCCGGTCGCCCGACACGGACGGACTGGACAGCAGCAGTTCGAGCTGCGCGGTGTGCGACTGTTCGAGGGTGAGCGTATGGACCTGCACCCCGTCCACCTCGCTGGTCGTGGTGGCCCGCTGCGGATCGCCGCTCGGATCGCCACCAAGGATCTCGCCCGACCACAGCAGTGTCGCGCCCTCGGGCACCGGGATCGACACCTCCTGGGGCAGCGTGGTCGCGGGGTCGAGCACCGCGTTCACGATCAACAGCGTACCCACCCCGTCACCGGCAGGTTCGTACTGGAGCTGATACTCCATCACGTTGGCGAACGCGGCAGCCGGCAACAGCAGTACCAGCATTATGGCGACCGCGATTATGCGGTTGATGCGGATCATCGTTCGACCTCCATCAGTGATGTACGAAAGGCGATTGTAGCGCAGCGATGGCGCAGAGCGGCGCCCCCCACACCATCTCCACAGCCGATGCGACGCTCACCCCTGTTCGCGCGGTGCAGCGGAGCGCGCCGCCGCAACGGTGTTGGCCATGAGCATGGCCCGCGTCATGGGGCCCACTCCGCCCGGGACAGGGGTGATCGCTGACGCGATCGGCTCGACGGCGGCGAAGTCGACGTCGCCCACCATCCCCTCATCGGTGCGGTTGATGCCGACGTCGATCACCACCGCGCCCGGCTTGATGTAGGATGCGTCCACCATCTTCGGACGCCCGATCGCGGCCACCACCAGATCCGCCTCACGGCATACCGCCTCGAGGTCTTTCGTACGTGAGTGGCACACCGTCACCGTCGCGTTGGCCTCAAGCAACAGCAGCGCCATCGGCTTGCCTACGATCGTCGAGCGCCCGATCACCACGGCCCGCATCCCGGAAGGGTCGATGTCGTACGCACGGAGCATCTCCATCACGCCTGCCG
This sequence comes from Anaerosoma tenue, assembly GCF_023161965.1. Taxonomy (NCBI): domain Bacteria; kingdom Bacillati; phylum Actinomycetota; class Coriobacteriia; order Anaerosomatales; family Anaerosomataceae; genus Anaerosoma; species Anaerosoma tenue. Next base: position 574,999 of record NZ_JALNTY010000001.1, read on the forward strand.
GCGTGCATGCGCGAAAACCCGGGAGGCCGCGGACGAGGTGGCCCAGGCTCTCCGGATGGAAGCCGTCAACGTCCTTGGCGGGATCGATGCGTTCGATCACCGACTCTGGATCGAGATGCTCGGGCAGAGGCATCTGCACAAGGATCCCGTGCACGGCGGGGTCGGCGTTCAGCGCATCGATGAGATCGTCGAGCTCCTGCTGGCTCGTCGTGGCCGACAAGCGATGGTCGCGACTCTCGATACCAACCTCGGCACAGTCACGCTCCTTCATCCGCACGTACGAGGCGGACGCCGGGTCGTCGCCGACGAGCACCACGGCGAGACACGGCGTCACTCCGTGCGCCGCCAGCTCGCGCACCTCCTCGGCCGCCCGTCCGCGTACCTCGGCCGCCACCTTCACACCGTCGATGATCGTGGCCATCCCCAGCTACCGCCTCTCCTCGCATGTGCACGACGCCCGACAGTGTACCCGAGCAGCGCAGATCAGGTCACCGTGTGGGCCGACACTCCTTCACCAGCTGCAGGACCTCACGGAACGCTGTGGTCCCGGCGCATCCCAGCGCCTCGTACAGGACGGACTCCGACGTGGTCACTGCCACGCCAGCCGAGCGCAAGCGAGCAAGCGCGATGTCCCGGTCCGTCGGCCTGCGCGAACAGACCGCGTCGGCCACCACGTGTGCGTGGTACCCGGCACGCACGAGCGAGAGTGCGGTCTGCGTGACGCAGATGTGCGCCTCGATGCCGGCGATGACCACGGTGCGGCGACCCGTCTCCTCGAGGCGCTCGCAGAACCCCCGCTCGGCCATGCAGTCGAACGCCGTCTTGTCCACCGGCGTATGTGGTCCCACGGCTTCGGCGAGCATGCCAACCGTGTCACCGAGCCCGCGCGGATACTGGCGGGTGACGACGCACGGGATGCCGAGTGGTCCTGCCGCCCTCGCGAGCAGGACCGCGCTCTCCAGCCACCGGTCCCCGGTGGGCATGGCATCCGCAAGAGCAGCCTGGATGTCCACCAGGACCAGCACGGCCTCCTCGGCCCTCACAACCCCCTGCGAGCCCTGCATCCCGCCACCTCCCTCGGTCGGCACCCTCCCACCGGCTGCCGACACGCTACTATCCGTCATCCGAGAGCGGCCTTCCGTCACCCCGCCTGACGTGCGCACTCGTCCCATCTGACATGGTGTGTCCCACCGCATACCCGTGATGGGTACGTATGTACAGGGTACCCGTCAACGACACACGTAAGGAGGAACCCATGTCCGACGCGCCGATCCTCGGTACTGTGAACATGGTCACCGATCTCGAAGCCGCGACCGATTTCGAGAAGAAACATACCCCTCACATCGACATCGACCAGGCGGGGGACACCTACCACGTCACAGTCACCGTGGGACACGAGGTGCCGCACCCCAACCAGCCGGACCACTTCATCGACTGGATCGAGCTGTACATCGGTGATGCTCCGATCGCACGGTTCGACCTCTCCCCGGTGGTGACGTCACCCGTCGTCTCAGTAGCGGTCGATGCCGAGGCGGGAGCGGTCCTGCGCGCCGTGGAGCACTGCAACCTCCACGGTCTGTGGGCCGCCGAGACCACGCTCCCCTAGCCCGTGTCCGTACGCACGAAGGGCCCGCCTCTCACCGGGGCGGGCCCTTCGGTCTCACTGCCGGGGCAGCCAGCCCACCTTCCAGACACCATCGACCTTCTCTATCCGCCACCATTCGCCAGGCTCGGTGACGATGACGGCGTCGTCTCCGGTACTCATCGTGTACGTCACGCGCACCCGGGCGGTCACGTCATCATCCACCCGCTCCTCGTGCACGGCCACATCCGTATAGACCTCGGCAGCGTCTTCCCACTCCATGGCCCATGTGTCGAAGTCCGCGGGCGGCGAACAGCCGTACGTCTCCCACACGGCAGCGGGATCCCCCGTGCCCACGGCGGCGATGTGCTCCTCGGACGCATCCCCCGGAGTCCTGCCGAGGGAGTCCTCCAGCGGAACGACAGCCGCCTGGTCGTCAACGGGCGCCTCCGCGGCCTCCCCGCTCGTGTCCGGGGTCTTCACCTCAGACGTGGTCGCGTCCACCGGCCCCTCATCGGCGCCACCGCACCCGTGCGGCAGCAGCGCGGCAACCACCACCGCCATCGCCAGCAGTACCCTCACGAGCCCGCGCATCGGCAGCGCCCCCTACTCCTCCGGCGCCGTGGGCGCGCTGCGGTCACGCTTGCGCTGTCCCAGGACGCCTGCCGTCGTGCCGGCGGCGACGATCACCAGGCCGAGCACCACACCGATGATCACCTGCGGATCGTCGAACACTGGCCCTCCTCAAACGGATGCTTCCGCCATGCTACCCCCCGGCAGCCCGTCACGCACCCCGGCACCCGCCGGACGGACCCCAGCGCCTAGAAGAGGCCGCCCTGTCGTGGCGCGCTCTCGGGCACCGCTATCCCCAGGTGCTCGTAGGCGCGTGGCGTCGCCTGTCGCCCTTTGGGCGTACGCGCGATGAACCCCAGTTGCAGCAGGAACGGCTCGTACACATCCTCAAGCGTGTCGGGCTCCTCGCTCACCGCTGCGGCCAGCGTGTTCAGCCCCACGGGCCGCCCGCTGAACGTCTGGGCCAGCGCCTCCAGGATCGCGAGATCCATGCGGTCCAGACCCCGGTGATCCACGTGGAAGAACGCGAGCGCCTCCGCGGCGAGATCCTCCGTGACGCGACCGTCTGAACGCACCTGCGAATAGTCGCGCACCCGCTTCAGCAGACGGTTCGCCAGACGTGGCGTGCCGCGGCTCCGGCGCGCGATCTCCGCAGCGCCGTCTTCGTCGATGACCACATCGAGGATGCCCGCCGACCGCCGCACGATCGAGGCGAGTTCGTCAACCGTGTAGTACTCCAATCGGAAGGCCATCCCGAAGCGGTCACGGAGCGGCCCGGTAAGAAGTCCTGTGCGAGTGGTGGCCCCGATCAATGTGAACTGCGGCAGATCGAGTCGAAGCGAGCGGGCAGCGGGACCCTTGCCTATCACGATATCGATCGAGTAATCCTCCATCGCCGGATAGAGGACCTCTTCCACGGCCCTGTTGAGGCGGTGGATCTCATCGATGAACAGCACGTCACGCGGCTCGAGATTCGTGAGGATCGCGGCCAGGTCGCCTGCGCGCTCTATCGCCGGACCGCTCGTCTGGCGCATCTGGACACCCAGCTCAGAGGCCACGACGCCAGCCAACGTTGTCTTGCCTAGGCCCGGAGGACCGGAGAGCAGGAGGTGGTCGAGGGCTTCATCACGCACGCGCGCCGCATCGATGAGCACGCCGAGGTTGTCCTTCACCCGTGTCTGCCCGAGATACTCATCGAGACGACGCGGGCGCAGGCTGCGGTCTATCTCGAGGTCGTCCTCGGTGTAGTCGGCAGAGACGAGGCGTTCACCGTCCACAGGTGAGAAGTCGTCGCTCTCCCAGACGGTGCTCATCCTGTCACCTCCCGCGAAGATGCCTCGACCGATGGCGCGTCCATGCCGTCCTCCCTGACGGGCTCATCCGGAGCGCCCGGCTCCGGAATGAGCGCGGCGACCGCGAGACCCGCCCACGCCCCAAGAGCCACAGAGGGCGCGAACAGCAGTGTGACCGTTCCCGCGAGGGAAGCCATGCCGCCCGGGCCACCGAAGCGCTCGACGAGCGGGACCGCCGCTACCGTTTCCGTGAGCGCAACGACCCACATGACCGCTGCGGTCACCACGGTCCCCCGGCTCTGCCCCCGGAGACGGCGAGCGCTGAGCGCGAGCAGGAGCGCCAACGGCCCGGCTACGACCATCGCGAGTACCCCCTGGGCAGCATCGCCGACCACTCTCACCAGTGCGATCGATGCCACGAACAGCACCGCGCCTCCGGCGGGCGCCCACGTGGCCAGCAACATCCGGCTCAGCGGCGGCCGGCCGGCGAAGGCCCAGAGCCCGATGGCCGTGGGCCCCACCAGAAGCGCCGCAAGAGCCGGCAGGATGAACTCCGCGGGACGGGAGACGAGCACCAGCAACGTGGAGACGATCAGCACATGCATCAATGGCGCGGCCAGCGCCATGCGGCGTTCGGTGACGATCTCCCTCATCGGCCCGCCCCCAACCGCTTGAGCGCGTAGCGCAGGAGCGCCTGTGCATCGTCCGCCCCTTCGTAGCCTTTGACCGCGGCCGCGATCTCCGGCTGGCTGAAACCCATCGATGCGAGAGCGTCAGCGGTCTCGGCGCGGGCCCCGGCATGACGGTGGGGCCTCAGGTCGACATCCGCCGGGCCGAGGCGGTCCTTGAGCTCGATGATGATGCGCTGGGCCGTCTTCCGGCCGATGCCGGGTACCGTGGCGATGAGCGCGTCATCGTCATCCGCGACCGCCGCGATCAGGGCAATGGGACTCAGAGCCGAGAGCGCCGCGAGTGCGACCTTCGGACCCACGCCGCTCACGGTGATGAGCTTCTCGAAAAGGTCTTGCTCCTCAGGACTCTCGAAGCCGAAGAGCGAGAGGCCGTCGTCGCGGACGTGCAGGTACGTGAAGACGGTCACCTCATCGCCCACGGCGGGCAAATGCGCGATCGCACCGGTGGCCATCGCAAGCCGGAGTCCCATCCCGCCGACTTCGATGACGCAGGAGCCGGTGGACTTCGACGCCACCCGGCCGGTGATGTGATCGATCATCGTGTGCGCCCCGCCATACGGGCCACGCGGAGGTTCGCGTGCGTGATGGCCGCCGCGAGCGCGTCGGCTGCGTGGTCGGGCCGGGGCTCGTGCGGAAGTCCCAGTATCGCGCGCACCATATACTGCACCTGCTTCTTATCCGCCTCACCGGAGCCGACCGTTGCAAGCTTGATCTCACCGGGGCCGTACTCGCCGACCTCCATGCCGGCAACCGCCAGCAACGCCACTCCCCGCGCCTGGCCGGTGGCGAACGCGGTCTTGGCGTTGTTCGAGAAGTACACGCTCTCGATGCCGCACTCCACAGGCCGGTACCGCTCCACTGTCTCGGCGATGCCCGCGTAGATGCGCGCAAGCCGATCGGCCATGGCTTCGCGCGGCTCGGTGACGATGCAGCCGTAGGCCACGCACCGGAGCGCACCGGCGCGCTGCTCGATGACGCCCCACCCGGTGTTCCTGATGCCCGGGTCGATTCCCAGAACGATCACGCGATCTCCCCACAGGCTGCAATCGAACGTATGTTCAGGATACCGCGCGCCTCCTGCCCGGTAAAGGAGACCGTCAAGCCGCACAGCCATACGGCCGATGCATATAGGACGGGCCCTCTCCGGCGAGGGCGCCGGCGCATCGCGCTATGAAGACAAGAGAGTCAGGGAGTATCACATGCCTCTGTTCATCCGCCGTCTGGTGCGGGCGACGCTCGTGCTGCTCGTGCTGGGCGTCATCGCCAACGATGCGGTGAGGACCGGTGCGGCGGTATCGCGAGCAAGCGACGCCATGACAGCGGGGATGTCTGCGGCGCAGGCGGTGGCGGCCGTGACCCCTTCCGACGTCGAGGCCGCCCGCGCTGACGCCGAGGCCGCCGCGGCCGAACACGGTGCAACCCTGGACTCGTACAACCAGGTGACCCTCACGCAGGGGGCCACGCGCGTGGTCAGGATATCGCTCTCGACACGCGATCGCGTGCAGGGCGCCGTGGTGGCGCCGGCGATCCTCGGCCTGATGAACGGGGCACGGGCAGCCGAGTGGTACGACCCTGAGGGTGCGCCGCTGATCGTAGGGCAGACGCGAGAAGTGGAAGTCTACGGAAGCGTCTCGCTGTAGAGAGGCCTCGGCCACACATCGCTTGCTCGCCCCGTGCGACCGGGAACGCCGGTCACTCCTCGAGCGCGGCGGCGATCTCCTCGGTCAGCTCCATCGTGTGGTAGACGGTCTGGATGTCGTCAAGCTCCTCGAGCCGGTCCACCAGCCGCAACACCTTCCGCGCGTCCTCGACGCTCACCTCCACCGGTGTCATCGGCTCCATCACCAACTCGGCGCCCTTCACGGGCACTCCGGAGTCTTCAAGTGCAGCCTTGACCGCCATCACATCGGCAGGTGCTGTGTAGACCACGAACCCTTCGTCTATCTGCTCGAGGTCGTCTCCGCCGGCATCGGCCACCAGGAGCATGAGCTCGTCCTCGCCGGGGGCGCCTGTGGCGTCCACGGTGATCTCGCCCTTGCGCTCGAACTGGAAAGCCACAGAACCCGTGGCCCCAAGATTGCCGCCCGCCCTGGTGAACGCAGCACGTACGTCCGCCGCGGTACGGTTGCGGTTGTCAGTGAGCGCTTCGACGTACAGCGCAACGCCCGCAGGGCCGTAGCCCTCGTAGACGACCTCCTCGAAGGCGTTCGCATCAGCGCCTGCGCCGAATGCCTTCGCGATGGCCGCCTCGATCTTGTCCTTTGGGAGTGAGTACGACTTCGCCTTGGCTACCGCGGCCGCCAACGCGGCGTTGTTCTCGGGGTTCGGATCTCCGCCCGTCTTAGCCGCCACCGTGATGACACGCGTGAGCTTGGAGAACAGCGCGGAGCGTTTCGCATCGACCGCGGCCTTCCGGTGCTTGGTCGTCGCCCATTTCGAGTGTCCAGACATCGCATGTCCCTTCTAGCGCGCGGCTATGACCTCTTCCATGAAGAAACGATGTACCCGGGTATCACCGGTCAGTTCGGGGTGGAACGTGGTGGCCAGCATAGTGTCCTCACGTGCGGCCACTATCCGGCCGTCGTGCTCGGCGAGGACCTCGACGTCCGAGCCCACCCGCTCGATGAGCGGCGCCCTGATGAACACGCCAGGGAACCGATCGCCGAGATGTCGTATGTCGAGCGGCGTCTCGAACGAGTCGACCTGACGACCGTATGCGTTGCGGCGGACTGATATCTCCATGAGACCCAACGGCTCCTGATCCGGCAGCGCATCGCCTATCTCACGGGCCATCAGTATCGCTCCCGCGCATGTCCCCCATACCGCCATCCCCGCGCTGCGACGCTCCCGGATCGCCTCGTAGAATCCGTACGTCCGCATGAGTTTGGCGATGGCGGTGGACTCGCCACCGGGGATCACCATCCCGTCGAGGCCCTCCATCTGACCGGGCAGACGGACCGTCACCGTGGCGGCGCCAAGCGCCTCGAACATCAGGACATGCTCCCTGAACGCGCCCTGGAGCGCGAGGACGCCGACGCGCATCCTACCAGCCCCGCTCCTGCATACGCTCGGCGTCCGGGATGTCGGAGATGTTGATGCCGACCATCGGTTCGCCGAGGTCGCGCGACACGCGGGCGATGATGTCGGGATCGTTGTAGTGGGTGGTCGCCTCGACGATGGCCTTGGCCCGCTTGGCGGGATCCCCGCTCTTGAAGATGCCGCTGCCGACGAACACGCCGTCGCAGCCGAGTTGCATCATCAGCGCCGCATCAGCCGGGGTCGCGATACCGCCGGCCGAGAAGTTCACCACAGGAAGGGTCCCGTGCTCGTGGACCCACTTGACCAACTCGTACGGAGCCTGGAGGTCCTTGGCCACGGAGAAGAGCTGGTCCTCACGCACGCCGGCCACCCACCCGATCTCCTCGAGCATGGTGCGCATGTGGCGCACGGCCTCGACCACGTTGCCGGTGCCCGGTTCGCCCTTGGTGCGGATCATCGCGGCGCCTTCGCTGATGCGACGGAGCGCCTCGCCGAGGTTGCGCGCGCCGCAGACGAACGGCACGGTGAAGCGCCACTTGTCCACGTGGTGCTCCTCGTCGGCCGGCGTGAGCACCTCGGATTCGTCGATGTAGTCCACTCCAAGCGACTGGAGCACCTGGGCCTCGACGAAGTGGCCGATACGGCACTTGGCCATCACGGGGATGGAGACCGAGCCGACGATGGCCTCGACGATGGTCGGGTCGGCCATCCTCGCAACGCCACCCGCCGCGCGGATATCGGCGGGAACGCGCTCGAGGGCCATCACCGCGACCGCTCCGGCATCCTCGGCGATCTTTGCCTGCTCAGGCGTGACCACGTCCATGATGACGCCGCCCTTGAGCATCTCGGCGAGGCCGGTCTTGACGCGCGCGGTACCGGTGATGGGTGTGTCGCTCATCTGGTGCGATCGCTCCTCAGGGATCCAGGGTGCGCGTAAGCGCCCCGAAGGGATTGGCCTACAGATTCTACCCGCGTGAGCCCATACGAACAACCTCGGACCCGGCGGGAACAGTTAGCGCATGGTGATGTTCACCGAAGTGTTGACGACCTGCATCCAGGTATTGCCCGGGGCAAGCTTCACCGTACTCCCGTCCTCGGCGACGAACGACGGAGGCGCATCGGCCGAGGCCTCCCAGGTGCCGTTGAACGCCTGGCCACCCCGGAACACCGTCGCCCTGCCGCTGCCCACAAGCGCGATATCGTACGTGACGCTCCCGACCGTGTCCCTGCTCGCGACCGAGTGCTGCGCCCAGAGCACGACGACGTTGCGGGCGGAGATCTGCTCGCCTGTCTCAGCGTCGGTGAACGCGCTGCTGCCCGAGGAGCGCAGGTACATGTCGCTCTCAGCGTCATACGTCCAGGTCACCTTGTTGTAGGAGGAGAACGGGATGTCGACGGCGGTTATCGTGGGCGTGGCGGGCGAAGAAGCCTTGTCGAACTCGAAGCCCGCAAGCGATTGCGTGACAAGCATGCCCCGGCGCTCCGCCTCAGCGCGCACCTCGGTGAGATCCGCGTACAGGTTGTGCGGGCTGGCACGCCTGCTGGAACGTGTGAACGGCTTCGTCACGCCCGCGTCCTCGCTGAGGTTCTCGATCCCGGCGCTCCGGATCTGCGCGTTCACCGATGAGCTCGCCCCGGAGAAGCAGAACAACGCATGGTACTGGGGGACGATGTCGACATCGGATAGGCGGGCGGAGCGCACGGGACCCACCACCGACGGGGCGCTCGAATGGAAGATCGCGTTGAACCGGGTGATCCCGCCCTCGGTGACGCTCTCGTACACGACGTCAGCGAGCTGCAGGTTGCTCTGCGGCCTGGACTCGCGGGAGTTCTCCACCTTCACCGACACGACCCGTGCGGCGATGGCTTCTTCTGACGGCGCATCCAGGCCGGTCAGCGGCCATTTCGGCGCTTCCACCGGTCTGGGGGTCGAGCGTTCCACCGAGGCGGCCGGCCAGTTGGCGACGACCTCCGGATCATCCTTGGAACAACCGGCGATGCCGGCGACGAGCATCATCAGTATGAGTGCCGCGGCGATCGAGCGTGTGGTCATGGGTGTGTCCTCCTTCTGCTCCGACAAGGATAGGGAGGCGTCCGGAGAGGGTCAATCCGGCCCGCGCAGAACGTCACCGGAGCGTCAGGACCGGTGATGCGTATACTGGAGCACGAGGATGGAGGACGGCCATGCCCTGCTATCTGCTCCACATAGTCGAACAGCAGGATCCCCGGCCCTACGACGACCCCGATGTGAAGGACGTCGTGGGGGTGCTGCCCCAGTTCTACTGCACCCAATGCCAGCCGATCCGGCTCCTCACCCCCGGCGAAGCGATGAAGTGCGTCCGCCGCGAATCACCCTGCTGGAACCCGCATCCCTGTGTGTGAGCGGCCTGAGGGCCGAGCTCACTCCGTGACATCCGCTCCGGACCCGGCACCGTCGGCTCCGGAGTCTCTCGCGTCCTGTGCATCACGGCCGTGCCTGAGGGCCCTGATCACGAGCCACGCACCCGCGGCGACCATCGGCAGGCTCAGCACCTGCCCCATGGTGAATCCGCCCGCGATGAAGCCCAGCTGCACATCGGGCTCCCGGAAGAACTCGATGAAGATCCGGAAGACCCCATAGAGCCCGATCATCATGCCGAGGATGAAACCGTCCTCACGCTTCCTGCGCGATAGGACCCAGAGCACCACGAACAACACGAGGCCCTCGAGCAGCGCCTCATAGAGTTGCGAGGGGTGCCTCGGCAGGTCGCCCGGGGCCCGGGGGAACACCATCCCCCATGCGACGTCGGTAGGTCGCCCCCACAGCTCGCCATTGATGAAGTTGCCGATACGGCCGAAGAACAGACCGATCGGAGCTCCCACCGCACCCATGTCGAACAGCCTGAGAGGCGGGATGTCCTTGCGCCTCGCGATGAACGCGCCCGCAAGAAGGATGCCGACCAGCCCTCCGTGGAACGACATCCCCCCGTCCCAGAACGCGAATATGGACAGCGGGTCGGACCAGTAGGAGCCCACGCCATAGAAGAGCACGTAACCCAACCTCGCCCCGGCGATCAGACCCACCACCGCCACAAGCACGATATCGAGCATGTCGTCGGTGGACAGACCGACCTTCCAGCGCCTGTCGAGCTCGCGCAGCACCAACGCCGCGAGCACGAAGCCCGCCACGTAGGCGAGGCCGTACCAGCGCACGGCGAACGGTCCGATAGCGAACGCGACCGGGTCGATATGCGGATATGCGATCGAGGCGAGCACGTCACATCGCCTCGAGCCGGGCGACACGGTCCTCGAGCGGTGGATGAGTGTTGAACAAAGCGCTCATCCCGCCCGAGCGGTCCCCCTTGAGGGGGTTGACGATGTAGAGAGACTCGGTCGCCTTGTTGGCGCTCCGCAGCTTGTTCCGGTCTCCGCCGATCTTACGCAGTGCGTTCGCCAGGCCGGGCGGGTAGCGGGTGAGCATAGCCGCGCTCGCGTCGGCCAGATACTCCCGCCTGCGCGATATCGCCATCTGGATCAGCATCGCGGCGATCGGCGAGAGGATGGCCAGCACGAGCGCCACGATCATCAGGATCGCTCCCAGCTGTCCGGAACTCGAATCCCGGCGCCGTCCGCCACCCCACCAGAAGCTCCGCAGCATCCACTCGGAGATGAGCGTCACCGAACCTGCGAGCACGGCCGCGAGGGTCTGGAGAAGCGTGTCGTAGTTTTTGATATGCGCGAGTTCGTGCGCCAGCACACCCTCGAGTTCCTGGCGGTTCATCATAGCCACGAGGCCGCTCGTCACGGCGATGGCCGCGTTCTCAGGGTTGCGTCCGGTAGCGAACGCGTTGGGCGAAGGATCGTCGATCACGTACGCCCGCGGCACGGGAAGCCCGGCCGCTATCGCAAGCCCCTCTACGGTGTTGACGAGATACGGTTCGGTGTCGCGGTCGACCGGACGAGCCCGGCTCATCGACAGTACGATCTTGTCCGAGTACCAGTACGACCCCCACGACATCACGAACGCGACCACCAGCGCCAACACGAGGCCGAGGTACCCCCAGTCGGTAGCCTGACCGAAGACGAACCCGATCAGGGCGACCAGGAGCACGAACACGACGATGAGCGCCGCGCTCCGCAGCTTGTTGGAGGAGATCTGGTCGTACACGGCCTAGAACTGCACCTTCACCGGCTCTTTAGCCTCTTCTTCGATCTCGAAGCCCTCGGCCGGCTCGAAGCCGAACATGCCGGCGAGCAGGTTCGCCGGGAAGGTCTCGCGGGACGTGTTGTACGTCATCACCGAGTCATTGTAGAACTGGCGCGCGTACGCGATCTTCGACTCGGTGCCGGAGAGTTCTTCCTGCAGCATCATGAAGTTCTGGTTGGCCTTGAGATCCGGGTAGTTCTCGGCGAGGGCGAAGAGGCTCTTCAGCGTGCCGGTGAGCGCGTTCTCAGCCTGACCCTGCTCCGCGACCGTCTCGGCGCTGATCGCGGCGTTGCGTGCCGATATGACCCGCTCGAGGGTCTCCTTCTCGTGGGTGGCGTACGCCTTGACCGTCTCAACGAGGTTCGGTATCAGGTCGTACCGCCTCCGCAGCTGGACGTCGATCTGCTGCCACGCGTTCTTCACACGGTTGCGTAGCGTGACCAGCCGGTTGTAGATGCCGATGACCGCGGCGATCACTACCACCACGAGCAGGCCAAGCCCGCCGACGCACGGGAGAATCCATCCCATCGTGAACCTCCTTCAACGGTCCGCCGGCCGCACCGGCGGGTGTTCTGTCCGAAGATACCCTATCAAGGCCCTCTGAATCATCCTGCGATACACTCATCGGCGACACATCACCGCACATCATCCGGAGCATCCCCATGATCCCGATCCGTGACGACAACCCGACGCGAACCATCCCCTGGGTCACGATCGCGCTCATCGCGACGAACGTGGCGGTCTTCGTCTATACGATGACGCTGCCGCCCGCCGAGCTCCAGTCGGTCTGGACATCCTGGTCGATCGTGCCTTCCCGGCTCCTGGACGGGATCCTGGACCCGCGCGAGCTGGCCACGGTGTTCACCTCGATGTTCATGCATGCGGGCTGGGTGCACCTCATCGGGAACATGCTGTACCTGTGGATCTTCGGCAACAACATCGAAGACCGTCTCGGGCCGCTGCGCTTCACCGTCTTCTACCTGCTCAGCGGAATCGGCGCAGCAGCGGCACAGGTATTCATGGATCCGGGTGGCAGCATACCTATGCTCGGTGCCAGCGGTGCGATCGCAGGTGTGCTCGGCGGCTACCTGCTGCTCTACCCCGGCGCCTCGGTAGTGACCATCATCCCCGTCTTCTTCTTCATCGAGATCGCACGCGTACCCGCGTACCTCGTGATCGGATTCTGGTTCGTTCTCCAGCTCGGCAACGGTCTCGCCACGATCGGATCGGGGCTCGCTCAGGGTGGCACCGCCTGGTTCGCGCATATCGGCGGATTCGTGGCCGGGCTGCTCCTGATGCTGCCCGTGTGGTTCGCCGGTCGCCGGCGATCACGCCGGCGACGTTCCTGACAGGCTCGCTACTCCGTCTCGGCGAGGAAGTCCTCGACGCACTCGATGTGCGCCAGCTGGCGGCGGAAGTACTCGCAGTACGGCTCCCCGGCCTGCTCGCGCTCCCGACGCACGGCCTCGTCACGCTCACTGCGAGGCTGCGGGGCGTCATGTTCCGCGATGGACACGTCCTCCACCTCGGCATCCACTTCGTTCATCTGGCGAACGACCTCCATGGCCGCTGCAGCGAGCACGTTGGGCGTGGGCAACATCGCCCGCAAGGAGGTGCCGCAGTGGGGGCAGACGAAGACGACCTCGACGGATTCGGCGCCGTGGAACACCACCGCGGTGACGCTTTCCAGACCGAGTTCCACACGCCCGTCGTTGGGGCACATGAGTGCGAACTCCATCACTGTCACCTCCTCCGTTCTGCCTTCATCATACCGCGGGCCGACGCGTGGCGCTGTGCTACCATCGCCGCATGCCCGACACCACTGAGAAGCAAGACGCGTGCCCGCCCGTGCGGGCACGGTTCGCCAGGGGCCTGAGACTCGGGCTCCCGATCTTCCTCGGCTACGCCCCGATCGGCGCAGCGTTCGGCATCGTCGCCCGCAGCCTCGGCTTCTCGCCGTTCCAGGCGATCGTCTGCTCCGGCACCGCGCTTGCCGGCGCGGGTCAGCTCATCGCACTCCAGCTCATAGGGTCCGGAGCGACCGCGCTCGCCGTGGTGTTCACCACCGCGGTCGTGAACCTGCGCTACGTCCTGTTCGGAGCCGCGATGTCGCAACACGCGACAGGCATGCCCGTCCGCCAGCAGGCGTTCCTAGCGTTCACCCTCACAGACGAGACCTTCGCGGTCAACATCGATGACAACCGCCGGGGCCACGCCGACTTCTGGTCGATGGCAGGCGTCGGGGTCATAGCGTGGAGCGGCTGGGTGGCCGGAACGGCTGCGGGCGCGTTCGCCGCGAACGCGATCGGCGACCCCACGCGCTTCGGAGTGCAGTTCGCGATGCCGGCCATGTTCACGGCGCTGCTCGTCGCGCAGGCCGAGGACCGTAGGCATGTGATGACGGCCCTTGTGGCCGCCGGGTTCGCCGTGGCGCTCATGCTGAGCCTGCCTGACCCCTGGTACCTGATCCTCGCTCCCATCGGCGCCGCGACGGTCGCCACAGCGGTGACACGATGAGCGCCGCCACGATATGGACGGTCATCGCCGGTATGGCCCTCGTCAACTTCGTCATCCGCTTCCCATCGCTCGCTATCCTCTCGAGAGCGGATCTGCCACCATGGGTGAAGCGTTGGCTGTCATTCATTCCGGTGTCTGCGATGGCCACTCTCGTTGTCGGCGGCGTCCTTCGCCCCGATGGCCGCTGGATCCCGCCACTGGAAAGCCCGTACCTCTGGGCGGCTGTCGCGACAGGGTTGGTCTACTGGCGGTTCCGGAGCTTCCTCGGCGCCACTGTCTCCGGTATCGCCTTCTTCCTGGCGCTTGCCGCCGTGCTGGGCTAAACTCGCGCAGCAGATGTCGCTCGTCCAGGGGAGGTCCCATGTCGCTCGTCCGTCCGTTTCGCGCCCGCATGTACCGGCATGAGCCCGGAGCCGATCTGAGCGACCTGACCGCTCCACCGTACGACGTGGTGAACCCCGAGCAACGTGCTGCACTTCTCGCCCGCAACGACCACAACGTCGTGGCCCTTGAGCTCCCCGACGGACCACTGGATCCGACTGTCCCCGGGAACCGCTACGAGACCGGTGCGGAGACATGGCGCCGATGGCACGACGAGGGAATCCTCGTAGAGGACGCTTCGCCTGCGATCTACGTCGTCGAGCAGTCCTGGAAACACGAGGGCACGCCGATCAGGCGACGCGGCTTCATCTCCGCGGTGCGGCTGCACCCGTTCTCAGACGGCGTGGTGCTGCCTCACGAGCGGACCCTGCCCAAAGCGATCTCGGACCGTCTCGACCTCACCAGGGCGACCGCGGCGAACCTCAGCCAGGTCTTCGGACTGTTCTCCGACCCCGCCGGTGAGACCGGCGCACTGTTCGACGCGGCAACGGCAGGCGAGCCCCTTTGCACCTCCACCGATGCCGACGGAGTCGTCAGCCGCCTGTGGGCGATCCGCGACGCCGCCGCCATCGACGCGGTCTCGGCGATCGTCGGTGAGCGCCAGGTGTTCATCGCCGACGGACATCACCGCTACACGACCGCCCTCGCGTATCGGGACGAACGCCGCGCCGCTGACGCCGCTGCGGGACGCACGCCGATCGATCCGGCCTACGATTTCGTGATGATGACGCTCGTGAATATGGACGACCCTGACCTCCTCGTGCTGCCTACCCACCGTCGTGCGCGCGCGGCGGGTGCGTTCGATGTCGAGGGGTTCTGGCGCGCGCTCTCGGAGCGATTCGACCTCACTCCCATAGAGCACTCGCCCGCATCAGCGCTCGAGGACGCCGACCGGTCCGCGTTCGTGGTGCGGACGGCGGACGGTTCGACGCGACTCGCCATGATCAAGGCGGATCTCGACCCAGCGCGGGTCATCGAGGGCGACCACTCGGACGGCTGGAAGCGGCTCGATGTGACCGTGCTCCAGGAACTGATCCTCAAGCCCCTCCTCGGCATAGACCCTGACGTGCCGGAGACCCTCGACAGGTTGTCCTTCGCGAAGACCGTGGATGACGCCTTCGCCGAGGGCGCCGACGCCACGTTCCTGCTCAAAGCGACCCGAATGGATCAGCTTCGCCAGGTGGCTCTGGCCGGAGAGACCATGCCGCAGAAGTCGACGTACTTCTATCCCAAGCTCGCCTCCGGCCTGGTGATGCGCTCGCTCGCCTGACGGCGACCAACAGATCCGGTGCCGTCTAGCCTCTTGAGACGGAGCGGAAACCGACGCCCCTGACGGTGCGGTGGACCAGCCGCGGACAGACCCTTCCGAGACGACACGCGTCGCAGCGAGGTTCCGCGGGACGGCAGTAGTCACGGCCTATGAGCCAGGTCGCCAGATCGAGCGTGCCCGGAGCCTCCGGACAGGCCTGCGCAGCGGCCTCACGTATAGCCTGCGGACTGTCCTTGTCCACGAGCCCGGCGCGCAGGAAAACGCGCCGGACATGAACGTCGTACGCGACGCTCCCGGAGCTGGTGTCGCTGAGTGCGACCCCGAAATGACGGACGAGTATCTCGGCGGCCATCACGGCCTTCTTGGGACCGATGCCGTCGAACCGCTGGAGCCGCCACACCACCTCCGGGAGCGGCGTTCCGTCGGGCCATAGAGCGGCAGCCGAACCACCATAGTCATCGAGCAGGAGCTGCGCCGCCGCGCTGAGCCAACGCGGCAACGTCTTCACGAACCGGTGCAATGCCGGTGGCTCTGCCACGGCCGCGAAGACCGCATCCCGCTCGACGGCCAGACGGTGGAGGTCGAGGTGGCCGAGCCGCTCCTTCAGCAGATAGGGTCCCGCCCATGCCCGCTCGGCAGGTACCCCCTGGGTGAAGAGGACGCCGAGCAGGAACGCCTCGGGTGAGTGCTTGATCAGGTCATCTGCGGCCCGGGAGCCCGTGAACGTGCCGCCCACCTGGGCGGCGCCGCGCGCCGCAAGGTCCTCGCCGTAGGCCCGTAACGCAGCGGCTACCGAGTCGCTCGGACCCACCGCCTCCCCGCCCTGCCGCGCCGACGGACCCGACGAGGAGCGCCCGGCGTCCATCAGAGCCGCGGCCCGTTCGTCAGGAAGAAGGCGCAGCGCGTGCAGATCTCCTTGGCGGCTGCGGACCGGTCGATCGTTGGATCGAACACGAGTGCCGGATCGCTCGTGATCGCATGGGTGTCGCGGTCGCACTTGGCATAGAAACACGATATCGGACACTGCTCTGCCGGATCGATCGCATGCGGGCACCGCTCCCGCATCTCATCGTCACACCCGCGCTCCGACCAGCAGGCCATCATCTCACCTTTCGTCGACCGTCAGGGGCAGCGTACCCGATGGAAGGCCGCATGTGCACCTCGATGACACACGACCCGGGCGCGCTACCGCCCTGCCCCGCGTGAGAGGGCGCGCGCCCGGGCCCTGCGTCCACTCCTAGAGCCGGCTGCGGAACGACCGGCTCGGGGTGGGCTCTACCTGCCCCTGATACTTGCTGCCCAGCTCCGGCGATCCGTAAGGGCGCTCGACCGGGGTGGTCATCTGCATGAATGAGATCTGGCCGATCGCCATGCCGGGCGTGAGCACGATAGGCAGGTTCGCAACGTTGCTCAGCTCGAGTGTGAGCGTGCCCAACCAACCGGGGTCGACATAGCCCGCGGTCGAATGGATCAGCAGTCCCAGTCTGCCGAGTGAGGATTTCCCCTCCAGCCGCGCGACTATGTCGTCAGGCAGCTCGATACGTTCTATCGTGGCGCCGAGCACGAACTCCCCGGGGTGAAGCACGAACGGCTCACCGGTCGTGGCCTCCACCGCGTCCATGAGTCCTTGCTGCTCCATCGCAGGGTCGATGTACGGGTACCGTGAGTTCCTGAACACCTGGAACTGCGTTCCCAGGTGCAGGTCGATGCTGGACGGCTGGATATCCCGCTCGCTGCACGGATCGACCACGATCCGGCCAGCCGCCATCTGCTGCCGTATCGACCTATCCGAGAGGACCATGTGCTCGCCCGCCTACGCGCACTTGCTGTAGCCGCACGCCCGGCACACGGCGCATCCGCTCTCGTGCTCGAGCGCGCCACCGCACTCGGGGCATGCTCCCGCAAGGTTCACGAGGCCATCGGTGTTCTTGGACACCGTAGTCGACGCATGACCGGTCTCCGCCCACTCCAGGTAATGCTCCATCGCGATTCCCACCGCGTCCGCGCACGAGAGGACTTTTCCGCCCTGCGCCCACGCCGGACTCGGACAGCGAATGCCGCGCAGATGCTTCAGTATCGCTTGTGGATCCACGCCCGCCCGCAATGAGACCGAGATCATCCGGGACAGCGCCTCGGACTGGCTCGCGGCGCATCCGCCGGACTTGCCCATCTGAGTGAACACCTCGCACAGCCCCTGCTCGTCCGAGTTGATCGTCACGTACAGGTTGCCGCATCCGGTCTGTATCTTCTCAGTGCGACCCATCGTGACCGAAGGGCGTGGCCGTGGCTCGATCTCGCCGTGCCGGGTCACCTCGCCCGCATCGCCCTTGGCCGTCTTGCCCGTGGACAACACCTGGTTCTGCTTGCTGCCGTCACGGTAGATCGTGACACCCTTGACGCCCGACTCATGCGCGAGATCGTAGACCTGACGAACGTCATCGACAGTCGCTTCGTGCGCGAAGTTCACAGTCTTGGAGACGGCGTTGTCGGTGTGCTTCTGGAACGCGGCCTGCATACGGACATGCCACTCGGGCGAGATGTCGTGCGCAGTCACGAACGCCCGCTGTATGTCCTCCGGAACGCCTTCGATACCGTGCACGGAGCCGTGATCGGCGATCAGCGCCATCAACTCACGGCTATAGAAGCCCTGCTTGACGGCGATGTCCTCGAACAGCGGGTTCACCTCGATGAGCCTGTCGTTATCCATCACGGTGCGGACGTACGACACAGCGAACAGGGGCTCTATGCCCGATGAACAATTGGCGATGATGGACAGCGTGCCGGTGGGAGCGATCGTCGTTACCGTGGCGTTCCGCAAGCGCATTCCTTCGGGAGTGTCGTATATCGAACCCTCCCAGTTGGGGAACACGCCCCTTTCCTCGGCAAGTCTCATCGATGCCTGACGTGCCTCCGCCTCGATGAACCCCATGACCTTCTCACCCAATGCGACAGCCTCGTCGGAGTCGTAGCCCAGGCCCATCATGATGAGCATGTCCGCCCAGCCCATCACCCCGAGTCCGATCTTCCGATTACCGGCGACCAACTCCGCTATCTTCTCGAGCGGATACTGGTTGACCTCGATGACGTCGTCGAGGAAGCGAACTCCTCGATGGACGACGTCGGCAAGCCGATCCCAATCGATGTCCGGCCCCGCCTCTGACCAGCGCACGAACTTCGAGAGGTTGACGGACCCGAGGTTGCAGGCCTCGTACGGCAGCAGCGGCTGCTCTCCACAGGGATTGGTGGACTCGATCTCGCCGAGTGCGGGGGTGGGATTGTCGCGATTCATGCGATCGATGAAGATGATGCCCGGGTCACCCGTCGCCCATGCCATCTCCACGATCAGGTCATAGACCTCGCGCGCGTCGAGTTGGCCCGCGACGTCCTTGCTGCGCGGGTTCCGCAGGTCGTACATGTCGCCAGACTTCACGGCGTCCATGAACTCCTCGGTGAGTGCGACCGAGATGTTGAAGTTGGCGAAGTCGCCATCGAGCTTGCACTTCACGAAGTCGATGATGTCCGGGTGGTCGATCCTCAGCACGCCCATGTTCGCGCCGCGCCGGGTGCCGCCCTGCTTCACCGCCTCTGTCGCCTGGTTGAACACCCGCATGAACGAGATCGGACCGCTGCTGACGCCCTGGGTGGAGCGCACCTGGTCGCCGGCGGGGCGGAGACGCGAGAACGAGAAACCGGTACCCCCACCGGACTTGTGGATGATCGCGGTGTCCCGAACGGCGCCGAAGATCGAGTCCATCGAGTCTCCGACGGGCAGGACGAAGCACGCGGAGAGTTGCTGCAGTTCACGACCGGCATTCATCAGCGTGGGCGAGTTGGGCAGGAACTCGAGCGACGTCATCAGCTCATAGAAGTCGCGCGCGGCCTCTTCGACCTGTGCCTCCGTCGCACCGAAGGACGCCTCGGCCGAGGCGATGTTCTTCGCCACCCGGATGAACATATCGGATGGCTTCTCTATGGGCTGACCATCATCGTCCTTCTTGAGATACCGCTTCTGCAGGACCTTGAGGCTGTTCGGCGAGAGGGTCTCATCGATCGTCCTCGGGTAAGTGGCTGTGTCCTGCTCGGGCATCGTGGCTCCTCCTCGCGGTTCTCCTGCATGACGTGCCAGCGGACCTGTCTCGCCCCCCGTGGCACAAGATGTTGCGTCTTAAGAGTGTAGCCTCGCAACATATGGGGTGCAATGGGTCATACATCCCACGCGACGAACGGTAGCGTCAGAAGACCGTACGGCTATCTCGCGACCGTACCCGGATAGATGGGCGTGACGAACGCCCAGTCCTGCGCGAACGCGCGACCCGGACCCGGGGCACGACACGGAGTACCGGTATCCACCTCGAGATACGACAGGAGGCCGCCGCCCCTACGGGCGGCGGCCTCCTGTCATTCAGTAAAGGGTCAAGCCTAGACGGGCTCGACCCTCTGGACCTCGGGAACCTCTTCCTTCAGCACACGCTCGACGCCGTTGGCCAGTGTCAGCTGCGACATAGGGCAGCCCCGGCACGCACCCTGCAGTGCCACCTTGACCACGCCATCATCAGAGACATCCACCAACTCGACGTCGCCACCGTCGGCCTGAAGGGCCGGACGGATCTTGTCGAGCGCTGCCTGGATACGATCCTTCACGTGAGACTCCTTCCACAGACGGCCGGCGCCACGCCGGCCCTCGATCCACATGAGACTGCTCCGTGACGCACGCAGGCGCACGGGTCATACCGGGCGATTCTAGCAGATGCCGTGCCGGTTGCGGCGATGCGCTCGAAGTCACTTGAAGCGCGCCGAAACGGGACGAGCCGTCGGATGTGTTCAGCAGCGTCCTACTCTCCCACGGACTACACCGCAGTACCATCGGCGCTGGAGGGCTTAACTTCCGAGTTCGGAATGGGATCGGGTGTACCCCCTCCGCCAAAGCCACTGAACACATCCGACGGCTCGTGACCGTCGAGTGTCGAAACACTCTTCTGCTTTCAAGTGCGCGCGGGGTGCTTCGCGCCCTGAGAGCTGCATAGCGAGTCGGAAAATGTTGAATAGAAGATCAAGACCTCGGCCTATTAGTACCGCTCGGCTGAACGCATTGCTGCGCTTATACCTGCGGCCTATCAACCTCGTAGTCTACGAGGGGCCTTACCTGGTTAACCCAGTGAGAGACCTCATCTTGAGATGGGCTTCCCGCTTAGATGCTTTCAGCGGTTATCCCGACCGAACGTAGCTACCCAGCAGTGCCGTTGGTCGACAACTGGTGCACCAGAGGTTCGTCCATCCCGGTCCTCTCGTACTAGGGACAGCCTCTCTCAAGTCTCTTACGCCCACGGAGGATAGGGACCGAACTGTCTCACGACGTTCTAAACCCAGCTCGCGTACCGCTTTAAATGGCGAACAGCCATACCCTTGGGACCTACTACAGCCCCAGGATGCGATGAGCCGACATCGAGGTGCCAAACCCTGCCGTCGATGTGGACTCTTGGGCAGGATCAGCCTGTTATCCCCGGAGTACCTTTTATCCGTTGAGCGACGGCCATTCCACTCTGAGCCGCCGGATCACTAGCGCCGACTTTCGTCTCTGCTCGACTTGTAGGTCTCGCAGTCAAGCTCCCTTGTGCGCTTGCACTCTACGATCGATTGCCAACCGATCTGAGGGAACCTTACGCGCGCCTCCGTTACATTTTAGGAGGCGACCGCCCCAGTCAAACTACCCACCTGACACGGTCCCCTGCCCGGATCACGGTGCAGGGTTAGACATCCAGCCTGTCGAGGGTGGTATTCCAACGGTGGCTCCACCTAGGCTGGCGCCCAGGCTTCAAAGCCTCCCACCTATACTCTACACGACAAACCAAATATCAATGTCAAGCTGTAGTAAAGGTTCACGGGGTCTTTCCGTCCTTCCGCGGGGAATTCGCATCTTCACGAATAATGCAATTTCGCCGAGTCTACGGTTGAGACAGCGCCCAAATCGTTACGCCATTCGTGCAGGTCGGAACTTACCCGACAAGGAATTTCGCTACCTTAGGACCGTTATAGTTACGGCCGCCGTTTACTGGGGCTTAGATTCAGAGCTTCGCCTTGCGGCTTACCCCTCCTCGTAACCTTCCAGCACCGGGCAGGCGTCAGACCCTATACGTCGTCTTACGACTTTGCAGAGTCCTGTGTTTTTAGTAAACAGTCGCTTGGGCCGTTTCACTGCGGCCCCCGTCCGCTCACACCGCGAAGATGATCACGGACCGGGGCGCTCCTTCTCCCGAAGTTACGGAGCCATTTTGCCGAGTTCCTTAACCGTAGTTCTCTCGATCGCCTTGGTATTCTCTACCTGCCTACCTGTGTCGGTTTGGGGTACGGGCACCCACAGCACTCCCTAGAGGTTTTTCTTGAAAGCATGGGATCACTGACTTCACTCTATCGCTTCGTCATCAGCTCTCAGGCATATACAGGGCGGATTTGCCTACCCTGAACCCTACAGCCTTTCACGCGGACGTCCAGAACCGCGCTCAGCTACCCTTCTCCGTCACCCCATCGGTAATAACGCACTGTCAGTGGTACAGGAATGTCTACCTGTTGTGCATCGACTACGCCTTGCGGCCTCGCCTTAGCTCCCGACTGACCCTGGGAGGATTAGCCTTGCCCAGGAACCCTTAGGCATACGGCGGAAGTGTTTCTCACACTTCTCTCGCTACTCATGCCAGCATTCTCTCTTCTGTACAGTCCACGGACGGTCACCCACCCGCTTCGACCCAGTACAGAATGCTCCCCTACCACTCCACGTAAACGTGAAGTCCGCCGCTTCGGTATCATGCTTGAGCCCCGTGTATTGTCGGCGCGTGTCCACTTGACCAGTGAGCTATTACGCACTCTTTAAATGAATGGCTGCTTCTAAGCCAACATCCTGGTTGTCTGTGCAAACGCACATCCTTTGCCACTTAGCATGAATTTAGGGACCTTAGCGGGCGGTCTGGGCTGTTTC